>NZ_JBOBDO010000015.1:0-148695 GCF_050586665.1 Pseudomonas sp. ES4 | reverse complement strand
GGGAAATCGATACTTGTGCATTCACAATTTTTTCACCAAGGCCAACCACCGTCTAAGCTTCAGACAAGTCCTCTCAATCTGCGTGAATGGATCAGTCGACTATGGGCGTTTTGTGGCAAACCGATTCGAGTAAAAATGTGGTTCAGACTGGACGTATGGACGAAACGCCTTTACCTGAAAAATCCCGAAGCAGTCGCACCAGGCACGGCTGGGGTGCGTTTTGGTTGTTGTTGCTGATTATCCTGATTGTCGTCGGGTTGGCCGCAGCCAAGGAAATGCGCACGTCGAAGTTTCAATCCCGGGAACTGAGCCAATACGCCGCCACTTTGAGTTACGAGCTCAAACCCGGTCCCAGCGATGCCATTCGCTATCCCGGTGCCGGTCCTTTCGACTTGCGCCTGGGCTACAGCTCTCTGGATGAATTCCTGCCACGTCTGATCAAGCGTGACTACGTTGTGGCAGCCCAGACCCGGTTTTCACAAAAACTGATGGACTACACCGACAAGGGCTTTTTCGTGCCCTACCCGGAAAAAATCCAGGCGGGATTGTCGATCACCGATTGCCGTGCGGCACCGCTTTACCAGTACAAGTACCCACAACAACTGTATTCAAGCTTTGCGGCAATCCCTCCCGTGGTGGTCAACAGCTTGCTGTTCATCGAAAACCGCTTCTTGCTCGATCCCCGTCAGCCCCGGGCCAACCCCGCCGTGGATTGGCCTCGGTTCGGCATGGCAGCGTGGTCCCAGGTTGCCAAGTTGATGCACCTGCCGGGCCAGTCGGCGGGCGGCAGTACCCTGGCGACGCAACTTGAGAAGTACCGGCATTCACCCGATGGCCTGACCGTGTCGGGCGCGGAAAAAATCCGTCAGATGATTTCTGCCAGCGTGCGCGCCTATCAGGCCGGGCCGGAGACCCTTGAAGCCCGGCAGAATGTGATTCGCGATTACCTCAACAGCGTGCCTCTGTCGGCGGTACCCGGCCACGGTGAAGTGCATGGCATGGCCGAAGGTTTGCGTGTCTGGTACGGCGCCGACTTCAACCAGGCCAACGAGCGGCTGGCCAGCAAGGAGATCGATCCGAAAAGCATGTCGGAAAAAGGTCTGGCCCTGCGGGAGATGCTGTCTTTGATGATTGCCCAGCGCCGCCCTTCCCACTACCTGACCAAGGGCCGCGAGGAACTGGCCAGCCTCACCGACAGCCACATCCGCCTGCTGGCTCAGAATGGCGTGATCGATGCGCCACTCGCGGCGGCGGCATTGGCCAGCAAAGTGACCTATCGCGACTGGCAGACACAACCCACCATTCAGCCCATCGAAACCAACAAGGGCATCAGCGTGGCACGCAGTCGTCTGGGCGGGTTGCTCAACCGTCCGCTGTACGACCTCGATCGCCTTGATCTTTCCGCCACCAGCACCCTGCAAGGCGAGTTGCAAGCCCAGGCCACCGAGTACCTCAAGCATCTGGCCGACCCTGAGTTTGCGGCGCAGATCGGCTTGATGGGCGAACGCCTGCTGACCCCCACCAGTACCGCCCAGGTGCGCTACAGCTTCACACTGTTCGAACTGACCCCGGATGGTTCGCGGGTGCGGGTGCAGACCGACAGCACCGACCAGCCGTTCGATATCAATGAAGGCAGCAAGCTGGAACTGGGCTCCACCGCCAAGATGCGTGTGCTGACCACCTATTTGCAGATCATCGCCGAGCTGCACGAAAAATACGCAGCCATGACCGTCCCGGAACTGAAGAAGGTCGACGTCCCGGATCAGGACCGCCTGAGTCGCTGGGCCGTCGATTACCTGATCCAGACCAAGGACCGCAATTTGCCAGGCATGCTCGGCGCTGCACTGGATCGCAAATACTCGGCCAGCCCCGGTGAAGCTTTTTTCACCGGTGGCGGGCTGCACACATTCGTTAACTTTCGCAAAGAAGACAACGGGCGCCTCCCGACCCTGCGCGATGCCCTGCGCGAGTCGATCAACCTGCCATTCATTCGGCTGATGCGTGACCTGGTGCGCTACACCACGTATTCCGGCCCCAATAGCAGCGCCGAATTGCTCAAAGACGACCGCGACCCTCGGCGTCAGGAATACCTGGCTTCGTTTGCCGACCGCGAAGGCACATCGTTCCTGCTGAAGTTCTGGAAGAAGTACAAGAACAAGGACACCCAGGCGCGACTCGAGACCTTCCTCGACGGCATGCGCCCGACCCCGATCCGCATGGCCGCGGTGCATCGGTATCTGTTGCCACAGGCCAGTCAGGAAAGCTTCAACATGTTCGTGCGCTCGCACCTCAAAGGCGCCAAGCTCACCGAAAAACTGACTGACGAACGTCTTCAGCGGCTTTACGAAAGCTACGGCCCTGGCGCCTATGACCTACCGGACCAAGGCTTCATCGCCAAGGTTCACCCGCTGGATCTCTGGTTGATCGGCTATTTGTTGAACAACCCCGACGCCAAGTTCAGCCAGATCGTCAAAGCCAGCCAGTTCGAACGCCAGGAAGTCTACAGTTGGCTGTTCAAAAGCCGTCACAAGGGTGCGCGCGACAGCCGCATTCGCACCATGCTGGAGATCGAGGCGTTTCTCGACATTCACCAGCGCTGGCAGAAAGTCGGCTATCCGTTCGATCACCTGGTGCCATCGCTGGCCACCGCCATCGGCAGCTCCGGCGATCGTCCGGCAGCCTTGGCGGAGCTGATCGGCACCATCCTCAACGATGGCGTGCGCATGCCCACGCTGCGCATCGACAGCCTGCATTTTGCAGCGAACACACCGTACGAAACCAAACTGATCAATAACCCGGATGTCGGTAAACGGGTGATGTCTTCCGAGGTGGCCACAGCCATGCGTGAAGCGTTGTCGCAGGTGGTGGATGCCGGTACAGCCAAACGCATCTCCGGCAGTTTCATAACGCCTGATGGCAAACCGTTGGGCATGGGCGGCAAAACCGGTACGGGCGATAACCGCATCGAAGCCTTCGGTTCGGGGGGGCGAATTCTGAGTTCGAAATCCATTAACCGCACCGCGACCTTCGTGTTCTACATCGGCGATCGTCACTTCGGCACGATGACCGCGTTCGTGCCCGGGCAAACGGCCGAAGCGTTCAAGTTCACCTCTGCCCTGCCAGTGCAAGTGCTCAAGGGGATGGCGCCGATTCTGACGCCGTATCTGCAACCGGGAAGCAGTGTCGCGTGTGCGCCGGTTCCGACATCGCGACTGTGAGTTTCAGACATTCAGTTCAATGGTGGCGGCCGATGCGCGAGCGCCTTGAAAACCGAAGCGCTGCTTGCGCTCACTCCCCCGGCGCCCTGGCGTTGAACAACAACAGTACGTTGCCGTCGTAATCCCCCGGGCGGTATCCCCCGGGCGGCTTCACTGGCGCGATTTCCAGCAACACCCGCGTGCCTGCCGCCGCTTCAGCCGCCGACACCACCAGCCGTGAAGAAAGGTCCGGGCTCAACTCCACCCCGTTGAAACTGACCCGCAATGCCATGTTGTCACTCGGCCTGCCGTTCGACAGGTAGGGGGTGGCCTCCAGGCGCGCTTCAATGGCGCTGGTGTCATGCCGCACATCGAAATACTTGCGCACGCTGCTCAGGGTCTTGGTGGAAGGGTTCCAGTTCAACCGCTGCGGTCGGTGAATCCAGTCCGACTCGGCCGGGATTACGTAAAACCCGAGGGTCGGAATATCCGCCGACACTTCGAACGTGTGCTCCTCCCGCGCCGCGAAAGCGCAAGCACTTATCAGCGTCAAGGCCCCCACGCATCCGGCGACGGTCGCTTGCTTGATCATGTCAGTTATCTGTTGCATCACCGATCACCTCATCATGGCTTGCTGGCGATGCGCAGCGTTTTTTTCGCGTTGCCCTCGACCAGATTGAAGCGGTACTCGCGACCGGGCTTTTTCTCGAATTCGAACGTCTTGCCCGCGAGGATGTGGTGTTTGGTAGTCGGCTCGCACTCGGTTTCATCCTTCAGCGAGCAGTTGCGAAACTCGTCGACCACCACGACCGTATTGCCGTTATTGCGCAGCGTGTAACGCTCGGCTGCGTCATCGATCACGCTGTCGAAACGAGTGTCCTTTGGCCGCACGAAGAACACCGTGCCAAACCCGGTCATGACGTTGACCCCCGCCGACAGATTCTTTTTGTACTCATCGCGTTCCTCGCTGGACACCGCAAAATCGTCTTCCTTTTCCGGCACCACCGGCACAAAGCGCACGCGAAAATATCGTTCGGTGTCCCGATTGCCCATCAGCAGCAAGCGTGTGCCCTGCATGCCATTGGCCGGCACGATCAAGCGCGCGGGACTGGCCATCAAGCCATCGCGGCCACTCGCATCCGCTTGGGTCTTGACCGGCACTTCACGGGACGTGCCATCGTCGTCGTAGAGGATCTCCAGGATGTTGACTTTGACGAACGCGGTGCTGTCACCGCGGTTGAACACACGCTTGAGGTACGTGCTCTTGTCACCATCCAGATAGTCGTAGACCGTTCCGACGTTAATCTGCGGCCCGGCCTGAAGACCCAATGAAAAACCGCTCAACCCCAACAGCAACCACAGACGTTTCATACCCTTGAACCTCATGACAATGAACACAACACGAATGGCACCTGGCGATACGTAGCCCATCAAAGATCCGAATCCCAGATCACCGTGACGTTGCCGGCGTAGTAGCCCGCCTGGCCGGGGCTGAGCATGAAACCCATCTGACTGGCTGGAATTTCGAAGTGCAGTACGCCTGGACGCCTTTCCACATAAAAGCTCGGTTGAAACTGCTGGGCATTCGCTGCACCGGTACGTAGCCGGCGTTGCTTGACCGGTTGGCCGGCGAGGTCGGTCAGGCCATTGGGCAGCGTGGTGCTGACCTGCACCTCAACCGCACGCCCGGTCTTGCGGTCCAGGATCATGCACTCAAAAGGGTTTATGGCGATTTCGCATTCCAGGTGCATTTTGAAACGCGTCGACGCCGAGATATTGAAACTCTGATCCCGGAACAGCCGTACAGGCTTTCGCCCTTCCTGCAGCCAGCTTTGCCAGCCACCTGCCGGGGTCAACCGGACTTTTTCCCCGCCAGGAGGGATATCGACTTTCAGCGTGTGCTGTACGTCCAGCACGAAGTCCAGGGTCAGGTTACTGTCGTTCGCAGGCATGCTTCCCAAGTCGAAATCAGCGCCTGGGCCGACCCGATAGCTCATCGATCCGGTATAGAGCCCGCTCGACATTCCCAGCGGGTTGGGCGTGCGCAGTTCATAGGCAATATCCAGATTTTCGAAGGACATGTGCGGGATAGCAAAGTAGGTTCTTTTGTTGCAGGCCGCCTCTGTCGGGGTTTTCCAGAAGAATCGATACGTACTGGGTGAGTACGCCCCTACACCGCTGTACTCGCAAGGAGGTGGCGCGTATACCCAGCTGCTGCCGTACCACAGTTTCTGATGTCCCTCGAGAATGTCTGTCACACCGACCAGGCTGGCGGCCGAATGACTCAGGACGTATTCGGAACCAACACCGGTAATGCGCACCTCGACCGTTTCGGTTTCCAGTGTTTGCCTGTTCGTCACCGTCAGTTGCCGCCAGTTGGCCGGTACTTTCACAGGGATGAGATCCAGACGCCCGATGTTTGCCCTCGGTCCGAAGCGAATCGGCAAACGAATGCTGAACATATTGTTGTCCTGGCACTGGTCCGGGTAAGTCGCGCAATAGCCGCTGTTCGGGGTCTTGTTGATGAATACGTTTTTTTGCGGCTGCGAGGGATCGGGGGTGAACAGCGCCCGGATCTCCTGATTCACCGCCCCAACCGATGGAGCCACCAGCGTCATCGCCAGCGCCAGGCCGATAGTAGAGATTTTCATGGCTTCAACCTGCCTTCTGGTCAGAGGAACTGGCATCGGCCAGCGTGTCCGGCGTGCACTGCAGATCACCAATCATCAACACGTTGTTTTCACTGCGATAACGATTGGCATCAAGGCGGAACTGGCACAACAGCTGATTGGCGTAACGCACCTCCAGGGTCGGTGAACCGGCGTTCATCTCCATCGAGAAAAACCCGTCGACTTCAGTCACCCCACGGCTGGCATGGTTGATCACGTGATGCCCCTTGAGCGGCTGTCCTTGTGCATCGAGCAAGCGCCCGAGCACAGTCAGGGTTTTCATCACCCGCACCTGGCGATATTCCACGCCGCCCTTGTTCAAGTGATAGCGGGTACGGGAAGGTTCGATGCTCGCCGCCGGCACATGGTTGCCTTCGAAATCAAAGCTCACCGAGCTGTTCCTGTAGGCCGTCAATGGAATGAAATTGCGCCCCGGGCGCAACGCCACGCTGCCGCCACTGAGGTCGTCGGCGCGCAGGGCGATGCCGTCGATATCGGACTCGATGTCGACAATCATCCCGGCGCCGCGCCCCTGATGCTGGCTGGTCAGGGCCATGCGCTGACCACCAACGACCACCGTGCTGTCGAGGTTTACGCCGCCTGTGAAGTTGCCGTTGAAGGAGGAACGCTGAACAAAACCGTCGCCGTTGATTGCATCGGTGCGAAAGTTCGTCAGGCTCGACAAGCCGACGCCGTAAGTGTCTGTGAGCGCGGTTACCGAGACACTTTGCAGCACATGGTCTTGCAGGTCTTTGCGGTAACCGAGTGACGCGTTGTTGTCGCGGCTGCCGTCACGGGCCGTACGCGAACCGATGCTGCCGGATACCTGCTGACCAGGTCCGCCCAGTGCCATGTTGATGCTTAGATCGACCCCGCGATTACGCGCATCGCCGCTGCTGAAGCTGCCCGGACGATCGAACAGCGACAGTCGCCAGTTGGCATCGCTGCCCAGCAGCGTCATGCGTTGCGTCCAACCCAGGTCCAGGCCCACGCCTTCAACGTTGCCGTCGCTGTGAGACACCCGCGCGTTGAGCGAACTTTTGCGGCTGATCCGGTGGTTCAACGCCAGCGATGAATTGCTGGTTTCGCCGGTGAACACGTTACGTTGGCGCACGCGGGTGCCGTCGGGCAATGTGTCGTAGGTGTTGGTGGTGTCGAGCCAGCTGCGGTTATGGCTCACGACCAGGCTGCCGGAACCATAGTTGTAGAGCGCTTGCAGATCGGCGCCGCTGCCGTGGTCTTCGGTCTGGTACAGATTGGCGTAGAGGTTGATGCTGTTGGCCAGGCTCCAGTCGATGGAACTGCCGTACTGAAGGGTGTTGCGGACCTGACGTGCCGACAACCCTAGAATCGCTCGAGGATGCAGCAGGTAGTTGATCGCAGCTCCCGCCGTCGCATCGCCGTCGTTCTGTTGATCCCAGTTGCTGAGCAGTTTGCTTTCCTGCCCGGCGAACAGGTTATAGCGCCAGCGCTCATCGAGATTGCGCCAGTTGTTCGGTTTGTAGATCAGTTCCTGGGTGGTCGTGGTGGTTTGACCGTCTTCGATCAATCGCACTTCCACTTCGTAAATACCGCCGGGCAATGGCCGGGTGTCGAGGGTCTGCAAACCTGCCGGGACGGATTGGGTGTGGATCAGCAAACCATCGCGATAAATCTCCACCGAGGCCTGGCGATTGGCGGTGACATAAATCGGATAAACACTGGGTTTCGGGCTGTCGATCGCCAGGCTGTCAGAACTGCCGTACATCACGCCCACGGCGATGTCAGGGCTGGTGCCAAACGAGCGCGGCTGGCGAGTGAGGCCTTCGGAATTGGGGGTGAAATATCCCAGTCGAAAAAAACTGCCTTGCAGTTCGCGCTGGGTGTAGAGCTCATGCACCGCGTGGTAGGTCTTGGTGTCCGGGCCGCCAAGACGTGCCAGTTGCATGTTGAAGGTCTGGCTCCAGTTGCCAAGGCTGCCACTGGCTTCGAGGCCGAAGCGCCCCCCCAGATCCTGTTCCTGGCCTCCGTTGAGGTTGAGCTGGTTGCGCACCATCAGGCCGCTGCTGCCGCCTTCGGGCTGTTCGTAAAACCGCTTGGCTTGAGTGTCGCGCTCGGCATTTTCGGTGACGATCGACAGCAATGAGCTTTCCAGGTTGTAGTGAACCGCCAGCATCTGTTCCGGGCACTGGCCGGTACAGGCGCCCAGCGCCACGCCGGGCTTGAGAACATCGGCCCAGGTTTGGCGCTCACTGGCGTCAAAACGGCTTTCGCTGGTATCGGTGAAATCGAGCAACGTCACCCGGTCGTCGCGGGACAACACAATCATCGCCTCGCCGAGAGGCTGTTGATCGAGCTCGACCCGAACGGCCAACGGCACATCGAAGAAATGCTCCTCGAAATCCGCCGGCAGACCCTTGGCCTGGGCCAGCAAACTTCTGGGGGTATGATCAATAGAAGTCGGCGCCGCAAATGCGCTGCTACATAACAGCAACGCAAGCGCTGCCGCGATGGGCGTCATCGGGAACATGAACAAGTACTCTGATTACAAGGAAGTCAAAACCCGGCCGACAAACCGAAAGTTTGCCGACCGGTTACGTTACTTTGAATAAGTAAACGTTCTGCCGCGAGTGTTACTTAGACGGAAGGTTCAACGACCAGCAGGACAACGCCGGTGTAATCACCTGCATCAGGCTTGCCGCCTGTTGCACTGATTTTGAACGGTGCGCGATAGCGGACGTTGGACTCGGCTTCACCAACAACTTCCTGCGAAGTGGTCGTCAGCGTTTTGCCGTTGAGCTCGACTTTCAGGTCGATGGTCTTGTTACCGGCAATCAGCTTCGGCACGCCTTCCAGGCGGGCGTGAACCTTGCCGGCGGTGTGCAGCACGTCAAAGTGCCCGTCGACTGTTCTCATGGAGTCGGTAGACGGGTTGTAGCTCATGTCCTGGTCCTTGTTGACCAGGTCCGCATCGACCGGTACCGCGTAGAAATCGTCGGCCGGAACGTGGGCCAAAATGTTGATGGAGTGCTTGGCCTCGGTAGCGGCAAACGCCATCGAGGAGCTCAGTGCCAGAACAGCCAAAGGAGCAGCAAACGCGATTTTCTTGAACATTAGTCAGTACCTGTCGTTTTAAATAATCGATTCGTTGAAAGTTCCTGAATAAGTAAAACTGTCACGAGCAGTTATGACTCAACTGAACTTTCAACGCCGAAAGATGATCGACCAATTATTCTGGAAAGTAAGCAGGCAAGTTCCGACAACCGTGTAGCCAAAGTGCATCAGCGAGGAAAGAAAAAACCTGAAATAACATAAAAGTGACTGTCTGACTGTAAGACACAGACTACAAACCCTGCTCTATCAGCAATAACAACGAGATATTAACTAAGCAACTTCTGTAGGACTAACACTACATACCCAGCAAACATTAGGCACACACATAACATTAGAGAGTTAACACTAATTTCCGGCCTTTAACTGAATTAAAAACCACCATTTTTCTGATATTGCAGGCTTCGACCCGACGCGACGTTCGGGGTAGCCACTGGTCGGGAGTCCTTGCCTTCTCGTTAAGATATATCTTAAGTTGTATCTAAACACGACGAGAGAAAGCAAAAAATGAGAGACCATCATTCCCCCCACCGTGAACACGGTGACGGCCGCGACGGCTTCGAGAAACGCCCCGGCCGCGAACGCGGTGGACGCGGCCCCCGGGTATTTGCCCCCGGTGACCTGAAATTGCTGCTGTTGGCGCTGATCGCCGAACAGCCGTGCCATGGCTATGACCTGATCCGCCAGATAGAAAGCATGTTCGACGGCGCCTACTGCCCCAGCCCCGGTGTGATCTACCCGACCCTGACCTTCCTCGAAGAAAGCGAAATGATCCTGGGCGACGCCGAGGGCGGAAAAAAACGCTACACCATCACCGAGGCCGGACGTCTGTCATTAAGCGATCAGGCGATCGCACTGGACGGCGTGCGGATGCGCATCGAAGTCAGCAAGCGCTCATTGCGCGGCCATGACCGTCCCGCCGAAATTCACGAAGCAGTGCACAACTTGCGTCATGCCTTGCAGATGCATCACGGCCGCTGGAGCCCGGAAGAAATCCTGCGGGTGCGCGACCTGCTGAACAACACCGCCAAAGCCATCGTCGACGGCCCTGCCGTTCAACCCGCTCAGGAGCAAGCCGAATGACTGAAGTGATCGTGCAAACCATCCACCGTGTCAGCCACGAGATCAAACGCCGTCGTCTGGAAGTGTTGCGGGTGGTCGACCTGACGCCGCGCATGCGTCGCATCACGCTGGGTGGTCCGGAATTGGCGGGCTTCGTCAGCCTCGGCACGGACGACCACGTCAAACTGCTGTTTCCACAAAACGCGGCGGAACAAGCGGCGCTGGAAACCCTGGTGCTCGGTGCCGGCAAAACCGATCAGCCGATGCCGGCCATGCGCGATTACACGCCGCGTCGTTACGATCTCGACACGCTGGAACTGGACATCGACTTCGTGCTGCACGGCGACGGCCCGGCCTCGACCTGGGCCGAGCAAGCCAAACCCGGCCAGTTCCTGCACATCGGCGGGCCACGGGGATCGATGGTCGTGCCGGACATCTTCGACAGCTACTTGCTGATCGGTGACGAAACGGCCCTGCCTGCGATCGCTCGACGCCTGGAAGGCCTGGCGGCCGATCGCCGGGTGCTGGCGGTCATCGAAGTGGAGAACGGTGCCGAGCAACAGAAGCTGGAAAGCGCTGCGCAGGTGAATGTGATCTGGGTCTTGCGCGAAGGCGGGAAGAACAACTTGCTCAACACCGTGAAGGAACTGCAAGTGCCCAGCGGCAATCTGTACGCCTGGGTGGCGACCGAAAGCAAAGTGTCGCGGCAGATACGCCGGGTGTTGCTCGATGAGCATGGACTGGATGAAAAGTTCGTCAAAGCTGTGGGTTACTGGCGGCTGGATGATAGCGTTGATGAGTGATCAAGGCTTATAAGCTTTTTTGTGGCGAGGGAGCTTGCTCCCGCTCGGCTGCGAAGCAGTCGTGAAATCAGCATACGCGGTGTTTCAGTTAAAACTCAGTCGCAGGTTTTAGCACTGCTACGCAGCGCAACGGGAGCAAGCTCCCTCGCCACAAAAGTAATCAAATCACCATCAGTGTTCACTTTCGACCCGCGCGCCAGCGATCCAGCCCAATCAACACAAGCGCAATCACCACAAATCCCACCAATACCCCCCCGGCATTCACAAACACCTGTGGATAACCCAGCTTCTCGACATCAATGAACGGATAGGGATAAACCGCCAGCAGATGCCCGCGCCACAACGAATATGCGAAGTACACCACTGGATAGATCACCCACGCAGCGATATGCCGCAGTCGCAACGCGCCTTTCGGCACACAGCACCACCAATACGCCAGAAACAGCAGGGGCATGACGTCATGCATCAGCTCATCGGCCAGCCATTGCCAGCCTTGTGGATGCCATAAATGGCGCAACAACACGTTGTAGGCCAGGCCGACCACGGCGATGCTCACGGCAATGCCGCTACTCACCCACGGCTGCAAAAACCAGCGGCGCGCCGCCGACTCGCGGGACGTCAGTTCACAGGTCAGCACGGTCGCCACCAGCGTATTGGTCAGCACCGTGAAATAGCTGAAGAAGCTGACCAGCCCGCCGAGCAGGCTGGCCTCCAGCGTCCAGCGTGAGTAGAAAATCAGGTACAGCTGAATGCCCAGTCCCGCCCAGCCAAGCACCGCCGCCACTGCAACAAAACGACGCCTCGCGGCGGCCCCCGGCGTCGAGAGGCTAACCATGCTCAGACCGGGCGCTTGGTGCGCATCAACTTCACGTACAAGCGTTCGACCTTTTCCCGCGCCCACGGGGTTTTGCGCAGGAAAGTCAGGCTCGACTTGATGCTCGGATCACTTTTGAAGCAGCGGATATCGATGCGTTCGGCCAGCCCCGACCACTCATAGTGTTCAACCAGCGCGTTGAGGATTTGTTCCAGGGTCACGCCGTGCAGCGGGTTGTTGTTCTGTTCGGTCATGCCGGGCCTTCGAGCGGTGAAAGAATGGGAAGCCGCGCACCTTAGCCGAGGGTGTGGTCGGGTGGAAGCGCTCTGTGTGTTCCTCCATTAAATGTAGGTGACCTGCAAAAGAACGCACCCGGACCTGTAGGAGCAAGCGGTGCGCACTGTTACCAAATCCGAAACGCTCCATGTCAGTAAAAGCGCTTTCTCTATTTGTAACAGGACATTATCCTTGCGCCCGTCAAGCTGAAACGCTTCCGTTGCCCGCGACATACTGCCGCTTCAGTTCACTTCCCAGAAAAAGACCCAGAATTACTTCCCCTATGCCTTATCTTCAAACTCCGCGAGACAGCGCTGTCTGCCCCCCTATTGCTCATCGAAAAGCCCTGAACCTGATCGGCGGATTCACCGCGTTGGGCCTCGCCACTTGCACCCAGGCCGCTCCGGCTTTCGACAGTGAGTCGCCGTGGATGCTCGGCGACTGGAACGGCACGCGCACCGAACTTTCGGAAAAAGGCTACGACTTCAAAGTCGATTACACCGGCGAAATGGGCAGCAATCTGCACGGCGGTTACGACCACGACCGTACCGCTCGCTACAGCGACCAGTTCGGCTTTGGCACTCATCTGGACTTGCAGAAAATTCTGGGCTGGGACGACGCCGAATTTCAGCTGACCATCACCGAGCGCAACGGCAACAACATCAGCAACGACCGGATCAATGATCCGCGCGTGGGCGGGTTCACCTCGGCTCAGGAAGTCTGGGGCCGTGGGCAAACCTGGCGCCTGACGCAGATGTGGTATCAGCAGAAATTCTTCGATCAGAAGCTCGACATCAAAGTCGGCCGTTTCGGCGAAGGCGAAGATTTCAACAGCTTCCCCTGCGACTTCCAGAACCTGGCGTTTTGCGGCTCCCAGGTCGGTAACTGGGTGGGCGACATCTGGTACAACTGGCCGGTCAGCCAATGGGCGATGCGGGTCAAATATCACCTGACGCCCGAGCTGTACGCGCAAGTCGGCGCCTACGAGCAAAACCCGTCGAACCTTGATCGCGACAATGGTTTCAAGCTCAGCGGCAGCGGCACCCAGGGGGCGATCCTGCCGGTGGAACTGGTCTGGTCGCCGAAGCTCAACGGCCTGCCGGGTGAATACCGTGCCGGCTATTACTACAGCAATGCCAATGCCACCGACGCTTACAAGGACAGCAACGGTCAGCCGGCTGCCCTGAGTGGCGAGGCTTACCGCAGCGCGTCGAGCAAACACGGCGTGTGGCTCGGTGTGCAGCAGCAATTGACCAGCCGCGCCAGCGACCACTCTCGGGGCCTGAGCGTGTTTGCCAACGGCACGATGCACGACAAGAAGACCAACGCCATCGACAACTATGTCCAGGCGGGCGTCGTCTACAAAGGCTTGTTCGATGCACGCGCCAGGGACGACATCGGTTTCGCCCTGGCTCGCGTCCACGTCAACCCGGCCTATCGCAAGAACGCCGAGGCGACCAATCAGGCCCGCGCCGTGTTCGACTACAACGACCCGTCCTTCCTGCCACCGCAGGACACCGAATACAGCGCCGAACTCTATTACGGCGTGCACGTCACGAACTGGCTGACCGTGCGCCCGAACCTGCAATACATCCGCCACCCCGGTGGCGTTGACCAGGTCGATGACGCGCTGATTGGCGGGATCAAGATCCAGTCGTCGTTCTAATTAAAACCACAAGACCTGTGGGAGCTGGCTTGCCTGCGATGACGGTATGTCAGCCGACACTTTTGCCAACTGACACACCGTCATCGCAGGCAAGCCAGCTCCCACAGGGATTGAATCAACCGCACACCTTTCTTAACTGAACCCTGCCCGCGCCGGATCGTCATCTACAGTGAACTGGCGCGGGACTACTTAAAACGTCACGGAGAACCACACTATGAGCACTGATGGTGCTTTGAGTCGAAGCCGTCTGCTGCCGAGCCTGCTCGGTATCCTGCTTCTGCTAATGGGCCTGGCCATGCTGGCCGGGGGGATCAAGCTGAGCATGCTCGGCGGCTCGCTGTATTACCTGCTGGCCGGTATCGGCCTGGCGCTGACCGGCGTGCTGCTGCTTGCCGACCGTTATGCCGCGCTGAGCCTGTACGCGGTGGTGTTGTTCGCCAGTACCGTCTGGGCACTGTGGGAAGTCGGCCTCGACTGGTGGCAACTGGTGCCACGCCTGGCGCTGCTCTTCGCCCTCGGTATCGTCATGCTGCTGCCATGGTTTCGTCGTCCATTGCGTATCGGCGAATTCAACCCGGTCGGCACTGGCGTACTGAGCGCTGCCGTGGTCATTGCCGGTATCGCCGCGCTGGCCAGCCTGTTCACCAACCCGGGTGAAATCAAAGGCCAACTGGATCGCGACAGCGTGCCGGGCATGAGCAACACCGCCCCGGCCATGCCGGACGGTGACTGGAATTCCTACGGCCGTAGCGCCCATGGCGATCGTTACTCGCCACTGAGCCAGATCACCCCGCAGAACGTGAACAAGCTCGTTCCGGCCTGGACCTTCCGCACCGGCGACCTGCCAGGGCCGAACGATCCGGGCGAAACCACCGCCGAAAACACCCCGCTCAAAGCCAACGGCATGCTCTATGTCTGCACGCCGCACAGCCAGGTGATCGCGCTGGACCCGGACACCGGCAAGGAAATCTGGCGTTTCGATCCGAAGCTCTCCACGCAAAACGCGGCGAACTTCAAGGGTTGGGCGCACATGACCTGCCGTGGCGTGACCTATCACGATGACGCCGCCTACGCATCCGAGCAGAGCCCTACCGGCACTGCCAACGCGCCAGTCGCCAGTGTTTGCCCGCGCCGGATCTTCCTGCCGACCGCCGACACCCGCCTGATCGCCCTGAACGCCGACACCGGCAAAATGTGCGAAGACTTCGGCAACGGTGGTCAGGTTGACCTGACGACCAACATCGGTGAATTCACCGCCGGCGGTTATTACTCCACCTCTCCACCAGCGGTCACCAAAGACCTGGTGGTGATTGGCGGCCACGTCACCGACAACGTTTCCATCGACGAGCCAAGCGGCGTGATCCGCGCGTTCGACGTGCACACCGGCAAACTGGTGTGGAACTGGGACAGCGGCAACCCGGACGACACCACGCCGATTGCCGAAGGCAAGGTCTACACCCGCAACTCGCCGAACATGTGGTCGATTTTCAGCGTCGACGAAAAACTCGGCATGATCTACCTGCCGATGGGCAACCAGACCCCGGATCAGTTCGGTGGCGCACGCACCCCTGAATCGGAACTGCACGCCGCCGGCCTGACCGCCCTCGACATCGCCACCGGTAAAGTGCGCTGGCACTTCCAGTTCACCCACCACGACCTGTGGGACATGGATGTCGGCGGCCAGCCAACCCTGATGGACCTGAAAACCGCTGACGGCGTCAAGCCAGCGGTACTCGCCTCCACCAAGCAAGGCAGCATCTACGTGCTGGACCGCAGCAATGGTCAGCCGATCGTGCCGATCAAGGAAATCCCGGTGCCGCAAGGCGCAGTGGAAGGCGACCACACTTCGCCGACCCAACCGATGTCCGACCTCAACTTCGTGCCGCCGACCCTCAAGGAACGCGACATGTGGGGCGTGACCCCGTTCGATCAGATGCTGTGCCGGATCGACTTCAAATCCCTGCGCTACGACGGCATGTTCACCCCGCCATCGCTGCAAGGCTCGATCGTTTATCCCGGTAACTTCGGCGTGTTCGACTGGGGCGGCATCTCGGTTGACCCGGTGCGTCAGATTGCTTTCGTGAACCCGAGCTACATGGCGTTCAAATCGAAACTGATCCCGGCCGCCGAAATAGCCAAACAAGGCCCTCGCGTCAGCGAAACCGAAGGCGTACAGCCCAACAAAGGCGCGCCTTACGGCGTGATCCTCGAAGCCCTGCTGTCACCAATGGGCTTGCCGTGCCAGGCACCGGCCTGGGGTTACGTGGCGGCGGTCGATTTGACCACCAACAAAACCATCTGGATGCACAAGAACGGCACCGTGCGCGACAGCTCACCGGTTCCGATCCCGCTGAGCATGGGCGTGCCTAGCCTGGGCGGGGCCTTCACCACGGCCAGTGGCGTGGCCTTCCTGAGCGGCACCCTCGACCAATACCTGCGCGCCTACGACGTGAAAAACGGTAACCAGTTGTGGGAAGGCCGCCTGCCAGCCGGTGCACAAACCACGCCGATGACCTACACCGGCAAGGACGGCAAGCAATACGTGCTCGTCGTTGCGGGTGGTCATGGGTCGCTGGGCACCAAGCAAGGTGATTATGTGATTGCGTACAAACTGTCCGAGTAAGTTTTAGCGGCGGTTAAAGGAAAGGCGCCTCCCGTTTGGGGAGGCGCCTTTTTTGCGAGTGACTACTCAAATCGGCTCGGTGTGCGTTCACTCAGGGTTGGTAGCCGAATACCTTGGGCAAGAATCTCTCAGCCATTTCATCACCCGCAATAACCAATCGACCATTGTCCTGAATATCCAACCCCGAGACGCCGCTCCCGCCTGGGCCTATGACCCACCCCTTGTCCGTGAATGTTTTATCGAAGCTCCCATCCTCAAGCACTCGCCCGAGTATCAATGCCTGTGAAATACCGCGCAGGCCCGCCGTTCCGGCCATGACGATGGCTTTATTTTGTTGCAGAGCGCCCGCCGCCCAATCGGTTTGCTGTTCGGCATCAACCAAAGCGGGTTCGCCTTTATTGAACGAACCATCCGGTTGACCGTTTTCAGTGAATCTCATCACCAAAGCACTCCAATGGGGTAAGGAACCCTCTTTCTGATACGACCCCATTACCAGAATTCCCTGATCAACAGCATCAGCCTGCAACAACACTTTCGATGCTTTGTAATAGCCAGGGAGAGGCCCATACACGATAGATCCATATTCACCGAAATTCAGATCAGGCCAGCCATCAGCGTCGTAGCGATTCAAGAGAATACGATCTTCTCCCGAAGACAGAGTGACATAGCCGCCTGCAATGAGTTTTCCGCTCTTCAAGCGTGCAATGCTGTTAATGACCGTGTTCAAACCTCGGTATTGAACGGGATGCGTTCTGATCAACTCTCCCGTCACATCATTGACTGTCAGCAGTAATGTGGTGCCAGTGCCGATTCCTCCAGCAATGTCCACGTAGGGAAATGTCATTAAAAGTTCTCCGGGGGCCCCTGACACAACATCAACCTCCCCCAGAAAAATGCTGTATTCCGCACCGGGGCGCCCCTTGAAAACAACTTTGCCGTCCACCCCGAATTGATGATCAGGGCTACCCTTGTCGTCCAATCGGGCAAGAGCCGGCAAACCTTTCGAAAGGTTCAGTTGGAACCGTACTCCCGCCAACAATATCTTCCCGTCAGGCTGAATCAGGATGTGGTTAACCCGGGTATCAAATCCTGCTTCGAACTCAACCAGCACACTACCGTTCATGCCGAACGAGCGATCAACCGTGCCATGTTGATCCAGTCGAAACACTTCGCATGCCCTATTGGCCCAGACCGCGACGATCAAGCGATCCTGCTGATCTTTCGCCACAGCTCGACACTGCCCTTGTAATCCGGGAAAGCCGACGATGCCTCCTGATCCGAAGGAGGGGTCCAGATTTCCTGTGTTCAATGCGGATACCAACTCAAAATTGCTGCTCATCTTTCCTCCCTGACGCAAGCGATATGCAGCACGGCATATCCTGCGGCGCGCGATAGTTTTGTGATGAGTGCCTGAAACCTCTCACCTGACTACTGAACCATGCTCTTCACCTGCTGGGACCTGACAGAAATAACAGCGTTTGAATCCTTAAAAGCCAAATTGATGTCTTTGTATACCAAGCAGCCCCAATCGTCCGCTGCGTAATTACAGCTGGCGCAGCGAATCAGAAATATCCCGAGCCATTGAAACCACCCCCCACCTGCCCCATCTAACACCCATACCCAATTGCGCAGGTGCCCCATGACCGACCAGCAAGAATTCCCCGAAGACCCGAGCGACTACGCCGACCCAGAGAATGCCGAACACCACTCCGCCGGCAAAGGCCTCGCCCTGCCAGGCCAGAACCTGCCGGACAAGGTCTACATCATCCCGATCCACAACCGCCCGTTCTTCCCGGCCCAAGTGCTGCCGGTCATCGTCAATGAAGAACCGTGGGCGGAAACGCTGGATCTGGTGAGCAAATCCGATCACCACTGCCTGGCCCTGTTCTACATGGACACGCCCCAGGAAGACCCGCGCCATTTCGACACCTCGGCCCTGCCGCTCTACGGCACGCTGGTCAAGGTGCATCACGCCAGTCGCGAAAACGGCAAACTGCAATTCGTCGCCCAGGGCCTGACCCGCGTCCGCCTCAAGACCTGGCTCAAGCACCATCGCCCGCCGTACCTGGTGGAAGTCGAATACCCGCACCAGCCCACCGAGCCGACCGACGAGGTCAAGGCCTACGGCATGGCGCTGATCAACGCGATCAAGGAACTGCTGCCGCTCAACCCGCTGTACAGCGAAGAGCTGAAGAACTACCTCAACCGCTTCAGCCCCAATGACCCGTCGCCGCTGACCGACTTCGCCGCCGCACTGACCTCGGCCACCGGCAGCGAGCTGCAAGAAGTGCTCGACTGTGTGCCGATGCTCAAGCGCATGGAAAAAGTCCTGCCGATGTTGCGCAAGGAAGTCGAAGTCGCGCGCCTGCAAAAAGAAATCTCCGCCGAAGTGAACCGCAAGATCGGCGAGCACCAGCGCGAGTTCTTCCTCAAGGAACAGCTCAAGGTCATCCAGCAAGAACTGGGCCTGACCAAGGACGATCGCAGCGCTGACATCGAGCAGTTCGAACAGCGGCTGACCGGCAAGGTTCTGCCGCCTCAGGCGCAAAAACGCGTCGAAGAGGAAATGAACAAACTGTCGATCCTCGAAACCGGTTCGCCGGAGTATGCGGTGACCCGCAACTACCTCGACTGGGCGACCTCGGTGCCGTGGGGCGTGTACGGCGAGGACAAACTCGACCTCAAGCACGCCCGCAAGGTGTTGGACAAACACCATGCCGGCCTCGACGACATCAAGGACCGCATCCTCGAGTTCCTCGCCGTCGGCGCCTACAAAGGCGAGATCAGCGGCTCCATCGTGCTGCTGGTCGGCCCGCCGGGCGTGGGTAAAACCAGTGTCGGCAAATCCATCGCCGAATCCCTCGGCCGGCCGTTCTACCGTTTCAGCGTCGGCGGCATGCGCGACGAAGCCGAGATCAAGGGCCACCGCCGCACCTACATCGGCGCGCAACCGGGCAAACTCGTCCATGCGTTGAAAGATGTCGAAGTGATGAACCCGGTGATCATGCTCGACGAGATCGACAAGATGGGCCAGAGCTTCCAGGGCGACCCGGCCTCGGCGCTGCTGGAAACCCTCGACCCGGAACAGAACGTCGAATTCCTCGACCACTACCTGGACTTGCGTCTGGACCTGTCGAAAGTGCTGTTCATCTGCACCGCCAACACCCTGGACTCGATCCCCGGCCCGTTGCTGGACCGGATGGAAGTGATTCGCCTGTCGGGCTACATCACCGAAGAAAAAATCGCCATCGCCAAACGTCACCTGTGGCCCAAGCAACTTGAGAAGGCCGGTGTGTCCAAAGGCAGCCTGTCGATCAGCGACAGCGCGTTGAAGGCGTTGATCGATGGCTACGCCCGCGAAGCCGGCGTGCGGCAGTTGGAAAAACAACTGGGCAAACTGGTGCGCAAAGCCGTGGTGAAACTGATCGACGAGCCGAAAGCGGTGATCAAGCTCGGGCCGAAAGACCTGGAAGCCTCACTCGGTCATCCGGTGTTCCGTAATGAACAAGTGCTGTCGGGGACTGGTGTGATCACGGGCCTGGCCTGGACCAGCATGGGCGGCGCAACCTTGCCGATCGAAGCCACGCGGATTCACACCTTGAACCGCGGCTTCAAACTCACCGGGCAATTGGGCGACGTGATGAAGGAGTCGGCGGAAATCGCCTACAGCTACGTCAGCTCCAACCTGAAGTCGTTCGGCGGTGATCCGAAGTTCTTCGACGAAGCCTTCGTTCACCTGCACGTCCCGGAAGGCGCCACCCCGAAAGACGGCCCGAGTGCCGGCGTGACCATGGCCAGCGCCCTGCTTTCGCTCGCCCGAAACCAGCCACCGAAAAAAGGCATCGCCATGACTGGCGAACTGACGCTGACCGGGCATGTGCTGCCGATTGGCGGCGTGCGTGAAAAGGTGATTGCGGCGCGGCGGCAGAAAATATTCGAGTTGATCCTGCCCGAGCCTAACCGCGGCAGCTTTGAGGAATTGCCGGATTATCTAAAGGAAGGGATTACCGTGCACTTTGCCAAGCGCTTTGCGGATGTGGCGAAAATTCTGTTCTGACAGAACTGTAGCGCCTGTACCGACGCCTTCGCGGGCAAGCCCGCTCCCACAGGTTTGGGGTGGACACAAATGTGTGACCACACTCGATCCCTGTGGGAGCGGGCTTGCCCGCGAAGGCGTCGGCACTTACAACACATCTCCTTCTGTGCCGTCACACTTTGTCTCATCTTCAGTTATGCTCGCCGTTCGTCGTGAATGCCGGAGCCACTGACCTTATGTCCCCCACCCGCCTGTTTGTCCCCCTCGCCCTCTCCTTGCTGGCCGCCTGCGCCACGCAACCGAAACAGAACGTGACCGTGGAAAAACAAAGCGAATGCCCAGTGCAATTGCACAACGGGCAAAACCTGATCCTGACCCTGCCAAGCAACCCGACCACGGGTTATCGCTGGACGATCCAGGATTCGGCCGGTGGCGTATTGCGCGCGCTCAGCCCCGAGGTCTACAGCAATCCGCAAGACGCGGGGATCGTCGGCAGCGCCGGCCTCTCCACCTGGCGCTTCCAGTCCTTCGCCGCGGGCACTGGCCGTTTGCGCCTGATTTACTCACAGCCATGGGAACCGGAAGTACCGGCAGTGGAAACCTTCGACTGCGCGATCTCGGTTAACTGATCGTGGGCTGGCTGATTCTGGCGCTGATGGGCGCGGTGACGTTCCTCTACGGCGTCAGTGTGCATGCAGCGTTGCTCTGCCTGCTGGTCAAACCGCTGCCGGTATTGGCGCTGCTCGGTTGGTTGCATGACGCACCGCCCAGCGAATATCGGCGCTGGATCAGCCTTGGATTGATTTTCTCCCTGCTCGGCGATGTGTTGCTGGCATGGCCCGGGGACTTGTTTGTGTTCGGACTCGGCGCGTTTTTGGTCGCGCACCTGGCGTACCTGAAAGCCTACTTGAGTGATTGCCGGCGACTGGCGCTATTGCCACTGATCATCGCGTTGGGCGTCGGCGCGGTGTTGTTGGGGATTCTGATTTCCAATGGCCTGGGGCCGCTGCTGATCCCGGTGATCGTCTACGGTCTGGCCATCAGCGCCATGCTCTGGCGCGCCCTGGCCCGACTCGGCACCGATGTGCCCAAGCGCTCGGCGTTGCTGGCGGCCGCAGGTGCGGTGGCGTTTGTGTTTTCGGACAGCGTGATTGGCATTAATCGGTTTGTGATGCCATTCCATGCCGCGCCTTACGTCATCATCCTCAGCTATTGGTTGGGGCAATGGGGGATTGCGGCGTCGGCCTTTTCTCAATCCGCTCACCGCCCCCAATAGATCGTTCCCACGCTCTGCGTGGGAATGCCGCCCGGGACGCTCCGCGTCCCTGCGCAAGCGTGACGCAGAGCGTCACAGGATGCATTCCCACGCGGAGCGTGGGAACGATCAGTGCGTAACCCCGTCAATTTGGCTAAAATGCCGGCCTTTTCCACCTACACCGCTGGAACCGCCGTGAGCAAAGAACCCGATCGCCTTTTCGCCCAGCCTCTGGCCCAGGTGCCTGACTTCGCCTTTAACGAGGACGTGGTGCGGGTGTTCCCGGACATGATCAAGCGCTCGGTGCCAGGTTATCCGACCATCGTTGAAAACCTGGGCGTACTTGCCGCGCAATTCGCCCAGCCCAACAGCATGCTTTACGACCTCGGTTCGTCCCTCGGCGCGGTGACCCAGGCCCTGCGCCGTCACGTGCGCACCGACGGCTGCCGCGTCATCGCTGTGGATAACTCGGCGGCGATGGTCGAACGCTGCCGCGAATACCTCAACGGTCAGGACTCGATGTTCCAGGAGTTGCTGCCGGTGGAAGTGATCGAAGGCGACATCCTGGCCCTCGAATTCCAGCCAGCCTCGGTGGTGGCGCTGAACTTCACCCTGCAATTCATCGCTCCGGAGCAGCGCACCGCCTTGCTTTCGCGCATCCGCCAATCGCTGCTGCCCGGTGGTGCGTTGATCCTCTCGGAGAAGCTGCGCTTCAACGACCCCGAAGAACAGGCGCTGCTCACTGACCTGCATGTCGCGTTCAAACGCGCCAATGGCTACAGCGAACTCGAGATTGCCCAGAAGCGCAGCGCCATCGAAAACGTCATGAAGCCCGACAGCCTCGAAGAACACCGCGAGCGCTTGCTGGCCGCCGGGTTCTCGAAAGTCGTGCCGTGGTTCCAGTGTCTTAACTTTGCCTCGTTGATTGCCTTGCCATGATTGATCTCTCCCCCCTCGCCCGCCGTCTGGCCGGTACTCCGCTGGCCGACTGGGCGAACACCCTGCAGGCGCAACTCGACAAGAAAATGGAAAAGGGTCACGGCGATCTGGAGCGCTGGCAGAGTGCGCTGGACGCCTTGCCGAAGATTCAGCCGAAGGTCGTCGATTTACTGAATGGCCTGACGCTGGACACCGATTGCGATGACGAAACCCGCGTTCAGATGCGCACCGCACTGATGGGTTTATCGCCGTGGCGCAAAGGGCCGTTCGATCTGTTTGGTGTGCACGTCGATACTGAATGGCGGTCGGACTGGAAGTGGTCGCGGGTTGCACCGCATCTGGATCTGAAGGGTAAACGCATCCTCGATGTCGGCTGCGGCAACGGCTATTACATGTGGCGCATGCTCGGTGCCGGGGCCGACAGTGTGATTGGTGTCGACCCGAACTGGCTGTTCTTCTGCCAGTTCCAGGCGGTGCAGCGCTACCTGTCCGAACCCAACGCCTGGCACCTGCCGTTCCCGTTCGAAGACCTGCCGCCGAACATGGAAGGCTTCGACACGGTGTTCTCCATGGGGGTGTTCTATCACCGTCGTTCACCGATCGAGCATTTGCTGGCGCTGAAGGATTGCTTGGTCAAGGGCGGCGAACTGGTGCTGGAAACGCTGGTGATTGAAGGCGATCAGCAACAGGTGCTGGTACCGGAAGACCGTTATGCACAGATGCGTAACGTGTGGTTCCTGCCATCAGTGCCCGCGCTGGAACTGTGGCTGCGCCGCGCCGGGTTCACGGATGTTCGCTGTGTGGACGTGAGCGTGACGACGGTCGAGGAACAGCGCGGGACGGAGTGGATGAAGTATCAGTCGCTGAGCGATTTCCTTGACCCGCAAGATCACAGCAAGACGATTGAAGGGCTGCCAGCGCCGATGCGCGCCGTCATCGTCGCCCGCAAATAAATCCCCTTCCAATGATCGTTCCCACGCTCCGCGTGGGAATGCCGCCCCGGGACGCTCCGCGTCCCTTGCGGATGTGACGCAGAGCGTCACTGGATGCATTCCCACGCGGAGCGTGGGAACGATCAGTCTCTACTGGCTCTTCGGGCCTTGAAGAACTCGCTCAACACCGCCCCGCACTCCTCGGCCAACACCCCGCCTTCATACAGCACCCGGTGGTTCAAGAATCCCTGGGTAAAAAACTGCCCCTGACTCTGCACAATCCCGGCCTTCGGCTCCAGCGCCCCATACACCACCCGCGCAATCCGCGAATGCACGATCAGCCCGGCGCACATGCTGCATGGCTCAAGCGTTACATACAGCGTGCTGCCGGGCAGACGATAGTTGCTGGCGGCCAACGCGGCAGCGCGGATCGCCACCATCTCGGCATGGGCACTCGGGTCGTTGCCGCTGATCGGGCAGTTGAAACCCCGACCGATGATTTCACCATCCTGCACCAGCACCGCACCCACCGGCACTTCACCGAGCGCCGCGCCTTGGGCGGCCAGGGCCAGGGCTTCACGCATGAAGTCACGATCACGGCTGCGATCAATGATTGCTGTCGGGCGTATCTGACGCATCAGGCCACCTCAATGGCGGCCATCAGGCCGGTTTCCATGTGGTCGATCACATGGCAGTGGAACATCCAGATCCCAGGGTTATCCGCCACCAGCGCCACTTGCGCGCGCTCGTTCTTGCCCAGCAAGTAGGTGTCCGTGAAATACGGAATAACCTTGTGCCGGTTCGACGCAATCACCTTGAAACTCATGCCGTGCAGGTGAATCGGGTGTTGATACTGAGTCATGTTCTTCAATTCGAAAATGTAGCTCTTGCCCTTCTCGAGCTTGGCAATCGGGCGGTCGGCGCACGTCTTGTCGGTGATGTCCCAGGCCTTGCCGTTGATCTGCCACAGGCTCGGCGGCTTGCCATTGTCGACGTTCACCGACACTGAGCCTACCCATTCGAAATTGAAGTTGAGTTTCTCCGCGTTAGCCAGGTCCGGCTCGGCCACCGGGTTGGCGGGCAGTGCGGGTGGCCACTCGGTCGGTGCATCGGCGTTCGCCACCGAACGGAGCGTGCCCAGGCGTACCGGGCCATTGCGCAGGGACATTTCTTCACCGGCCGGCGGGGCCTTGATCGCCAGGCAAATGCGCATGCCCGGGCCGAGCCAGTATTCCTTGCCCAACGGCCGCGGTTCGATGGGGTTGCCGTCCAGCGCGTAGATCTGCGCTTCGACGCCAGGGATATTGAGTCGGTAAGTCAGGGTGTTATCGAGGTTGAGCAGGCGCACCCGGGTGATCTGCCCGGCGGGCAATTCAATCACCGCTTGCGCGACACCGTTGATGGTCGACAGGCGCCCCGCCGTGCCACCACGGGCCGCTTCGCGAGGAATACTGAACGCGACAAAAGCGCCCTCTTCATCGACGTGCCAGCTCTTGAGGCTCAAGGTCTTTTCGTACTTGAAGCCGGTAGGCTCGCGCTCTTCAATAATCAACGGGCCAACCAGCCCGCGACCCAGTTCCTCGCTGCTGTTCACATGCGGGTGATACCAGTAACTGCCGGCGTCGGGCACGCGGAATTTGTAGTCGAAGTATTCGCCCGGCAGCACTGGAAGCTGCGAGACGTAGGGCACGCCGTCCATTTCCAGTGGCAGGCGGATGCCGTGCCAGTGAATGGTGGTGGCAACCGGCAGGTGGTTGATGAAGCGCACCCGCAGCCATTCCCCCTGACGCACGCGCAACTCGGTGCCCGGCGCCGACGGGCCGAACGCCCAGGCTTCGGTCTTGTGCCCGGCCACCAGTTCAACGTCCAGCGGTGCGGCGATCAGCTCGTAGTCGTGGCCCGCGTCGGCGTCGGCCATCTTGCCCAACCAATACCGCGACGCGCCCCCCGCTCCGACACCAACGACAACAAGACCGGCCAGGCCACCGAGGATTTGGCGACGGGTAAAGGACATGAACTCAACTACCTCACGTATCAGCGACAGGCATGGGGCCTGTAAAAGGCGAATACGATACACCTGCGGATGAGAAACAGTAAGGGTGGGGCGGCGGATGGCCGCAGAGGCCACCCCTCACCCTAACCCTCTCCCCAGGGGGTAGAGGGGACTGACCGAGTTGTTCTTGGAGCTACATCGACCTGAGAAATCGAGTCGAACTCAGGTTTGAAAAGCTTGAAGATCTGCTCCCTTTCCCCTTTTCCCCCGTGGGGAGAGGGAACTGACCGAGTTGCTCTTGGAGCTACATCGACCTGAAAAACCGAGTCGAACTCAGGTTTGAAAAGCTTGAAGATCTGCTCCCTTTCCCCTCTCCCCCATGGGGAGAGGGCTGGGGTGAGGGGTGGCTCTTGAATCTGATCACCTAACGTCCGGCAACCACCAACCCCATCAACAAATGCACAACGCCTTCGTCCAGCATCATCACGCCCGGCACCCTGGCCACCTTTAAAGCCTGCCGATCCATCCGCGCCACATCCCGCAATTCAACCCGAACCCGGGTCAGCGCCACCGGCCGCTGTGCCTTCAGGTTATCCACACCACCCAAAGCGGCCACAATTTCCGGAGCCAGACCAGAAACAGGCTGAGCCAGCACTTTCGGCTCATCCACCACCAAGTCCGGGGTCAATGCTTTCCAGAACGCCCGCTGCATTTTCTCGAACATGTTCAGTTCTCCAGTACCAGTGAAGTATCGACCGTCGCCTCGTGATACAGCCGCAACGCCTCGCGCACTTGCTCGGCGCTTTCCAGCCCCAGCACTTGCTGGGCGATGGCCTGGCAGTCCAGCAGATCCACTTCGCGAACCGCCGCTTTGATCGCCGGAATCAACGGCACGCTCACCGACAGTTCATCCACCCCAAGTCCCAGTAACAACGGCACCGCCAGGGTTTCCGAGGCCATGGCGCCACACACGCCGACCCATTTGCCATGGGCGTGGGCGGCCTTCACGGTGCTGGCAATCAAACGCAGCACCGACGGATGAAAGCTGTCGGCCTGACTGGCCAGGCGCGGGTGATCGCGGTCCATGGCCAGGGTGTATTGGGTCAGGTCGTTAGTGCCGATCGAGAAGAAATCCACTTCGGGCGCAAACAGATCAGCCATCAGCGCCGCTGCCGGCACTTCGATCATGATCCCCAGTTTCGGCCGTTCAGTGAGGCCCAATGCCAGCGCCTCTTCCTCAAGCAGCTGCCGGGCCAGGCGCAACTCCGACAGCTGCGTGACCATGGGCAACATGATGTGCAGACGGGCCAGCCCGGCGCTGTTCAGGATCGCCTTGAACTGGTCGCGCAACAGCTGCGGGCGCTCCAGGCACAAACGAATTCCGCGCATGCCGAGGAACGGATTGGTTTCGCTGTCCATCGGCACGTAGGCCAACGGTTTGTCGCCGCCGACATCCAGTGTGCGCACCACCAGATTGCGCGCCAGCCCCAGGGCGCGGGCGATGGCGCTGTAGGTGGACGCCTGTTCGTCATGGCTTGGCGCATGATTGCGGTCCAGATAAAGAAACTCCGAACGCAACAGTCCAACGCCCTCGCCTCCCAGTGCCATGGCCTGCTCCGCTTCAGCCAGCGAGGCGATGTTGGCCGTCACTTCAACGTGGTGTCCATCGCGGGTACACGCCGCCAGCGCTGCGTGCGCCAACTCATGTTGATGGCGTTTCTGCTGGCGCTGACGGTTGGCTTGCAGCTGCTCGATGGCCGCCAGATCCGGGTCCAGGTGCAGCTCGCCCTTGTCGGCGTCGAGCAACACCTGAGTGCCGTTGGCCAGCCCCAACACCTGAACGGGCAACCCGCAGATCGCCGGCAATCCGGACGCCCGAGCGAGGATCGCGACGTGGCTGGTAGCGCCGCCACCGACCGTGGCGAAACCCAGTACCTTGCGGGTATCGAGCCCGGCGGTCTGCGACGGTGTCAGTTGTTCGGCGATCAGGATCGCCCCTTCAGGCAGCTCCATCGCCTGATCCTGTACGCCGAGGATCAGCTTGAGCACTCGCTGGCCGACATCGGCCAGGTCCGCCGCCCGCTCCGCCAGCAAGGCATTGCCCAGGCTGTTGAACACGGTTGCCGCCGACTCGGTGGCCGCGCGCCAGGCGAACCCGGCACTTTTGCCTTCGTCGATCTGCACGTGAGCCACCTCAAGCAAACCCGGATCTTCGAGCAACTCCTGATGAGCCTTGAAGATGTCTGCCTGCGCACTGCCAACGGCGGTGTCACGCAATTGTTGCAGGGCCAGCAGCGCCTCGGCCAAGGCGCGGGACAGATGATCGCGTTCAACCTGTGGTGTGGCGCCGAATTCATTCACGTCCAGGTGTTGTTCGGCTATCTGCACCACTTGGCCAAACGCCGACCCGGCCGATGCGCACACCCCACGCAACACCGTCAGCGATGAAGCCTCAATCGCAACCGCCTCAACCGGCGCCGAGGCCGCCCCGGCTTCACCGCATCCAGTCGCCAGCAATTCGGCGAGTGTCTTGATCGCCGCTTCAGCATCCGGGCCGGCCGCGCTGACTTGCACAACGTCACCATGAGCCGTCTGCAACGCCATGATCGCTACCAGGGATTTCGCGTTCGCACTCGCCTGCTTTTTATGCAGGTAAATGCTCGCCGAAAAACCTTTCGCCGCCTGGGCGAACACCGCTGCCGGACGGGCGTGCAAGCCGTTGGGATTGGCCAGCGTCACCGGTTTGGAAAACACTGCTTCGCCCGCTTCCGCCACTGGCTCATCCGTTGCCTGCTCGATGGGCTTCAAGCTCAGTAACGGCTGGCCACTATCAACCACACCCGTTTCCGGCGTCAGCCAAGTGAACGGCTCGCCGCTGACCACCAGCATCAACGTCAGCAGGCTGCGGGCATTCAATGCGACGAAATCGGCATCGAACTCGATCAGCGACTGCCCAACGTCAACCTGCTGGCCCTCCTCCACCAACCGCGTGAAGCCTTTCCCGGCGAGGTTCACCGTGTCGAGGCCAATGTGCATCAACACCTGCACGCCATTTTCGTCGGTGATGCTGATCGCATGCCCGCTGGCCTGCACGTTGCTGACAACCCCTGCCAGCGGCGCGCACAACGTCGTTGAAGTCGGATCGATGCACAGGCCATCGCCGATCACGCGGGTGGAAAACACCGGATCGGGCACGAGGTCCAGTGGCATCAATACGCCGGACAGGGGCGCGTGCAGTTGCAATTGTTGGGGTGTGGCCATGACGTCACCTGCTGTTTTGTTCTTTGAAGTGCCGATGGAGCGCGAGGCTCCGACAGCATCGCTTATTTCCACCAGTACTCGACCTGCAATCCGACGTTCGAACCGTGGCGCGCCGTGCCGAAAGCGCCGGTGTCGGACAACGCCGAGCCCGCCGCCAGTTCATTGGCCGCCCGTTTGGCCGCCTCGTTCCAGCTGGCATAGGTGTAATACAGACGCACCTCCGGGCGCGCCCAGAATTCCGGCCCCTTGGGCGACCACGTCGGGGCGAAGGTGAACTTGCTCAGCTTGCGCGTGCCGCCCGTGGCGTCGACCTGATCGTGACCCAGTTCGGTCACCAGTTTGAACTGCTCGGTGAGCGCATAGGCCGGGCGAACACCCAGGGAAATCCAGTTCTGATCACTGCCGTCCGGGCGAATGTCTTTCTGGTAAACCGCCTCGATCTGCCCGCCAAATCGCGGCGTCACTTGCCAGTCGAAGAACTCCACCACCCGATAACTTTTGTTGCTGTCGTCGAGCTTCACGTTACCGGTATAACCCAACCCGGTGCCGGGACCTTCGCCGTACTGGAAAGCCAGTTTGTTCTTGCCGCCCAAAAAGCCCTTCTGCACATGCTGGGTGGTGATCGCCCAGCCACGGTGAGCGTCGCGGCTGTCGGGTTTGTCGATGTAGCTCAGCCCGAATTCCAACGCACCGCCGGGGTTGGTGTTGAAGCCGGCAACGTTGAAGTCATGTCGGTTGATGTAGTCCTTCTGGTACAGGTTGTCCTTGCGCGAGAAGGCGTAGCTGTATTTCAGATCGCCGATCAGCACGTCCTCGATACCGCCGCCGGTGGCGCTCTGGTTCCAATAGTAGAAGTCGGAAATGTGAATATCGTTCCGTTTGTAGTAACGCCGGCCGGCCCACAGCGAACCGCCGTTGAGGCTTGGCATGTTCGACCACTGCGCGTACGCCTGCGGCAGGCGCACCGAGCCGTTGTCACCGTTGAAGGTCAGGTCCTTGTCGTACTGGTTGTACAACGAAGCCATGCCGTCGATGCTCAGCACCGAACCGTCGTCCAGGGTGTACAGATCCTGGCGCAATTCCAGTTCGGCGTACTGCTCGCATTCATTGCCCAAGCGGTACTTGGTCTGCGCACCCGGCAGTTGGAAGCACTGCTGTTTACCGCTGTTGACCGAGGTGCCGACGCCGCTGCGCAAGTAACCGGCGAACTCCAGCGCCTGGGCCGAAAGAGGCAAAGCCAGGCACACGCCCGCCATTGCAAGGCTGCGATTTATTGTTGTTTTCAAGAGCTACCCCATTATTTTTATTGTGTGCAGCAGCAAAACCGGCGCGCAAAACTCCCCCGCGCAGCGTTCTGCGTGTTTTTTTGAGTCGGTGTTTTTTTTGCGGTCGGTCAGTCGATCATATGCAGCACGAACGACTCATAAGGCCGTAAGAGGACCTGCCGATTTCGCGTCGGACAGTCCGGGTAATTGCTGATGACCAAACGTTGGGCCATGGTTTCGCTGATCACTTCATCTGGCAGTTCGACTTCGCATGGCGTGCCGTAGAAATTGTTCAGCACCAGCAACCGTTCGCCATTGCCCTCACGCACGTACGCCCAGATTTGCGTGTGCTCGGGCAACAATTGCCGATAGACACCGTCGGACATCAGCGCCTCAGTGCGGCGCAAGGCGATCAACCGACGGTAGTGATGCAGCACCGAATCCGGGTCATCGAGTTGGGCGGCAACGTTGATCTGCCCGGCGTTGGCCGGCACCCCGATCCACGGTTCGACGGCGCTGAAACCCGCGTTGGGCTCGGCATTCCAGTGCATCGGCGTACGGCCGTTGTCCCGGGACTTCTGCATGATCGCCGCCATGTTGTCGGCGTCGCTCGCACCCGCCTCGCGCTTGAGCCGGAAGATGTTCAGCGTCTCGACATCGCGGTACTGATCGATGTGATCGAAGCCCGGATTGGTCATGCCCAGTTCCTCGCCCTGGTACACGAACGGTGTGCCCTGGAGGAAATGCAGCGCCGTGCCGAGCATCTTCGCCGAGAGCACCCGATATTCGCCGTCATGACCAAAACGCGAGACCACACGAGGCTGGTCATGGTTACACCAGAACAGCGCGTTCCAGCCACCGCCGGCCTGCATGCCGGTTTGCCAATCGGAAAGAATGCGCTTGAGTTCGAGGAAGTCGAAATCGGCGCGAATCCACTTCTGCAGGTTCGGGTAATCGACCTTCAGGTGATGGAAGTTGAAGGTCATCGACAGCTCTTTCGACTCGGGTCGCGAGTATCGAATGCAGTGCTCCAGACTGGTGGACGACATCTCGCCAACGTTGATCAGGTCATGGCCTTCGAACACTTCGCGGTGCATCTGCTGCAAGTACTCGTGAACGTTCGGGCCGTCAGTGTAGAAACGTCGACCGTCGGTATTGTCCTCGGGGAAGTCCGCCGGTTTGGAGATCAGGTTGATCACGTCCAGACGGAACCCGCCGACGCCCTTGTCGCGCCAGAAACGCATCATCTTGAAGACTTCGGCACGCACCTTTGGGTTATCCCAGTTCAGGTCGGCCTGAGTGTGGTCGAACAGGTGCAGGTAATACTGACCGGTCTGGGCTTCGTATTCCCACGCCGAGCCACCGAACTTTGACTCCCAGTTGTTCGGCTGGTCGCGCCAGATGTAGAAATCCCGGTACGGGTTGTCGAGGCTGCTGCGGGCCTGCTGGAACCAGGTGTGTTCGATCGAGGTGTGATTGACCACGATGTCGAGCATCAACTTGATGCCGCGCTTGCCGGCCTCGGCGATCAGCAATTCGCAATCGGCCATGGTCCCGTAGCTCGGGTCGATGGCGTAGTAGTCACTGATGTCGTAGCCGTTGTCGCGCTGGGGCGAGCGCAGGAACGGCGTGATCCACAGACAATCGACACCCAGCCAGTGCAGGTAATCGAGCTTGGCCACAACGCCGAGCAAATCACCCGTGGGGTTGCCGGCGTGGCTGTGAAAACTCTTCGGGTAGATCTGGTAGATCACCGAACGTTGCCAGTCTTGCATGACTGAGTTCCTTCAATTTGGTTTGATACTGGCCTTGCGGGCCTCTTCGCGAGCAGGCTCGCTCCCACAGTTGATCGCGTTCCAATGTGGGAGCCTGCTCGCGATAGCGATCAGTCAGGCAACCCGATACCCAGGCCGAACAATCTTCATGCTCAACCCGCAGGTCAGAACAAACGGCACGACCATGGCAATCACCATCCCGATCACGAACATCGGAATGAACTGCGGGATGATCGAGATAAAACCGGGCAAGCCACCGACGCCGATTGCCGAGGCCTGAACCTTGTTCAGCGACAGGAAAATGCAGCCCAGGGCCGAACCGATCAGGGCCGCATAAAACGGAAACTTGTAGCGCAAGTTGACCCCGAACATGGCCGGTTCGGTGATGCCGAAGTAAGCCGAAATCGCCGAGGTCGAGGCCATGCTTTTATCCCGCACACTGCGGGTCATGTAGAACACCGACAATGCCGCGCTGCCCTGGGCCAGATTGGACATGACGATCATCGGCCAGATGAAAGTGCCGCCCTGGGTGGAAATCAACTGCAAGTCGACCGCGAGGAACATGTGGTGCATGCCAGTGATCACCAGCGGCGCGTAGAGCAAACCGAAAATCGCCCCGCCGACCATCGGCGCCAGGTCGAACAGCATGACCACGCCTTCGGTGATGAGAATCCCCAGATGCCGGGTCACCGGGCCGATCACGGCCAGCGCCAGCACGCCGGTGACGACGATGGTGGTGATCGGCACCACCAGCAATTGCACCGCATTTGGCACCCGCGCCCGCAGCCATTTTTCGATGACGCTCATCACGTAGGCTGCCATCAGGATCGGCAGGATCTGCCCTTGGTAACCCACCTTCTCGATCTGGAACAAACCGAGGATGTCGAAGTACGGCAGGCTCTGCCCGTCCAACCCGGCCACCGCTTTGCCGTAGTTCCAGGCATTGAGCAGATCGGGGTGAACGAGCATCAAACCGAGCACGATGCCGAGGATTTCGCTGCCGCCAAACCGCTTGGCCGCCGACCAGCCCACCAGCGCCGGCAGGAACACGAACGAAGTGTTGGCCATGAGGTTGATCAGGCTCCAGAGCCCGTCAAGCTTGGGATAGGCATCAAGCAGGGTCTTGCCCTCGATGAACATGCCCTTGGCGCCGATCAGGTTGTTGATGCCCATCAACAGGCCGGCAATGATCAGCGCCGGCAGAATCGGCATGAAGACGTCGGAAAACACCCGCACCAGACGCTGCACGGCGTTGATCTTGTCAGCGCTTTTTTGTTTAACGTCGGCGATGGTCGAGGCGGCGAGACCGGTTTGCCGGCGCAGTTCGGCGTAGACCTTTTCCACTTCACCGGGACCGATGACCACCTGGAACAGGCCGCCGGTGAAGAACGAACCTTTGACCAGATCGATCTGGTTCAGCGTGGCGCTGTTGACCAGGCTCGGGTCCTTAAGAGCCAGGCGCAACCGTGTGACACAGTGCGCGGCCTGCTCGAGGTTGTCGCTGCCACCGAGGCTTTGCAGCAGCTCGCTGGCGATATTCGGATAGTCGTGGCTCATGCTTGTTCTTCCGCTGTAGTTTTTTGTTATTGGCAGCACGCCGAAACGAAAAGTACTCGTCTGTACGAGTTAAAGCAACAACTCGTACAGACGAGTTTGAATTTGTTTATCCTGAACCCGACAGGCGGCGATGTTTCCTACCTCCAAAGTCAAAGAAACCTAACGCCGCATGGACAAACCCCTACCCTGCCCTTAAGGTTCGAAGCCTTGAGTACAGCGCGGCATAGAGCCATTCCCATGAGTAAATACAACCAGATCTACAGCGATCTGCTTGCCAGCATCACGACCGAACGTCTGGAACGCGGCGCCCGGTTGCCTTCCGAAACCGAACTGATGGACAGCTATCAGGCCAGTCGCGGCACCGTGCGCAAGGCCATCGAGCAATTGCAGGAACGCGGTTTCGCGCAGAAGGTTCACGGCAAAGGCACGTTCGTGCTGTCGACCAACCCGATCGAATTCCAGCTCGGCGGGATCGTCAGCTTTCAGGAAACGTATCCACGCCTGGGTAACGACGTCAGCACCGAGGTGGTCGAGTTCACTCAAATCCCCCTTGAGGGCACGCTGCTGGAACACATCCAGGCCGAAGCCGGCAGCCAGATCACGCGGATCAAGCGAGTGCGGCGGATCGACGGCAAACGCGTGATTTTGGACATCAACCATTTCGTCAGCGACGTGATCCCCGGCCTGTCCCGGGACATTGCCGAGCACTCGATCTACGCCTTCATTGAGCAGACCTTGCAACTGCAAATCGCCTACGCCCAGCGCACCATCGAAGCGGTGCCCCGCAGCAAGGACGATCAGCAACACCTGGACCTCGACGGCCAGAGCCATGTGATCGTGGTCAGCAATCAGACGTTTTTGCAGGATGGTCGGCAGTTCGAATACACAGAGTCGCGGCATACGCTGGACAAGTTTTACTTTTCTGACATTGCGCGCCGCTGAGCCTGACTCTGGTACTCATCATTTCCTACGTCTTGCGTCAGCAACTGACCACCGCCAGCGACCCAGTGCCTTACAGCTGGAATCGATGCCCCTTGAGATAGTGAGCGCCCCGACCACCTCTCAAGGAAGACATCATGGACGATACCCAAGAAATTACCCTGCCCGACGCTGCCGATGTGTTGGCCCTCCAGCCCCTGATCACTGATCTCGTTGCCGATTGCCCCGACCTGCACGCGTTGGCATATCAGGTCGCCAAGGACATTCTCGTCAAGCACGACATCACGGATATCGAACCCGACAAAGTCTACTGGCACCGGTTCCATGGCGCCCAAAGCAGCTCCACGGCTTTTACCGGCTGGCAGCACATCCTTGAAAAACCCAAGGAATCCATGACCTTCCCGCAACTGGTCATGCAACGTTTCAGCGTCCACGATCAGGACAATGCCGACCTGCTGGACCTCTACGGCGGCTTTTATCGTGTGGGGGCGGACGCCGAATCCTACGATGAAACCAATGAAGTGCGCCTGCACGGCAACGACGTGCTGAAAGCCTTCTGGGACATCAATTTCGCTGATCGCTACAAAACGGCCATTGCGACATTCTGGGAAAAACACAGCGCCAACTTCCGTGCGCTGGCCAAGTGCACGTTCATCGCCAAAGCGATTGAAGACTATGAGAAGGGTTACTTGACCCAAGAACACTTCAGCACGGTGCTCAGCGCCTGCGCCGGTAATGTCAGCAGGCCGCTCACCCGGCAAATGCTGATGGACGAGGCGACCACACCCAGCGGTTTATCGATTCGCAAGTTTTGCATTGACCACTTCGTGTCGACGGACATCCTCAGCATCACTGACGACAGTGACCTGAACATTCTCTACATTCCGGGCGAGCTCAGAGGTTTTCACTGTTTCAACAAGGTCGAAGAGCTGCACGAATGGCTGGTCAATGAGGTCAAGGACGCCGAAGGCCGTGAACGCATGCTCATGCACTTCAAGCAGGAAGAGCGCGACATCGTTCAGGAAAAGCCCACTTCCCTAGGGCACAAACTGGCCAACTTCACCGGCATTGGTCTGATCGTTCATTTCCTGGAAAACACGGAACATGAAAATGTCGGCCTCACCCACGCCTATGACGTTCTACCCAGTGACAATGAAGCCGGGAACGTTCATTTGCTCCACTATCGTGGCGAGAAAATTGCCGGTGATGCGTTCACCTATCTGAATCAGTCCACCCATGAGCGCATGCTCAGCGACGCCAATTTCCTGCTGCACTCCAACAGCGAGATCAGGAAAAAGCTGTGGATCGGCTACCTCAATGCCTTCAACCACACGTTCGGACCGATGGCCGCCCTTGCATGGCCGGCAGCGCTGGTCGTCATCGGTGCCGGCATCGCCAATGTCGGCCTGCACATCGACCAGGCCATCAACGGCACCACTGCGATGGAACGTAAGGCCGCGGTCAAAGCTGCGATTTTTGGCAGTGTGGATGTACTGTTTAATTTGCCATTTCTGCGCGGCGCAGTTGAACTGGCAGATGCCGCCGAGATCGCAGAGGCCGCCGAGACAGAAGAGGCGCTTGCCTCCGGGGAAGCGCCGAAGACAGACATAGAATCGCCGGCGATACCTTCCCTTTCCGTCGACGCCGAGGCTATTGGCCCCTCAGACATGGACATACTGGCGCCCTTTGAAACCAATGAGGTTCTCGACGGCGAATTCCCGGTGAGTGTTGAAGGTAAATTTCAAGGCATCTATCAACCCGCAACCGGGGGTCACTACATTACTATCGACGACCGTTTTTTTCAGGTGCGTTACAGCAATGAACTGCGGTCCTGGGCAATCGTCGACCCCACCAATCCCTACTCCTTTTTCCGCAACATTCCGGTACGTCTGAATGAAGCAGATGAATGGGAAATGTTCTCGCGACAGGGTTTGAAGGGCGGTGGCAAAAACCTCTCTAAACCGGCGACACCGAAGCCCGGCCAGAGCACCAGCAACTCCGCGCCACCAGCCCCTGTCCCCCTTGAACCAGTAGCTTCTACCTCCCCCCACCCCACAATGCAGCCTCTTCGTACTCTGAGAACGCCATACGATGTTCAGCCGCGACTCCAGGCATCACTAAAAAAATGGGCATTGAACCTATTCGAAACCCATGTCCGCCTTACAATGCGTCACTTGCCCGTGTTCACGGTGGAAGACCGCTACGCAAGTCACTTCACCGACAAGCTAAACCTGCTGAGGTCCACGGCCGGACGCTTCTTCAACGAGTTGCAGTGGCGCAACCTGCCGTCTCGGCCAATGATTCCTGCCGTCAGTGAGTCCATGACCAGTGCCGAATTGATTGAGAGAGTGTTCGAAACAGCACCGGGGCTGGTCGTGGGTGAAACCCTGGATCGCATCAGCAGCATGCGCTTCATGATTGAAAACATGCCTGAATTCGCTCGTCGGGGTGTCAATACGATTTACATGCGCGGCTTGCTCAGTGATTTTGCCCAGCAAGATCTGAATGCCTTTTTCAACACGGGAAGCATGCCCAAGGATCTGCACGAATACCTGACCGAGCTCGGCCAGGATCCCGCCGGGCGTTTCAACGAACTGGAACTGGTCAAGAGCGCAAGACAAAACAACATCCGGATCCAGGCCACCGACTGCGCAACAAGCTTTAAAAAACCGCTTTTTTTCAGGCCGGTTGAAGAGCAAATGATCACTAACAGCCTGACGAACGAAATCATGCTTGCCGATAAGGCCTTGAATCAGCCGACCAAATGGGTGGTGTTAACCGGACAGGAAAACATCAATACCTTCCGCGGGATGGCCGGCATCAGTGAACTACAAGGCGGTATCGGCCTGCGGATCGAAGAGGTCAATCCAGGCGAAAGCCTGGGCATCACCTTGGATCCCGGCATCGAAATCGATCGCGGACCGATCATGCAGAACGAGACCATGCGCGGAACTTTCGACCCATTCTATGCAGACCTTCGCATACAAATGGAAGCGATGCCGGCGATCCGAACCGAGCAGCAAATGGAGAAGCTACTCGATGTACCCAGCAAATACCTGTTCGAGAAAACCGGTGACAGCTACACCCTGATTCACCGCGGCAGAAACGAACTGATCAATCGCACGCCGGTCGAGCGACTCGCCAACGGCAGTTTTGTTATCGACCGACCATCCTGGCCACAAAACAGGCTTCCTTTCCCCAGCATCGAAGCGCTGTCGAGCTCGCTGAACAACTCAGGTATGAGGCTGCAGATGCGCATTCCCACTTGATCAGTTGTATGTAACAGCAGTTTTGCTTGCGAATTCACTGCATACCAAGGAAAGCATCATGGACGATACCCAAGACCTCATCCTGACCAACTCCGCCGATGCCCAGGCCCTCCAGGCCCTGGTCCCCGACCTGGTCGACGACTGCCCCGACCTGTACGCCATGGCGTACGAAATCGCCCAGGATATCCTCACCAGACATCACATCACCGACATAACCCCGGACAACGTCTGGTGGCACCGTTTCCATGGCGCCCAAAGCAGTTCCAAGGCCTTTACCGGCTGGCAGCACATCCTTGAAAAGCCCAAGGAATCCATGACCTTTCCGCAACTGGTCATGCACCGTTTCAGCGTCCACGACCAGGACAATGCCGACCTGCTGGATCTCTACGGGGGCTTTTACCGGGTCGGTGATGACGCCGAGAGTTACGACGAAACCAACGAAGTGCGCCTGCATGCCAGTGACGTGCTGAACGCCTTCTGGGACATCAATTTCGCTGACCGTTACAAAACGGCCATTGCGACATTCTGGGAAAAACACAGCGCCAACTTCCGTGCGCTGGCCAAGTGCACCTTCATCGCCAAAGCGATTGAAGACTATGAGAGTGGGCACTTGTCCCGTGAACATTTCACCCTGGTGCTCAGGGCCTGCGCCGGTAATGTCAGCAGGCCGCTCACCCGGCAAATGCTGATGGACGAGGCGGCCACAGCCAGCGGTTTATCGATTCGCAAGTTCTGCATTGATGAGTTCGTTTCGACGGATATTTTCAGTATCACTGACGACGGTGACCTGAACATTCTCTACATTCCGGGCGAGCTCAGAGGATTTCACTGTTTCAACAAGGTCGAAGAGCTGCACGAATGGCTGGTCAATGAGGTCAAGGACGCCGAAGGCCGTGAACGCATGCTCATGCACTTCAAGCAGCAAGAGCGCGACATCGTTCAGGAAAAGCCTACTTCCCTGGGGCACAAGCTCGCCAATTTCACCGGCATTGGCCTGCTCACTCATTTCCTGGAGAACACGCAATATGAAAATGTCGGCCTCACCCATGCGTACGAGGTATTACCTGATGAAAACACCGCCGCCGACCATCACTTGCTTCACTACCGTGGCGAGATAGTCAGTGGCGATGCGTTCACCCATTTGAGCCAGTCCACCCATGAGCGCATGCTCAGCGACGCCAATTACCTGCTGCATTCCAATGGCGAGCTACGCAAAAAGCTGTGGATCGGCTACCTCAATGCCTTCAACCGCGTCTTTGGGCCAATGGCTGCAGCGGCCTGGCCAGCAGCGTTGGTTGTCATAGGCGCGGGCATTGCCAATGTCGGCTTGCACATCGATCAGGCCATCAACGCCACGACCCCAGCGGAACGCAAGGCCGCGATCAAAGGGGCCATCCTTGGCAGCGTGGACATCCTGTTCAACTTGCCGTTCCTGAGAGGGGCAAGCGAGTTCGCCGAAGCAGCGGAAGCAGCGGAAGCAGAGGAGACAATCACCCCTGGGGAAGATTTGAAGTCGCCGAGCCCTCCGCTGCAACTGCCCTTCGAATCCATCAAACCCGACCCGGGAGATGCCAGCCTGTTGGCGCCTTTTGAAACAAATGAAATTCTCGATGGCTATTCCCCCATCAACGAGGAAGGCAAGTTTCAAGGCATCTATCAGCCCGAGACAGGCGGTAATTACATCGCCATGGGGGACAGTTTCTACCAGGTGCGCTACAGCAACGAACTGAAGACCTGGACGATCATTGATCCGGTCGATCCCCACTCCTTTTACCGCAACATACCGGTGCGCCTGGATGAAATGGGTGAGTGGGTGCCCCTCACGCGCCCCGGTCTGGCGGGAGGCGGCAAGTTTTCCGATCTGTTCGCCAGGGCCGAGCCGCCACTCCCCGACTTCGACGCCCCGGCGACTGCATACGATGTTCCGCAGGAGATCAAGCCAGCCCTCAAAAAGGCAGCCAATGGTTTGGAGACAAAGGGCGATTTGAAGGACGGCTTTATCAATCCCAACAATCCAGCCGATGAGCTGGAAGCCTTCAAAAGACTACGCCGAAGACTACACGACGACGCCGTGTCCTTTTATTCGCAGCCGCAACCACAGCTGCCACCCAGGCCTGTCATTCCATCGTTCATCGCGAATGCGAAGCTCAAGGACATCATCAAGACCCTGTTCAAGCGCTCACAAAGCCTGGTCGTCGGTGAAAGTCACTCCAGCGTGGGCAGCAAACAATTTTTGATCGAGAACATGAGCGTGCTGCGCAAACAGAAGGTCAAAACCCTGTACATGGAGCATCTGCTGACCGATTTCCATCAAGCGGACCTGGATGTGTTCAACCGCACCGGGGTGATGTCCGAGGATCTGGAAAGCTACCTCCAGGATCTTGATGCAACTTTTTCGACCGACCCCAGCAAACAATTCACGTTTGAACAGGTCGTCAGGACAGCGCAAAAAAATAACATCCGCGTGCAAGCCATCGACTGCCTGGCCAGTTACCGCAGCGCCGGTATTCAAAGGCCCGATCTCAATTTCCGGCAAAAAATGATGAATTTCTTCGCCCAACAAGTCATTGGCGCCGACCAGACAGCCAGAGGCGCCCATCGCTGGGTGGCATTGGTCGGTAACAGCCACGCCAATACCTATGCTGACGTGGCGGGTGTCAGTGAGCTTGAAGGCAGCATCGGCCTGCGTATCGAGAGTGTCGGCCCGGATGAGCTCGGCGGTATCAAGGTCGACCCCGGGGTCTCCGATGTGGCGCGCCCGGGGCAAGCGGTCAGTTTTGTCAAAAATGACTTGTTGCTGCAGATCCCGACGCCGAAAAGCGTGGCCCTTGCGCAAAGGCTGGAAGATGGCCTGCCCAGGCCTGGCATGTACACCCTCAGCACCAGTACCGGTGAACCAATACTGGTTCATCGCAGCAGAACCGTCACCAAAAACGGCATCGTGACCTGGGGAAAACTCGTTCGCACGCCCATAAAACAAGATGCAAACGGCTACTACATCGAACGGGATTCCTGGCAAATCAGCGGACGACGCTTTCCAACGACCGAGGGCTTGAGTTCCGCGCTGCACAGAATTGGCATGGCCCCCGTTCGGCTACCCGGCGTCTAAAACGCAAAAAGGCCGTGTGAACAGTGTTCACACGGCCTTTTTTGTTACCTGCAATCAAGCCATCAAGGCCTGCGCAGGATCACTCCCACTCAATCGTCGCCGGCGGCTTGCTCGACACGTCATACGTGACGCGGGAGATGCCTTCGATTTCATTGATGATCCGGCCGGAAACGGTTTCCAGCAGTTCGTAAGGCAGGTGTGCCCAACGTGCGGTCATGAAGTCGATGGTTTCCACGGCACGCAGGGCCACGACCCAAGCGTAACGACGGCCATCGCCGACTACGCCAACCGATTTCACTGGCTGGAACACCACGAATGCCTGGCTGACCTTGTGGTACCAGTCGGCCTTGCGCAGTTCTTCGATGAAGATGTGGTCGGCGCGACGCAGCAGGTCGGCGTATTCCTTCTTCACTTCACCAAGGATCCGCACGCCCAGGCCCGGGCCCGGGAACGGGTGACGGTAGACCATGTCGTACGGCAGGCCTAGTTCCAGGCCCAGACGACGGACTTCGTCCTTGAACAGCTCGCGCAGGGGTTCAACCAGCTTGAGGTTCATTTCTTCCGGCAGGCCGCCCACGTTGTGGTGCGACTTGATCACGTGTGCCTTGCCGCTTTTGGCGCCAGCCGACTCGATCACGTCCGGGTAAATGGTGCCTTGGGCGAGGTACTTGATGTTGTCCAGTTTGTTGGACTGGGCATCGAAGACGTCGATGAAGGTACGGCCGATGATCTTGCGCTTCTTCTCCGGGTCGGACTCGCCGGCCAGGTTGTCGAGGAATTGATCTTCGGCATTGGCGCGGATCACCTTGACGCCCATGTTCTCGGCGAACATGGCCATCACTTGCTCGCCTTCGTGCAGGCGCAGCAGGCCGTTGTCGACGAAGACGCAGGTCAGTTGGTCGCCAATGGCTTTGTGCAGCAGCGCGGCAACCACCGAAGAGTCCACACCGCCGGACAGGCCGAGCAGTACGTTGTCGGTGCCGACCTGGGCACGAATGTTGGCGATGGCGTCTTCAGCAATCTTCGAAGGCGTCCACAACGCTTCGCAGCCGCAGATGTCGAGGATAAAGCGCGAGAGGATGCGACCGCCCTGCTTGGTGTGGGTCACTTCCGGGTGGAACTGCACGCCGTAGTAGCCACGTGCGTCGTCGAACATGCCGGCGATCGGGCAGCTTGGGGTGCTGGCCAGGATGTGGAAGTCTTGCGGCATCTTGGTGACCTTGTCACCGTGACTCATCCAGACGTCGAGGCCGAACAGGCCGTCGGCGTCGATGTGGTCTTCGATGCCGTCGAGCAGACGGCTCTTGCCGACCACGTCGACACGGGCGTAACCGAACTCACGCAGTTCGGAACCTTCGACCTTGCCACCCAGCTGTTCAGCCATGGTTTGCATGCCGTAGCAGATTCCGAAGACCGGTACGCCCAGGTCAAACACCGCTTGCGGGCAGCGCGGGCTGTCGGCTACGTGCACGGACTCGGGGCCGCCGGCGAGAATGACGCCTTTGGGAGCGAATTCGCGAATCGCTTCGTCGTCCATGTCGAACGGATGCAGTTCGCAGTACACGCCGATTTCACGCACGCGGCGGGCAATCAGCTGGGTGTACTGGGAACCGAAGTCGAGGATCAGGATGCGGTGAGCGTGAATGTCGAGGGCCATGATTCAGTCTCGTCTAGATAATTCAGAAACAGTCGTGATTCAGAAACAACTCGGGGCTGAATAGAACAGCCCCGGTTGCTTAACGATTTGCTTGAAGCCTCAACCTACGCGGTAGTTTGGCGCTTCTTTGGTGATCTGTACGTCGTGAACGTGGGACTCGGCCATGCCAGCACCGGTGATCCGCACGAACTCAGGCTTGGTGCGCATTTCTTCGATGTCGGCGCTGCCGGTGTAGCCCATCGAGGAACGCAGGCCGCCCATCAGTTGATGGATGATGGCGCTCAGGGTGCCCTTGTAAGGAACACGCCCTTCGATACCTTCCGGAACCAGTTTCTCGGCGCCTGCCGAGGAGTCCTGGAAATAACGGTCGGAGGAGCCTTGAGCCTGGGACATGGCGCCCAGCGAACCCATGCCGCGGTAAGCCTTGTACGAACGACCCTGGAACAGTTCGATCTCGCCTGGCGCTTCTTCAGTACCGGCGAACATCGAGCCCATCATCACGCAGGAAGCACCGGCCACGATGGCCTTGGACAGGTCACCGGAGAAACGGATGCCGCCGTCGGCGATCAACGGAACGCCAGTGCCTTCAAGGGCAGCGGCGACGTTGGCGATGGCACTGATTTGCGGGACGCCGACACCGGCGACGATACGGGTGGTGCAGATCGAGCCTGGGCCGATACCGACCTTGACTGCATCGGCGCCTGCTTCGGCCAGGGCCTTGGCGGCAGCGCCGGTGGCGATGTTGCCGCCGATGACCTGCACTTCAGGGAAATTCTGTTTGACCCAGCGAACGCGGTCGATCACACCTTTGGAGTGACCGTGAGCGGTGTCGACCACCACCACGTCAACGCCTGCATTGACCAGGGCCGCTACGCGATCACCGGTGTCTTTACCGGTACCGACAGCAGCGCCAACACGCAGACGACCTTGGTCGTCCTTGCTCGCCAGCGGGTATGCCTTGGCTTTTTCGATGTCGTTGACGGTCATCATGCCTTTGAGGGCAAATTTGTCGTCGACGATCAGCACGCGTTCGATGCGGTGTTTGTGCAACAACTCGCGGACGTCGTTCTTGTCGGCGCCTTCCTTGACCGTGACCAGACGCTCTTTAGGCGTCATCACTTGACGGACGGTGGCGTCCAGACGGTTTTCGAAACGTACGTCACGGGAAGTGACGATGCCGACCAGGTCGCCATTGTGCAAAACCGGAACGCCGGAGATGTTGTGCAGGCGGGTCAGTTCGAACAGTTCACGAACCGTGGCGTCAGCCTCGATGGTGATCGGGTCCTTGACCACGCCGGCTTCATAACGCTTGACCTTGCGCACTTCGGCAGCTTGCTGCTCGATGGTCATGTTCTTGTGGATAATGCCGATGCCACCTTCCTGAGCCATGGCAATTGCCAGACGGGCTTCAGTAACGGTGTCCATGGCGGCAGAAACCAGAGGAATATTCAGCTCGATGCCACGGGTTAGGCGGGTCTTGAGACTGACTTCGTTAGGAAGCACCTCGGAATAACCAGGCACTAGGAGAATGTCGTCGAATGTCAGAGCTTCTTGGCTGATACGCAGCATCGCGGGGGCTCCCGAGCGGGAAAATGGAAGCGCGCCATTATAGTCAGACACCCCCTCGGGTTCAATGTAAAACTCTGTCTATTATTAGCATTACTGATATACGGGGATTGTCGTCGCCTACAGCTCGACTTTCACCCAACTGACAGGTTGATCGAGCCAATCGGCAAATTCGTCGATGAAGCTCTGTTTGAACCCGGCCTCGGCCCAGTTATTGAAGATAAAGCCCAGGTTGGAAAAGCCGCATTCCTGCAGGAAAAGAAAGCCGTTGATGTCATCTTCATGCCCGCATTCCGGGCAGGTGAAGTTATCAGTGCGCCCCGGCATCCAGTCTTCCAGGCTTTCGAACAGCGCTTCGCCGACTTCCTTGCGGCACTCGGCGCAACCCGCCTCTTCAAGGAAACCCTTGGCCGGCGTATAGATGCAGCGCTTGGTGATGATTTCCAGGCCATTGATCGGTTCGCCGAATGGCAGCGCTTCAGGATGCAGCACGACAGCGCGGGCACCGTCGGCGATGGCATGAGCCATGCGGTTGCCCGTGCGGCCACAGGTGGTCAGTTCTTCTTTGACGATGTTCTTGCGCACCAGCCAACGCACGACTGCCCGGGCCCGGGGTTCGTGCACCGGCAGTGTGGAGATTTTCGGGACGATGATGCTTTGCGAGTTCATGGTGCAAGCCTACTGCGTCAAATGGATATTTCTGCGGTGTTCGTCCTGACGCCATCGCGGGCAAGCCCGCTCCCACACGATCTCGGTCGTAAACACATTTGTGCTCACCTGAGATCCTTGTGGGAGCGGGCTTGCCCGCGATGGCGCCAGGGCGGCCGGCAGCTTAATCCCTGACGAAATCCGGTCAAGTACTCAAATACCGCCCGATCAATGCAATTCCGCTGGCCAGCACCAACCAGGTCACCAGCCGCACAAACGCCTCGCGGGACAACCTCATGGTCAACCGCCGGCCGATCCACAGCCCGAATGCCATGGCCGGCAATAAACACAGCGCCAATACCAACAAGGGTAGCTCGGCGTACACACCGGCGACGGCAAACAGGCTCAAGCGCACCACCGTGCTGCAACTGATCAGCGCACTCTGGGTCGCCCGGGCCGCCTCCTTGGGCAGGCGGCTGTTCAAATAAATCGCATATAAAAAGCCGCCACTGCCAAACAATGCCCCGAACATCCCGCCCACCGTGCCCATCGGCATGGCCCACGCGGCAGACAATTGCGCCGGACGGGTTTTAATCCACAGGCTGTAAATCGCATAAGCGCTGATAAACAACCCCATCAACAGCAGCAACACATCGGATTTCAGATTCAACAGAAAAATCACCCCCAACGTGCAGCCCACCGCCATGCACGGCAGAAGTCGCAGCAACTCAGGCTTCGCCACATCCCGTCGCGAAGGCAGCAGATTGCCGAACGCCGCGACAAAATCCAGCAGCACCAACAGCGGCACGATCTTCGACAGCGGCATGAACAGAATCAGAATTGGCCCGGCCACCAGCGCGGTACCAAAACCAGCGATGCCGAAAACGATGTAGGCCAAGGCAACGCCCAATCCAATCACCAGCCAATCCACCGCACCCCACGGCCATTGGTTTAACAACTCCAGCACATTCATCGATACGGCTTCCTTTTATTCCTGCGATGACTTTAGCCAGCACCGAGCGTTGCGACTAATATCTTCAACGTCGTCAACCCATCTCGAAAAGGCATACCTGGTGCTTTCAACCCGCCAATTGCGTTACTTCGTGGAAATCGCCGAAAGCGGCAGCTTCAGCGCTGCAGCCGAACGACTGTTTATTGCGCAATCCGCCTTGAGCCGGCAGATAAAGGACATGGAAACCCGGCTGCAAACGCCGCTGTTCGAACGCACCGCGCGCCAGCCTCGACTGACGGCAGCGGGTGAAGCCTTTTTGCCTCGGGCGAGAAACCTGCTGAACGAACTGACCAAGGCCAGCGAGATGGCCACTCAGGTGGGCAGCGGTCAAGTCGGCGTGTTGCGCCTGGGTCACTCCAGCACTGTGCCTATGAGTGGTCGGCTGTTGCGAGGCATCAGCGACTATCTGGATCGGCACGCCGGTGTGTCCATGGACATCGTCAAGCTGTCCTCCGAGGCGCAACTGGAAGAATTGGCAGAAGGTCGTCTCGATGTGGGACTGTTGCGCCTGCCGGTGCTGCGTCAGCGTGAAGGGGTGCAGATTGTTCCGCTGTACCGCGAGCGTTTGTTGCTGGCAGTGCCTCCGAATCATCGGCTGGCTGTGGATAAGTCCGCGCCTGGCATCGATCTGGCGCAGTTGAAGAATGAAGCGTTTATTTCCATCCCTCATCCACAGCGTGGTGGCCTGAGCTATCTTTCCGCCGAGTTGTGCATGCGCCAAGGGTTCTTTCCCCAGGCGGCTCGGGTGGTGTCGCGCAAAACCACGCAACTGCAATTGATCCAGGCCGGGTTCGGCATCGCGTTGTTACCGGAATCGATGCAGGACATCGCGCCGCCGGATATCCACTTTCTGCCCTTGGCCGATCCCGATTGCCACAGCACGGTCGCCCTCGCCTGCCGGCAAAATCCCACGGCACTGGTTCAACACTTCATCAAAACCTGCACAGACCATTGTGGGAGCGAGCCTGCTCGCGATAGCGGTTCAACATTCAACATCAATGTCGACTGACACACTGCTATCGCGAGCAGGCTCGCTCCCACAGGGGATTTTCGCTGGATCATGGAGATTGATCGCCGAATGCCTTTATCATGCGCCCCATGATTAAAGATCCCTTTGCAAGACTCGGCCTGGACCGTGAAGTCCTGACTGTCAGCCAGCTCAACGGCCGCGCGCGGGTGTTGCTCGAAGACGTGTTCAGCAACATCTGGGTCGAAGGCGAAATCTCCAACCTCGCCCGTCCGGCGTCCGGCCACGTGTATTTCACCCTCAAGGACAGTGGTGCCCAGGTGCGTTGCGCACTGTTCCGGCAGAACGCGGCGCGGGTGCGTCAGGCATTGAAGGATGGCCTGGCGGTCAAGGTACGCGGCAAGGTTTCGCTGTTCGAGGGCCGTGGCGACTACCAGTTGATCCTCGATACCGTGGAGCCGGCCGGCGATGGTGCGCTACGTCTGGCCTTTGACGCCCTGAAGGAAAAACTCAGCGCCGAAGGCCTGTTCAGCGCCGAACGCAAAGTGCCGCTGCCGGCGCATCCGCAACGCATCGGCATCATCAGCTCGCCCACCGGCGCGGTGATTCGCGACATCATCAGCGTATTCCGCCGCCGTGCTCCGCAGATCCAACTGACGTTGATCCCCACTGCCGTGCAGGGTCGCGAAGCCACTGCGCAGATTGTCCGCGCATTGAAACTGGCGGACGCCCGCGGTTTCGATGCGTTGATCCTGGCCCGTGGCGGTGGTTCGCTGGAAGACCTTTGGTGCTTCAACGAAGAAGCCGTAGCGCGCGCCGTGGATGCCTGCGTGACACCGATTGTCAGCGCCGTCGGCCATGAAACCGACGTATCGATCAGCGACTTTGTGGCCGACGTCCGCGCCCCGACGCCGTCCGCCGCCGCCGAACTGCTCGCGCCGGATTCCAGTGACCTGGTCCGTCGGCTCGAAAGCCTGCATCGACGGCTGGTGATGCGTATCCGCGACCGCTTGATGCGTGATCGACTGCGCCTGGAAGGCATGTCCCGCCGTTTGCGTCATCCCGGCGAACGTCTGCGCCAGCAAGCGCAGCGTCTGGACGATCTGGACATGCGCATGCGCCGCGCGTTCGAACGCAGCCTCAATACCCGTCGCGAACGGTTGATCCGCCTGGAAACCCGCCTCGCCGGGCAACATCCGGGACGGCAACTGGCGATGCTCCGTCAGCGCCTCGACAGCCTCGCCGAGCGCCTGCCCCGTGCCATGCGCGAAGGGCTCAAATCCCGTCGCCTGCAACTGCAAAGCCAGATGCAGACGCTGCATGTGGTCAGCCCGTTGGCGACCCTTGGCCGTGGCTACAGCATCTTGCTGGACGAACGCGGTAACGCAATCCGCAATGCCGCGCAAACCCACACCGGCCAGCGCCTGAAAGCCAAACTAGGCGAAGGCGAACTGCAAGTGCGGGTCGAAGACAATCACCTGACGCCTGTCACCCTTTCTTTACTGGATTGATCCATGCCGCGTTTTTTAGCTCCGCTGCTGTTGCTGTGCCTGACCTTCAATGCCCACGCCGACAGCTACATCACCCGCCTGTTGAACAAACCGGTGCCGGGCGGCGTGGCCGTGGTCGATCTGGGCGCCTCTGCCCAGGCGCCGAAGGCCAGCTATCAAGGCAAACCGGTATTGGTGGTCAAGGAACAGTACAACTGGCTTGCGATTGTCGGTGTGCCGCTGACGGTTAAACCGGGCACGCAGCAGGTCAGCAGTGGCGGGCGGAATCTGAGCTTCACGGTCGGCTACAAGAAATACCCGGAACAGCACATCACGTTGAAAAATAAGCAGCAGGTCAACCCGGATCCGGAAAACCTCAAGCGCATTGAACGCGAATTGGCCGAGCAGATAACTGCCTACCGCACGTTCAGCCCGAATACGCCGAGCAATTTGCTGTTGGACAAACCGGTGAACGGGCCGCTGTCGAGCAAGTTCGGCGTGCGCCGTTTCTTCAACGGTGAAGAACGTAATCCCCACTCTGGCCTGGATTTCGCCGTGGGCGCTGGCACACCGATCAAGACCCCGGCGGCCGGCAAGGTGATTCTGATCGGCGACTACTTTTTCAACGGCAACACGGTGTTTGTCGACCATGGGCAGGGGTTTATCAGCATGTTTTGCCACATGTCGAAAATCGACGTGAAGGTTGGTCAGCCATTGGCCCGTGGTGGGGTGGTCGGGAAAGTGGGCGCCACCGGGCGCGCGACCGGGCCGCATATGCACTGGAATGTCAGCCTGAATGATGCGCGGGTGGATCCGGCGATTTTCATTGGGGCGTTTCAGCCTTAAATTGCCGTTGAGACGACCGGCCTCATCGTCGGAACGCCGCCCGGAGCAGGCTCACTCCCACATTGGATTTGTGTTCACCACAGATCAACTGTAGGAGTGAGCCTGCTCGCGATGGCGGCGTAACAGACACCATCTATTCCGCTTCCAAGTCCTCAATCCCATGAATCTCCCTGTGCGCCAGGCACTCCTTGATCCACGCCCGGGTTTCCTCCGAAAAGCCCGCCAACTCTTCAGCGCTGATCAACTCATGAGTACACAGCCCCAGCAAGTGAGCAGGCGCCTCATTGCGTGAGTGACCGAACACGCCAAACGCCCAATACAGTTCCTGTTGACCTGCCTTCAGCCTTTCCTCACTGGCTTCAATCCGCTCGTATGGCGCGATGCTTTTATCCAGCACTAAGCGCTCGACCTCATCCATGATGCGGATGCACAGCCGCTCATGGGCCAACGGACGCAGCGCACTGTAAAGCTTCCAATCCGACTCGTTCATTGTCGACTCCTGCCTGCCAGTAGTCCTCGGTGAGGCTTTAAGAATAGCCGCGCCGGCACGCCCCATCACCGAAAGCCTTCAATTGCGCATCGCTCAAACCTCGCGCAAACATAAAAACAATCAGCGCCATTCACCGCAATAAAATCTCGATAACCACGACTTTTCGAGGATTCCTCTCAATTTTTTTCGACCGCTTGCCATCCTTCACCCTCGCGGTTAGGGTTGAGGGCATGAAAACCTCTCACACCCTCATTCAGCTTCGCCAGCACCGCAGCCTGTGCCTTGTCAGTGCACGACTGCCAGGCTGAATCGCGGTGCCTCGTCCTACGCTTTATCCCCAGAACATTTGATCCACCGGCAGGCCGCCTTTTTTCGGCCCACACAATAAGGATTTCCCGATGAGCATGCTCAAAGACCCGTCTTCGAAATACCGCGCGTTCCCGACCATCGACATCCCGGACCGCACTTGGCCATCGAAGACCATTACCGCCGCGCCGATCTGGTGCAGCTCCGACCTTCGTGACGGTAACCAGTCGCTGATCGAGCCAATGGACGCGGTCAAGAAGCTGCGTTTCTGGAAAACCCTGGTGTCGGTCGGCGTTAAAGAAATCGAAGCGTCGTTCCCGGCGGCTTCGCAAACCGACTTCGACTTCGTGCGCACCCTGATCGAAGGCAACCACATCCCGGACGACACCACCATTCAGGTGCTGACCCAGGGCCGTGAAGATTTGATCGAGCGCACCTTCGAATCCCTGCGCGGAGCGAAGAAAGCCATCGTTCATTTGTACAACGCCACCTCCCCGTCCTTCCGTCGCATCGTCTTCAACCAGGACAAGGAAGGGGTCAAGGCCATCGCCGTGAACGCGGCCAAGCTGTTCGTCAAATATGCCGCCCAGCAGCCAAACACCGAGTGGACCTTCGAATACTCGCCAGAAACCTTCAGCGCCACCGAGCTCGAGTTCGCCAAGGAAGTCTGCGACGCCGTCATCGAAGTCTGGAACCCGACGCCTGAGCACAAGGTGATTCTCAACCTGCCTGCCACTGTCGAATGCGCGACCCCGAACATCTATGCCGACCAGATAGAATGGTTCGGCCGTCACATCAACCGTCGTGACAGCGTGATCATCAGCCTGCACACCCACAACGACCGTGGCACTGGGGTTGCGGCTACCGAACTGGGCCTGATGGCCGGCGCCGACCGTGTCGAAGGCTGCCTGTTCGGCAACGGCGAGCGTACCGGTAACGTCGACTTGGTCACCGTGGCGTTGAACCTCTACACCCAGGGTATTCACCCTGAGCTGGACTTCTCCGACATCGACGGCGTGCGCAAAGTCGTCGAAGAATGCAACCAGATCCAGGTGCACCCACGTCACCCGTACGTCGGCGACCTGGTGCACACCGCGTTCTCCGGTTCCCACCAGGACGCCATCCGCAAGGGCTTCGCCCAGCAAAAACCGGACGCCCTGTGGGAAGTGCCGTACTTACCGATCGACCCGGCCGACATCGGCCGCAGCTACGAGGCGGTGATCCGCGTCAACAGCCAGTCGGGCAAGGGCGGTATCGCTTACCTGCTGGAACAGGAATACGGCATCAGCTTGCCGCGTCGCATGCAGATCGAGTTCAGCCAGGTGGTGCAGCGTGAAACCGATCGCCTGGGCCTTGAGATGACGGCTCAGCAGATCCATGCCCTGCTGCACAGCGAGTACTTGCAGGCCAACACCCCATACGCGCTGGTCAGCCATCGCCTGCAGGAAGAAAACGGTCACAGCGCCGTGGAAGTGGAAGTCTCGGGCAAAGGTCAGGGTGAAACCAACCTGCACTGGCGCGGCAAGGGCAACGGTGCCCTGGAAGCGCTGGTGGCCGGTCTGCCGATTCCGGTTGAGATCATGGACTACAACGAACACGCCATCGGTTCGGGCACCAATGCCAAGGCGGCGGCCTACATCGAACTGCGTGTGAACGGCGAGCGTGCGGTGCACGGCGTCGGTATCGATGAAAACATCACCACCGCCAGCTTCAAGGCTTTGTTCAGCGCGCTTAACCGCTCGCTGAGCCAGCCGGAAGCGAAAGCGGCGTAAGCCTTCGCTGCAATGCAAAAGGCCCCTAGGTGAAAACCTCGGGGCCTTTTTTTGCTGATCGTTCCCACGCTCTGCGTGGGAATGCAGCCCGGGACGCTCCGCGTCCCATCAGAAGCCGAACGCAGAGCGTCCGTTGAGGCATTCCCACGCAGAGCGTGGGAACGATCGGTTACGTGAACTCGAAGGTATCGGCATCCAGATTCGCCGGAAACCGCGTGCGATAAGCCTGAAGATCAGCAGCATTCAAAACAACCTGAAACACCCCGTCCGCCTCGCCTGCACTGAGCAAAGTCTCCCCCTGAAAATCCAGCACCTGACTGTCACCGGTATACGCAAAACCCTTTCCGTCAGTACCCACGCGATTCACCGCCGCCACATAGCAAAGGTTCTCGATCGCTCGCGCTGGCAGCAAACGGTTCCAGTGCTGACGCCGCGCCCCCGGCCAGTTGGCGGTGTACAGCAGCAAATCAGTGTCCTGAGCATCGCGGCTCCAGACCGGGAAGCGCAGGTCGTAGCAAATCAGCGGACGCACGCGCCAGCCCTTGAGTTCGAACTGAACCTGACGTTCACCCGGGGTGAAGTGGTTGTGCTCGCCGGCCATGCGGAACAGATGCCGCTTGTCGTAATGCCACACCTCGCCGTCCGGCCGCGCCCACAACAGGCGATTGCGATGACTGCCGTCAGCCACCTGGACGATGATGCTGCCGGTGATCACCGCATCCAGTTTCGCGGCCTGAACCCGCAGCCATTTACTGGTGGGACCGTTTTCCGGCTCGGCGAGGGTCTCGGACTCCATCGAAAAACCGGTGGTGAACATCTCCGGCAGGATGATCAAATCCGCCCCGCGAGCCTGTTCCAGCAACGGCTCGAAATGCTCCAGATTGGCCTGACGATCGTGCCAGGCCAGGGTGGTCTGGATCAGCGCGATGTTCAGATTGGGCAGCGCACTCAGATCACGCATAGTTTTTCCGCTGCTTCACGCAGGGTCTCCTCACGTTTGGCAAAGCACAGGCGCACCAGGCGCTGGCCTTCGGGTGGGGTCTGGTAGAACACCGAGATCGGGATGCTCGCCACGCCATGTTCGCGGGTCATCCACAACGCCATCTCGACATCGTTGAGGTCCGGGCGGATCTGCGAGTAGTCGACCAATTGGAAATACGTACCGGTCACTCGGGTGAAACTGAAGCGCGACGGCATCAGCAGATCGCAGAACAGATCGCGCTTGGCCTGATAGAACGCCGGCAGTTCTTCAACGTGTTCCGGGTGCTCGGCCATGAAGTCGGCCAAAGCATATTGCAGCGGCGTTACACCGCAGAAACTGACGTATTGGTGAACCTTGCGCAGCTCCGCTGTGAGGGCCGGCGGTGCGACCACGTAGCCGGTTTTCCAGCCAGTAACGTGATAGGTCTTGCCAAAGGAGCTGACCACGAAAGCACGCTGATACAGCTCTTCGTGATTCAACACGCTGACGTGGGGCACGCCATCGAACACCAGGTGTTCGTAGACTTCGTCGCTGACGATGTAGATGTCGCGATCTCGAATCAACGCCGCCAGCTGATCCAGCTCTGCACGATTGATCAGCGCGCCACTTGGGTTATGCGGGGTGTTGAGGATGATCATCCGCGTGCGCGGCGAAATGGCTTCACCGAGCTTCTGAAAGTCGATGGCGAAGTCATTCAGGCCCAACGACACATGAACGCAACGACCACCGGCCAGTTCAACCGAGGGCTCATAACTGTCATAGGCCGGGTCGAACACAATCACTTCGTCGCCGCTGCGAATAACGGCTTGAATAGCGCAGAAGATCGCCTGGGTTGCGCCGGGCGTGACGGTCACTTCATGGTCGACATCCACATTGACGCCGTAGCTGCGGGCGATCTTCGCCGCAATCTGCTGACGCAATGCCGGAAGGCCGGTCATCGGCGAATACTGGTTGTGGCCATTGGCGATGTGCCGACCGACCGCATCGCACAGGGCTTGCGGGGCATCGAAGTCGGGGAAACCCTGGGACAGGTTCAGCGCCCCGGTTTGCGCCGCGAGCTGAGACATCTGCGTGAAGATAGTGATGCCGACATTCGGCAGCTTACTGGTGATCATCGGTGATTCCCTGCTCAACACCCGGCTCTAACGGCGGCGCGGGAGAGCCCGAGAATAGCCCAGACGACGCCCATAAAAAAAGGGCGCCATTGGCGCCCTTCTTCTAAAACATTCACCGCATAACCCTGTGGTGAGGGGGCTTGCCCCCGTTGGGTGGCGTAGCCGCCCCAAAACCATCCACTGCGGTCTGTCAGATTGACCGCGGAGCTGGTTTTACGACTGCTGCGCAGTCGAACGGGGCGATGCGGCGTTCCGACAAGCCCCCTCGCCACAACAAGCCCCCACACAAAATGGGGCAAGCCGTGAATCAGCGCTTGTCGCGGCGCTTTTTGTCGGCTTTCTTGTGGTGCGACATCATCCGGCGCTTCTTGTTGACCTGGCGGTCGGTCAGCGAGTTCTTGTTGCCTTCGTACGGGTTCTCGCCGCCCTTGAACTCGATGCGGATCGGCGTACCGACCAGCTTCAAGACACGGCGATAAGTGTTTTCCAGATAGCGCACGTAAGACTTCGGCACCTTCTCGATCTGGTTACCGTGAATCACGATGATCGGCGGGTTAGCCCCACCCAAGTGGGCATAACGCAGCTTGATCCGACGGTTGTTGACCATCGGCGGCGCGTGCTCACCGACCGCATCTTCCAGAATCGTGGTCAGGCGGTTGGTCGGCCAGCGGGTGACCGCAGACTTGAACGAGTTCTGTACGGAGGCGTAGAGGTTGCCCACGCCCGTGCCGTGCAGGGCCGAGATGAAGTGAATGTCAGCGTAGTCAACGAAGAACAGTCGACGTTGCAGCTCGACCTTCACGAAGTCGCGCTCGCTCGGCGTCATGCCGTCCCACTTGTTGATCGCGATGACCAGCGCACGACCCGACTCAATGGCAAAGCCCAGCAGGTTGAGGTCGTGGTCGACCACACCTTCGCGGGCGTCCATCACAAAGATCACCACGTTGGCATCTTTGATCGCCTGCAAGGTTTTGACCACGGAGAACTTTTCAACTTCTTCGTGGATCTTGCCGCGCTTACGCACGCCGGCGGTGTCGATCAGCGTGTACTTCTCGTCGTTACGCTCGAACGGGATGTAGATACTGTCGCGCGTGGTGCCGGGCTCGTCATAGACGATTACCCGGTCTTCACCGAGCATACGGTTGACCAGGGTCGACTTGCCGACGTTCGGACGGCCGATGATCGCGATCTTGATCCCGTCTTTTTCGCTTGGGCCAGGAATGCGCTTGGCTTCCTCGCCTTCGGCAACGATCTCTTCCTCGCCTTCTTCCGGCTCGTCATCGTCTTTCGGGAAGTCGCTGAGGGCGATTTCCAGCATCTGGGTGATGCCACGACCATGAGCACCGGCGATAGGGATCGCGTGGCCCATGCCCAACGGGGCGAATTCGGCGCGGGCCATTTCAGGGTCGATGTTGTCGACCTTGTTGGCAACCACGTAAGAACGCTTGTTACGTTTGCGCAAATGCTCGGCGATCATCTGGTCGGCGGCGGTGAAACCGGCCTTGGCATCTACCAGGAACAGAACGACATCCGCTTCTTCAATGGCCAGCAGCGACTGCTCGGCCATTTTTTCGTCCATACCGTGCTCGTCACCGGAGATACCGCCGGTGTCGACCAGAATGTAGGAACGCCCTTGCCACTTGGCCTCACCGTATTGGCGATCACGGGTCAGACCGGACAAGTCGCCGACGATGGCGTCACGAGTCCTGGTCAGGCGGTTGAACAAGGTGGACTTGCCGACGTTCGGTCGGCCCACCAGGGCGATTACGGGAACCATGCGGCTCTCCACTTCGTTATTTCAGAAAATACAAAAGCCGCTGCGAGGCAGCGGCTGGTGCTCGGGGCAGCGCTTGAGGGCGCTGCGAACCTTGCAGAGCAAGGCTGCCTGGGGTTAAACCCCAAGCATAGTCAAACCTTTACTTAATGGTCAGGGCTTCCAGCTTGCCACTGTTGCCATACAGATAAATCGTGTCACCCACCACCAGCGGACGGGCACGCAGGCCATCGCTGTCGATGCGCTCGCGGCCGACGAAACGACCGTCCACCTGGCTCAGCAGATGCAGGTAGCCTTCCATGTCGCCGACTGCAACGTAGCTGGAGAACACTTCCGGAGCCGACAGTTGACGACGAGCCAGCGAATCGTTGCTCCACAAGGCTGTGGTGGAACGTTCGTCGACGCCTTCAACGGTACCCGAAGACAGACTCACGTAGACGTTGCCAAAACCCTGGGCAACACCGGCATAGCTGGAAGCATCACGCTGCCAGAGCTGACGACCGCTTTGCAGGTCCAGTGCCGCAACGCGACCCTGGTAGCTGGCGACGTACAGCGTTTCGCCGGAAAGCAGCAGGCCGCCGTCGATATCGACAACGCGCTCCAGTTCCGAACGACCCTGTGGAATTGCTACACGTTGTTCCCACACCGGCACGCCGTTGGAAATATCGAGAGCGACCACTTTACCGGTCGACAGGCCAGCCACCGCGAGGCGGTTGGTGACGATCGGCGCGCTGGTGCCGCGCAGGGTCAATACCGCTGGAGTGCTGTCATACAACCAGCGCTGGTTGCCGGTAGCGGCATCCAGACCGATCAGACGGTCATCCTGAGTCTGAACGACAACGACATCACCGTTGTTGGCCGGCGGTGCGAGGACTTCACTGGACACGCGAGCGCGCCATTTCTCTTCACCGTTGATGGCATCCAGGGCAACGATTTCGCCCTTGATCGTACCGATCAGGAGCAGACCGTAACTGACGCCGACAGCGCCGGATACAGGCAATTCGAGATCTTTCTTCCATTTGACGTCGCCATTGCTGCGATCCATCGCCATCACCACACCGGTGACGTCGGCGGCATAGATGGTATCGCCATCGATCGCCGGAACCAGCATGTTGTACGACTGGCCCTGACCGTCACCGATCGAACGACTCCACTGCTTTTGCAGAACCACTTCTTCTTTGAAGTCGGTCAACTCGGCCGGCGGCAGTTCTTTTTTGCTGTTGCTGCTGCAACCCGCGGCCAATATGGCCAGAGCCAGCAATGCTGCATGTTTCCAACGAATCACGTCACGCATCCCCTTTGGCCAGATCGTCCAGCTTGATTTGCAGGCCACCCACTGCCGCTTCATCCGACAGTGCCGCCTTGGCTTTTTGATACGCCGTGTTCGCTTCGTCGGTACGACCCAACTGCACCAGCAGGTCGCCCTTGAGTTCTTCGCGAGTAGCCAGGAATGCTTTATCGGCATCGCCTTCGAGCAGTTTCAGGGCTTCATCGGCCTTGTTCTGCGCGGCCAGCACCTGCGCCAGGCGCTGACGAGCAATTTCGCCCAGCGCCGGGTTGGCCGGCTTGGCAACAATGGCTTTCAGCTCGCCGGCTGCGTCATCCAGCTTGCCGCTGTCGACCGCAACTTTTGCCATGAACAGGCTGCCGTACTGCGCGTAAGCGCTACCGCCGAACTCGCTGTTGAGCTTGCCGGCCAGGTCCGCAACACGGGCAGCATCAGGCTTGCCGTCAGGCGTCAGCGTGGTTTCCAGCAGTTGCTGATAGAGCACCGAGGCGCCTTGCGACTGATTGCTCTGATACTTTTGAAAAGCCTGCCAGCCGAACACGATGACCAGCGCCAACAGGCCGCCAGTGACCAGGGGCTTGCCGTTGCGTGTCCACCAGTCCTTCAACTCCGCCAGATGTTCGTCTTCGGTACTCGACACCCCAATACTCCTTAATCGCTAAATCGGCTGTTTGACAGCTTCAACCCTGCACGACGCAGGTGGCCAGGTGTGCTGCAAGCGCATCCCAGGCAATGCTTTGTTGTTCGCCCTGGCCACGCAGGGGTTTGAAACCTACCACTTGCTGGGCCATTTCGTCGTCACCGAGGATCAGCGCGTATAACGCACCACTCTTGTCGGCTTTCTTGAACTGGCTTTTGAAGCTGCCGGCACCGGCATTCACTTGCAGGCGCAGGTTGGGCAATTGATCACGAACACGTTCACTCAGGGCCAGGCCGGCCAACTCGGCGGCTTCACCGAAGGCGCAGAGGTAGACGTCGACCTGACGGGAAATCTCTTCCGGGATCTGTTCCAGGGTTTCAAGCAACAGCACCAGGCGCTCGATGCCCATGGCGAAACCAACGCCAGGGGTCGGCTTGCCGCCCATCTGTTCCACCAGACCGTCGTAGCGACCACCGGCACACACAGTGCCCTGGGCGCCCAGTTTGTCGGTGACCCATTCGAAAACGGTCTTGCTGTAGTAATCCAGCCCGCGAACCAGCTTCGGGTTGATCACGTAAGGAATGCCGGCGGCGTCCAGGCGAGCCTTGAGGCCCTCGAAGTGCACGCGGGATTCTTCGTCGAGGTAGTCGGCCATTTTCGGCGCGTCGGCCAACACGGCTTGAGTGTCAGCGTTCTTGGTATCCAGAACCCGCAAAGGGTTGGTTTTCAGACGGCGCTGGCTGTCTTCGTCCAGCATGTCCAAACGGGCCGAAAGGAACTCGACCAACGCTTCGCGATAACGACCACGGGACTCGGCAGTGCCGAGACTGTTGAGTTCAAGCTTGACCGCATCACGGATGCCCAGCTCGCCCCACAGGCGCCAGGTCAGCACGATCAGCTCGGCGTCGATGTCCGGACCGTCGAGGTTGAAGACTTCGCAACCGATCTGGTGGAACTGGCGATAACGGCCTTTCTGCGGACGTTCGTGGCGGAACATCGGGCCGATGTACCAGAGTTTCTGCACCTGGCCACCGCCGGTGATACCGTGCTCGAGCACCGCACGCACGCAGGCCGCTGTGCCTTCGGGGCGCAGGGTCAGGGAGTCGCCGTTGCGGTCGTCGAAGGTGTACATCTCTTTTTCGACGATGTCGGTCACTTCACCGATGGAGCGCTTGAACAGCTCGGTGAACTCGACGATCGGCATGCGGATCTGCTTGTAACCGTAGTTATCCAGCAAACGCGAGACGGTGCCTTCGAAATGACGCCACAGGGGAGTCTGCTCGGGCAGGATGTCGTTCATGCCACGTATGGCTTGCAGAGACTTGCTCACTTTAAAATCCTTAAATTCGTTCGGCTCTTTAGTCAGGCTCAGCCACGCGCGATCAAGGCAGCGTCAGCTTCGACCTTTTCGGCCGCTTTCTGGCGGATCAAGCGTTCAAGCTCATCCACCAGATTGTCATTCGTCAGTTTCTGCGCCGGCTTGCCATCGATGTAAATCAGGTTTGGCGTGCCGCCGGTCAAGCCGATATGGGCTTCCTTGGCTTCACCCGGTCCGTTGACCACGCAACCGATGACCGCGACATCCAGCGGCACCAGCAGGTCTTCGAGGCGCCCTTCCAGCTCGTTCATGGTCTTGACCACATCGAAGTTCTGCCGCGAGCAGCTCGGGCAGGCGATGAAGTTGATGCCACGGGAACGCAAATGCAGGGATTTGAGAATGTCGTAGCCGACTTTCACTTCCTCGACCGGGTCGGCCGCCAACGAGATGCGAATAGTATCGCCAATCCCTTCGGCGAGCAGCATACCGAGGCCCACGGCGGATTTCACTGTGCCTGAACGCAAACCACCGGCTTCGGTGATGCCCAGGTGCAGCGGCTGGACGATTTCCTTGGCCAGCAAGCGGTAAGCGGCGACGGCCATGAACACGTCGGAAGCTTTCACACTGACCTTGAAGTCCTGGAAATTCAGGCGCTCAAGGTGTTCGACGTGACGCAGGGCAGATTCAACCAGCGCAGCCGGAGTCGGCTCGCCGTATTTCTTTTGCAGGTCTTTTTCCAGGGAACCGGCGTTCACGCCGATGCGGATGGGAATCCCGCGATCGCGAGCGGCATCGACTACCGCACGCACGCGGTCTTCGCGACCGATGTTGCCCGGATTGATGCGCAGGCAGTCAACGCCCAGTTCGGCTACGCGCAGAGCGATCTTGTAGTCGAAGTGGATGTCGGCAACCAACGGCACCTTGACCAGTTGCTTGATCTTGCCGAAAGCCTCAGCGGCATCCATGTCGGGCACGGAAATACGCACGATATCGACGCCAGCCGCTTCCAGACGATTGATCTGGGCCACGGTGGCGGCGACATCATTGGTGTCGCTGTTGGTCATGCTCTGCACAGCGATAGGCGCATCGCCGCCAACAGGCACGTTACCGACCCAGATCTTGCGAGATTCGCGACGTTTGATTGGAGATTCGCCGTGCATGACTTATTGACCCAACTTCAGGCGAGCAGTCTCGCCACTGGTGAACGGAGCGACATCAACCACCTGCCCGTTGTAGCTGACCTGCGCGCCGCGGGCGAAGCCCAGACGCACGGAAAACGGTGGCTTGCCGCTCACGGAAACGTTTTCGCCTTTGCGCTTGAGACCGCTCAACAACACCTTGCCGGTGCCATCGGTCACTTGCGTCCAGCAATCGGCAGTGTATTGCAGTTGAACCTGACCCTGGCCGGCAACCGGAGCAGCCGCTGCCGAAGGGGGAATGGTCGGAGTAACCGAAGCGCTCGCAGGCGGGGTTGATACCACAGGAGCTGTCGGGGCTGGCGCGACTGGAATGGAGACAACCGGAGCGGTGCTGTGGGCAGGTGCAGCAGGCGCTGGTGCAGCCGGTGCAGCCGGTGCAGCCGCTTCAGTTTCGGCCGGTGCTTCAGCCGACGTATCGGCTTGCGGCAACGCAAGAGCGGTGGTGCCGTCAGCCTGACCTTGCGCGACAGCCTGGTCTTCCGGCTCGTCCAGCGGATGGATCTGGGTAGTGCCGTCAGCGCCTTCGACTTCCACGTGTTCCGGGCTCAGGCTAGTCAGGTCTTTGGTACGCAATGAGGTCTGATCCTGCCACCAGACAAAACCACCACCGATCACTGCAAACAGCAACAGCAGGCTGACCACTCGCAAAATGGTGTGGGAAACCCGAACCGGCTCTTCGATACGTCCCAGGCTATGGACGTTGCTGCCCTGGGAGTCGGTGCCGGTGGATTGGTCGAACTGCTGGACCAGTACGGTTTGATCCATGCCGAGCAATTTCGCGTAGGCACGAATATAACCGCGAGCAAAGGTATGCCCAGGCAGCTTGTCGAAAGCGCCGGCTTCCAGATTGCTCAGGGAATTGACGGTGAGGTTGAGCTTGAGGGCCACTTCGGCCAGCGACCAGCCATTGCTTTCGCGAGCCTGGCGTAAAGTTTCACCGGGATTAACGCGATTCGCTGCTACAACTTCGGGATGCGCCGCTTTCATCATTGCTCCGACAGGTATTGCTGATATTCCGGCGTACCGGGATAGAGTCGTTTTAGTTGCAGGCCAAAACTGGCGGCCTTGTCGCGATCATCAAACACTTTTGCCAGCCGAACGCCGAGCAATAGACTACGTGCATTTTGCTCGGTGAGCAGGCTAAAACGATCGTAATAGTCGCGCGCGGGCACATAATGCCTGTCTTCGAAGGACAACTCAGCCATTTCCAGCAATGCACGCGGTTGTTGGCGATTCAACCGCAGGGCTTTTTCCAGCTGCTGCTGCGCCAGATCGCGCTGCCCCAGCTTCGAAGCGGTCATACCGAGGTTCTCGAACACCCGCGAACGCTCAGGATACAAAGTGTCAGCGGCGGCCTGTTCAAAGCGCTCGTAAGCTTCTTTGTAGCGTTTCTCTTCGAAAAGAAAACTGCCGTAGTTGTTCAGGATTCGCGCATCGTTGGGGCTGGAAGACAGCGCCTTACGAAAATGCTTATCCGCCAGCTCCGGCTCCATCTCTGCCTGGAATACCAGACCCAGCGCAGCGTTGGCATCCGGGTCCGAGTCATCCAGGTCCAGGGCTTTTTTCAACGGTACTTTCGCCCGTTCGGTCATGCCCTGCTGCAAGTACCCCAACCCCAGCTGCACATAGGCAACACGCGCTTCATCGCGGCCCTTGCTGGTCTTCATCGGGTTGAAATCGCCCGACAGGACACAACCAGCACACAGGCTGGCCAACAGCAAAAGCAGCGCGAAGCGCAGGGACATAGAGATCCTCTCTTAATTATTGTTCGCAGCGTTCTGTGCGATATCGTTTTCGGCGCTCAACTCGCGCACGGCGATATAACGTTCGCTGCGACGGGTGCGATCCAGCACCTGTCCTACCAATTGGCCACACGCGGCATCGATGTCTTCACCGCGGGTGGTGCGGACGGTGACATTGAAGCCGGCATGGTGAAGCTGATCCTGGAAACGACGAATCGCGTTGTTGCTCGGACGCTCGTAACCGGAATGCGGGAACGGGTTGAACGGAATCAGGTTGATCTTGCACGGGATGTTCTTGAGCAACTCGATCATCTCAACGGCATGTTCAACCTTGTCATTGATGTCCTTGAGCAAGGTGTACTCGATGGTCAGCACGCGCTTCTCGCCCAGGGACGACATGTAGCGCTGGCACGACTCGAGCAGCATCTTAAGCGGATATTTCTTGTTGATCGGCACCAATTGGTTACGCAATGCGTCGTTCGGTGCGTGCAGGGACAACGCCAGGGAGACGTCGATGTGCTTGGACAGCTCATCAATCATCGGCACCACACCCGATGTAGACAGGGTTACGCGGCGCTTGGAGATCCCGTAGCCCAGGTCATCCATCATCAGATGCATGGCGGCCACGACGTTGTCGAAGTTCAGCAGCGGCTCACCCATGCCCATCATCACCACGTTGGTGATGGCACGGTCGGCGGTCGCCGGGATGCTGCCGAACGATTTATTGGCAATCCACACCTGGCCGATCACTTCGGCGGCGGTGAGGTTACTGTTGAAACCTTGCTTGCCGGTGGAGCAGAAACTGCAATCCAGGGCACAGCCTGCCTGGGACGAAACGCACAAAGTGCCGCGTTTGCCCTGGGGAATGTACACGGTCTCGACGCAGCTGCCGGACGCCACGCGCACCACCCACTTGCGGGTGCCGTCGGTGGAAATGTCCTCGCTGACAACTTCAGGACCGCGAACTTCGGCAATAGCCTTGAGCTTGTCGCGCAAGGCCTTGCTGACGTTCGTCATGGCGTCGAAATCATCGACGCCAAGGTGGTGAATCCATTTCATTACCTGACCGGCACGGAAACGCTTCTCCCCGATCGAGTCGAAGAATTTTTCCATTTCCTGTTGAGTCAGACCCAGCAGGTTGGTTTTTACAGTCGATGTAGTCATGGATTCACCTTCACTCTTAAGCCAATGCTTAGCGAGTGGTTACTTCAGTAGCTGCGAAGAAGTACGAGATTTCGCGAGCAGCAGCGGCTTCGGAGTCCGAACCGTGTACAGCGTTGGCGTCGATGGAATCAGCGAAGTCAGCGCGGATGGTGCCGGCAGCAGCTTCTTTAGGGTTGGTAGCGCCCATCAGCTCACGGTTCAGAGCGATAGCGTTTTCGCCTTCCAGAACCTGAACGACAACCGGACCGGAGATCATGAAAGCAACCAGGTCGTTGAAGAAACCACGAGCGCTGTGCTCAGCGTAGAAGCCTTCAGCTTCAGCTTTGGACAGTTGCTTCAGTTTCGAAGCTACAACGCGCAGGCCAGCTTTTTCGAAACGAGTGGTGATCTCGCCGATAACGTTTTTTGCAACAGCGTCAGGCTTGATGATGGAGAAAGTACGTTGAACAGCCATGGTGTAACTCCAGAAACGGTAATTTGCGAAAAATTAAACCCGCGAATTATACGCGGGTTCTTGGGTATTGCCTAACTGCATACGGCGCAGACTCAGTCTGCTTCTTCGATCCAGGCGGCCTGAATGGCTTCAAGTACCTTCTCGCCACCGCGGGTCGGATCATCACTGAACTCCGGCAATGCCAGCACCCATTTGTGCAGATCGACGAAGTTCACATAACGCGGATCCACATCCGGCTTGGATTCAGCCAGCTGGATCGCGATTTCCAGCACATCAACCCATTTCAGACTCATTTCAGTTCCTTGAATCAGTGCGGCGCTTCAGCCGCATGGTTGACCGAGTATTTTGGAATTTCGACAGTCAGGTCTTCATTCCCGACAATCGCCTGACAGCCTAGACGCGATTGCGCCTCCAGACCCCAGGCACGATCCAGAAAGTCTTCTTCCAGCTCATCCGCTTCTTCCAGCGAGTCGAAACCTTCGCGGATGATGCAGTGGCAGGTGGTGCAGGCGCAGACGCCGCCACAGGCGCTTTCCATCTCGATATGGTGTTCGTGGGCCAGCTCGAGAATGGAGATGCCAGGCTCAGCCTCCACAACCATACCTTCCGGGCAGAACTTCTCGTGTGGCAGAAAAATGACCTGTGGCATCGTTATTCCTCAATCTCATTCAGGTTGCGCCCCGCCAGCGCGGCTTTCACCGTCGAGTCCAGGCGGCGGGCAGCAAAGGCGTCGGTCACTTGCGACAGACGCTTGGTCTGCTGCTCGATGGCGTAACCATCGGTGCCTTTCATCAGTTCGGTCAGTTCCTGCATCTGCAATTCGATGACCATGCGCTCTTCGGCGTCGAGCAAGCGCTCGCCATCGACGTCGAGGGCGCCCTGCACCGCTTCGATCAGGCGCTGCGCATCGACCTGCTGTTCACGCAAGACACGAGCGACCTTGTCGTCGCTGGCGTGCTGGAAGGAATCCTTGAGCATCTTGGCAATTTCGCCGTCCGTCAGACCGTAGGACGGCTTGACCTGGATGCTGGCCTCAATGCCCGAGCCCAGCTCGCGGGCAGAAACATTGAGCAGACCGTCGGCATCGACCTGGAAAGTCACGCGAATCTTCGCCGCACCGGCCACCATCGCCGGAATGCCGCGCAATTCGAAGCGTGCCAGGGAGCGGCAGTCGCTGATCAGCTCGCGCTCGCCCTGCAATACGTGGATCGCCATGGCCGACTGGCCATCTTTATAGGTCGTGAAGTCCTGAGCGCGGGCGACAGGAATGGTGGTGTTGCGCGGAATCACCTTCTCCATCAGTCCGCCCATGGTTTCCAGCCCCAGGGACAACGGAATCACATCGAGCAGCAGCAGTTCATCGCCATCGCGCTTGTTGCCGGCCAGCGTATCAGCCTGGATCGCGGCACCGATGGCCACCACTTGATCCGGATCGATTTCGGTCAGCGGCTCGCGACCGAAGGCTTCTGCGACGGCTTCGCGGACGCGAGGCACACGGGTCGAACCGCCCACCATGACGACCGCGTGCACTTCGTCCAGCTCGATGCCGGAATCACGCACAGCGCGGCGACAGGCTTTCAGGCTGCGGGCAACCATTGGTTCGATCAGCGTATTGAAGGCTTCACGGGTCAACTCGGCTTTCCAGTCGCTATAAGTGACTTCAACGGACGAAGCATTGGTCAGCGCTTCTTTGGCCGCACAAGCGGTTTGCAGCAGATTGCGTTGCGCACCCGGATCGAGGTCAGCAGACAGACCGGCGCTCTCGATGATCCAGCCGGCAATTGCATGGTCGAAGTCATCGCCGCCCAGCGCGCTGTCGCCGCCGGTAGCCAAAACCTCAAACACACCGCCGGTCAGGCGCAGAATCGAAATATCGAAGGTACCGCCGCCCAGGTCATAAATGGCGACCAGGCCTTCAGCGTGCTGATCCAGACCGTAAGCCACAGCGGCGGCAGTCGGCTCGTTGAGCAGCCGCAGTACGTTAAGGCCAGCCAGTTTGGCCGCATCCTTGGTGGCTTGACGCTGAGCATCGTCGAAATAGGCCGGAACGGTGATCACCGCACCTACCAGTTCGCCACCCAACGTCGCTTCGGCGCGCTGACGCAGCACTTTCAGGATATCGGCGGAGACTTCGATCGGGCTTTTCGGGCCCTGGATCGTGTCGATGAACGGCATGTGCGACTCGCCGCCGACGAAGCGGTACGGCAGTTGGTCGCCCAATTGCTTGACGTCGGACAAACCACGACCCATCAAGCGCTTGACCGACAGCACGGTGTTCAAAGGGTCGGTGGCGGCAGCCAGCTTGGCCGACTCGCCTACTTCAACGCGATCAGCGTGGTAGCGCACCGCGGACGGCAGGATGACCTGCCCGTCAGCGTCAGCCAGAGGCTCGGAAAGACCACTGCGCAACGCAGCGACCAGCGAATTGGTAGTGCCCAAGTCGATCCCCACAGCCAGACGACGCTGGTGCGGTTGAGGACTTTGGCCGGGTTCGGCGATCTGCAGTAGGGCCATCGTTATCAGGACTTATCTGTATATCAGGCGTGCGACCGGAGCGGCACTGGGTTAATCGTCGAGGCGCTCTTCTAACTGGCGCACTTCGTAGGTGAGCTTGTCGAGAAACTGCATGCGCCGCATCAGGCGTTCGGCCCGTTCACGTTGCGCAGCATCGTTCCAGCAAGCCGAGAAGCTTTGGTTCAGTTCATCCTGGGCAAACTTCAGGCGACGCTTGAAGACGGCAACGCCATTGAGGTCGGCGCTGTCCTGCAGGTCTTCGAGCTCTTCACGCAACTCCATCTGCTGCAGAAGAAACTCCGGATCATGCACCGTGACCTCCAGCGGCAGCTCGCCACCATTCAAGGCGAGCAGGTAACGCGCGCGCTTGGGTGGATTTTTGAGCGTCTGGTAGGCCTCGTTGAGGCTCGCGGATTGCTCTAGCGCCAGCCGCTGCTCACGCTCGGAAGCATCAGCGAAGCGGTCCGGATGAACGCCGCGCGCCAACTCACGGTAGCGCGTAGCCAGCTGATCGAGGTCCAGATCGAAACTCGGTTGCAGCTCAAATAAAGCGAAATGACAAGGAGTACCCACGACAAGCCTCAAATGTTGAAGCTTTCGCCGCAGCCACATTCACCGCGAACGTTGGGGTTGTTGAACTTGAAGCCTTCGTTCAACCCTTCCTTGACGAAATCGAGTTCGGTACCGTCCAGGTAGGCCAGGCTTTTCGGGTCGATGATCACTTTCTCGCCGTGACTTTCGAACACCTGATCCTCTGCAACCACCTCGTCGACAAACTCCAGCACGTAGGCAAGGCCGGAACAGCCTGTAGTGCGAACACCCAGACGAATCCCTTCACCTTTGCCGCGCCCGTTGAGGGAGCGTCGCACGTGTTGAGCAGCCGCTTCTGTCATGCTGATAGCCATCGGTGACTCCTTACTCGTCGCCAAATCTTGAAAGTCAGATCAAGCCTTTCTTCTGCTTGTAGTCGCGAACGGCCGCTTTGATAGCGTCTTCAGCAAGTACGGAGCAGTGAATTTTTACTGGCGGCAGAGCCAGTTCTTCGGCCAGCTGAGTGTTTTTGATGGTCTCTGCTTCATCCAGAGTCTTGCCTTTCATCCACTCGGTCGCCAGGGAGCTGGAGGCGATAGCCGAACCGCAACCGTAGGTCTTGAACTTGGCGTCTTCGATGATGCCTTGCTCGTTGACCTTGATCTGCAGGCGCATCACGTCGCCGCACGCCGGAGCGCCGACCATGCCGGTGCCGACATCTGGGTCTTCCGCGTCCATCTTGCCGACGTTGCGCGGGTTCTCGTAGTGGTCGATGACCTTTTCGCTGTAAGCCATGATTCTTAATCCTCACTCATCAGAGAGTCGCTCTTGAAGCCCTGCGCCCGAAGGTTCGCAGGGCCGGTTTGCGGCGACTTGAAATCAGTGTGCCGCCCACTCGATTTTCGAAATGTCGACACCGTCTTTGTACATGTCCCACAGCGGCGACAGAGTGCGCAGCTTGGTAACGGCCTCGCAGACTTTCTGCGCGGCGTAGTCGATTTCTTCTTCGGTGGTGAAACGGCCGAAGGTGAAGCGAATCGAGCTGTGTGCCAGTTCGTCGTTGCGGCCCAGGGCGCGCAGTACGTACGAAGGCTCAAGGGAAGCCGAGGTGCAGGCCGAACCGGACGAAACCGCCAGATCCTTGAGCGCCATGATCAGCGACTCGCCTTCAACGTAGTTGAAGCTCAGGTTCAGGTTGTGCGGTACGCGGGCGGTCATGCTGCCGTTGATGTACAGCTCTTCCAGGCCTTCGACCTGCTTGAAGAAGCGGTCACTCAGGGCCTTGATGCGGATGTTCTCGGCAACCATGTCTTCCTTGGCTACGCGGAAGGCTTCGCCCATGCCGACGATCTGGTGAGTCGCCAGGGTGCCGGAACGCATGCCACGTTCGTGACCGCCGCCGTGCATGGTCGCTTCGATGCGAACACGCGGCTTGCGGCTCACGTACAGTGCGCCGATGCCTTTAGGGCCGTAAGTTTTGTGGGCAGAGAACGACATCATGTCGACTTTCAGCTTCGACAGGTCGATATCGACCTTGCCGGTGGACTGAGCAGCGTCGACGTGGAACAGGATGCCCTTGGAGCGGGTCAGTTCGCCGATGGCTGCGATGTCGTTGATGGTGCCGATTTCGTTGTTCACGTGCATGACCGAAACCAGGATGGTGTCGTCGCGCAGGGCGGCTTCGATCATCTCCGGAGTGACCAGGCCATCAGTGCGAGGCTCGATGTAGGTGACTTCAAAGCCTTCACGCTCCAGTTGGCGCATGGTGTCGAGGACAGCCTTGTGCTCAATCTTGGTGGTGATCAGGTGCTTGCCTTTGGTGGCATAGAAATGCGCCGCACCCTTGATTGCCAGGTTGTCGGACTCGGTGGCACCGGAGGTCCAGACGATTTCACGCGGATCGGCGTTGACCAGGTCAGCGACCTGACGACGAGCGTTTTCGACGGACTCTTCAGCTTTCCAGCCGAACACGTGGGAACGGGACGCCGGGTTACCGAAGTTTCCGTCGACCAGCAGGCATTCACTCATCTTTTGCGCGACACGCGGATCAACCGGGGTGGTCGCAGAGTAATCAAGGTAAATCGGCAATTTCATGGACTATCTCCTAAATCAGGCTGGCTGGCGTGCCGCTAGCTCTTTGGCTGTCATTCGACGGCGGACGCTTCAATCTTGTCCAGGCGTGGCGCCTTGCTGTTGCAACGGCGCTGATCCTGACGCTGGGCTACTTCTTGTACCTCACGGCGAGTGACAAGGTCAGCCAAGCTGATACCGCTGAGAAATTCGTGAATCTGCAGGCTCAGATCGCACCACAAGTGGTGGGTCAGACAGGTGTCGCCTTGATGGCAATCACCCTGGCCCTGGCATTTGGTGGCATCGACCGATTCGTTCACCGCATCGATCACCTGGGCGACCTGGATACCCTGCATGTCGCGCGACAGCTGATAGCCGCCGCCCGGACCACGGACGCTGGACACCAGATTGCTGCGGCGCAATTTGGCGAAGAGCTGTTCGAGGTAGGACAGGGAGATGCCTTGGCGCTCGGAGATATCGGCCAGGGACACCGGCCCGTGCTGCGCGTGCAACGCCAGGTCAAGCATGGCGGTCACGGCGTATCGGCCTTTTGTAGTCAGTCGCATGGACAATTACCACGGAGTTCGGAATGGGGCGAGTATGCAATTCCCGAGTATTTAAGTCAACTATAAGACCTAGTGCTTTACTCGGGATTACCCGCAAAAGAGCGGCCGCATCATAACAAAGGCTGGCGGCGTACAGCCAGCAATTGCGCGTTATCGTTCATCGCGAGCAGGCTCACTCCCACACCAGACCTTCGTCGAACACAGAATATGTGGGCACAGAAGATCCAATGTGGGAATGAGCCTGCTCGCGATTGAAGTCGACGCGGTTTAGCTGGCCTGGCTCTGATCCTTGTCCTTCACACAGGCAAAGTCTTCTTCGCGCAGCTCAGGCAGATCTTTCGCACAGTAATTACTGCCCAGGTCTTTCAGCGCCCCGCACATCCCCTCCAGGCGCCCGTCAACCGCCTGCAAATGATCGAGCAACTGATTGATGGCGCGCGCCACCGGGTCCGGCATGTCTTCACCCACCCCATAGGCATCGAAACCGATCTTCTCAGCCATGGCCTTGCGCTTGGCGTCCTGCTCTTCATCGGACTTGACGATGATCCGGCCCGGAATCCCCACCACTGTCGCCCCGGGCGGGACCGCCTTGGTGACCACGGCATTGGAACCAACCTTGGCGCCAGCACCGACCGTAAACGGGCCAAGCACCTTGGCCCCAGCCCCGACCACTACGCCATCTTCAAGCGTCGGGTGGCGCTTGCCCTTGTTCCAGCTGGTGCCGCCGAGGGTCACGCCCTGATAAAGGGTGACGTCATTGCCGATCTCAGCAGTTTCACCGATGACGATGCCCATGCCATGGTCGATAAAGAAGCGACGACCGACCTTGGCACCCGGATGGATTTCGATCCCGGTCAACCAGCGACCGAAGTTCGACACCAGTCGCGCCAGCCACTTCCAGCCCATGCCCCACAGAGCTGACGACAAGCGGTGGATCCAGATGGCGTGCATGCCCGGGTAGCACGTCAGAACTTCAAAGGCGTTGCGCGCTGCCGGATCACGATGGAAAACACTCTGGATATCTTCACGCAAACGCTCGAACATTTTTAATCCTTCCGCTTAAGAAGCTCACCACGGGCCGCTTTCTGGGTTTCCGTGAGGATGCCACGCAATATATTCATTTCCGCCCGGCTGACCGAGCTGCGTCCGTACAACCGGCGCAGGCGCGCCATCAAGTGCCGCGGCTTTTCCGGATCGAGGAATTCAATGGCCACCAGGGTTTGCTCCAGGTGCTCATAGAATCGCTCCAGCTCATCCATGGTCGCCAGCTCAGCGCTTTTGACGGAGGCCACTTCTTCCTTCTCGACCTTGCTCGGCCGGCCTTGGGCCGCCAGCCAGGACATGCGCACTTCATAACTCAACACCTGAACCGCCGCCCCAAGGTTCAGCGAACTGAACTCAGGGTCTGATGGGATGTGCACGTGATAATGACATCGCTGCAGCTCTTCATTGGTCAGGCCGGAATCTTCTCGACCAAAGACCAAGGCAATCTCGGCACCCTGCGCTGCCTCCTCGACCACTTTCACCCCGCATTCGCGGGGATCGAGCAACGGCCAGGGAATGCGACGGTCACGGGCGCTGGTGCCGAGCACCAGATTGCAGCCGACCAAGGCATCTTCCAAGGTGGCGACGACTTGCGCGTTTTCAAGGATGTCACCGGCACCGGAAGCACGAACATCGGCCTCGTGGTGCGGGAACAACCGCGGTTCGACCAGCACCAGCCGCGACAGGCCCATGTTCTTCATGGCACGCGCAGCACCGCCGATATTCCCGGGGTGGCTGGTATTGACCAGGACGACACGAATGTTTTGCAGCAAGGGAGGCGCTCTCGAACACTTTAATGGGGAGCAGAATCTTACAGCTCAACCTACCGTTAAGCTATGAAAGCGAACACCGACCTTCTCCTGTAGAAACTTTCTGATAGAATGCCCGGCTTTCTTTAACAACCTTAGGTGACACATCCATGCAGCCCATGCTGAATATCGCGCTGCGCGCCGCCCGCAGCGCCAGTGAATTGATCTTCCGCTCCATCGAGCGCCTGGATACCATCAAGGTCGACGAAAAAGACGCCAAGGATTACGTATCCGAGGTGGATCGCGCCGCTGAGCAAAAAATCATCGACGCGCTGCGCAAGGCCTACCCGAATCACTCGATCATGGGTGAAGAAACCGGCATGCACGCCGGCACCGGGATCGAAGGCGAAGAGTACCTGTGGATCATCGACCCACTGGACGGCACCACCAACTTCCTGCGCGGCATTCCTCACTTCGCTGTCAGCATCGCCTGCAAATACCGCGGTCGCCTGGAACACGCTGTGGTTCTGGACCCGGTTCGCCAGGAAGAATTCACCGCCAGCCGTGGTCGCGGCGCTCAACTGAACGGTCGTCGTCTGCGCGTCAGCGGCCGCACCAGCCTGGACGGCGCCCTGCTGGGTACCGGCTTCCCGTTCCGCGATGACCAAATGGACAACCTCGACAACTACCTGGGCATGTTCCGCGCCCTGGTTGGCCAGACTGCCGGCATCCGCCGCGCTGGCTCGGCAAGCCTGGACCTGGCTTACGTAGCGGCCGGCCGTTTCGACGCCTTCTGGGAGTCGGGCCTGTCCGAGTGGGACATGGCTGCAGGCGCCCTGCTGATCCAGGAAGCAGGCGGCTTGGTGAGCGACTTCACCGGTGGTCACGACTTCCTTGAGAAAGGCCATGTCGTTGCCGGTAACACCAAATGCTTCAAAGCAGTACTGACGGCCATCCAGCCGCACCTGCCGGCCTCGCTGAAACGCTAAGCGAGCAGCCACAAAAAAGCACCTCTCGGGGTGCTTTTTTTATGCCTGAAATCCAATTCCCGAAAACACCACAGGTTCAATGTGGGAGCGGGCTTGCTCGCGAAAGCGGTGTATCAGCCACCGTCAATATTGAATGTGAAGCCGCCTTCGCGAGCAAGCCCGCTCCCACAAGGAATTGGTGGTGAGGCATAAATTCCGGGCACAAAAAAAGCACCCCGCAGAGTGCTTCTTTTTGATTTTGGCAATCAGCTGATTATTGAGCTGGAGCCGGCTCGTTCTGCGACAGGACCAATTTACCGTCCTTGTCGACCGGAATCTGGTTGCCCGGATCGCGATCCATCCGCACTTTGCCTTCCTTGCCATCCAGCGAATAACGCACGTCGTAACCTACAACCTTGTCGCTGATGTCATGCACCGTGTTACAGCGGGTTTGAGTCGTGGTGTAGGTGTCACGCTCCTGCATGCCTTCTTGCACCTTGTTACCCGCATAACCGCCGCCGACCGCACCGGCCACTGTGGCGATTTTCTTGCCAGTACCGCCGCCGATCTGATTACCCAACAGACCACCCGCCAGCGCACCAACCACCGTACCGGCGATCTGGTGTTGATCTTTCACCGGCGCTTGCCGGGTAACCGCTACGTCCTTGCACACTTCACGTGGCGTCTTGATTTGCGTCTTGACCGGTTCAACGGCTAGAACTTGCGCATATTCAGGGCCGCTATTAACCAGCTTGTAGGTGGCAACAGCACCTCCGGCTGTTACACCGACAGCACCCAATACTGCACCAACCAGCATCGACTTGTTCACATGAACCTCCTGACCATCACATGCGGGACAAGCCCGCGCTTCTCCCAGCCTTGGAGCATAAAAAAAGGCGCGAGTTCAATACTCGCGCCTTTTCGGCCGACAGCTGGAAAACGATAGCCGTTATGGGCGGTCGTCGACTTCCTTGTCGGTAGCCACTGCAGGAATCAGATCCTCAGTGCTCAGGTTCAGCCAGATCAGCACGACGTTAGCGATGTAGATCGACGAGTAGGTACCCGCCAACACACCGATAAACAGCGCGATAGAGAAGCCGAACAGGTTATCGCCACCGAAGAACAACAGAGCCGCGATCGCCAGCAAGGTGGAGATCGACGTCGCCATGGTCCGCAGCAGGGTTTGCGTGGTCGAGATGTTGATGTTCTCGATCAGGGTCGCCTTGCGCAGTACGCGAAAGTTCTCACGAACCCGGTCGAATACCACGATGGTGTCGTTGAGCGAGTAACCGATAATCGCCAGCACCGCCGCCAACACTGTCAGGTCGAAGGTGATCTGGAAGAACGACAGGATACCGATGGTCACGATCACGTCGTGAATCAACGAAACGATGGCACCGACCGCGAACTTCCACTGAAAGCGGAAAGCCAGGTAGATCAGGATGCCGCCGAGCGCCATCAGCATGCCGAGGCCGCCCTGGTCGCGCAGCTCTTCACCGACCTGAGGGCCGACGAATTCGACGCGCTTGACCGTTGCCGGGTTATCGCCGCCAACCTTCAGCAGCGCTTCTGCCACTTGATGACCCAGCTGCGGGTCTTCACCTGGCATACGCACCAGCAAATCGGTAGTCGCACCGAAGCTCTGAACGACCGCATCGTTATAACCCGATGTAACCAGCTGCTCACGCACCTTGGTGACGTCGGCCGGACGCTCGTAGGTCAGCTCGATGAGCGTACCGCCGGTGAAGTCCAGGCCCCAGTTCATGCCCTTGGTGGCGACACTGAACAATGCCAGTGCCGTGAGGAACAATGTGACGCCGAACGCAAAGTTGCGAACGCCCATGAAGTTGATTGTACGTAACATGGCAGCCCCTTAAATCCACAACTTCTTGAAGTCACGACCGCCGAAGATCAGGTTGACCATCGCGCGGGTCACCATGATGGCCGTGAACATCGAGGTAAAGATCCCGAGGGACATGGTCACTGCGAAGCCCTTGACCGGGCCGGTGCCCATCGCAAAGAGAATCCCGCCGACCAACAAGGTTGTCAGGTTGGCGTCGAGAATCGCGGTGAATGCCCGGCCGAAGCCTTCGTTGATTGCCCGTTGCACGCTCATGCCCGCCGCGATCTCTTCACGTATCCGCGAGAAGATCAGAACGTTGGCGTCGACGGCCATACCCATGGTCAACACGATACCGGCGATACCCGGCAGGGTCAGCGTTGCACCCAGCAGCGACATCAGGGCCAGCAGCAGCACCATGTTCACCGCCAGCGCGACGGTGGCGATGATGCCGAAGAAGCGGTAGATGGCGATGATGAACAGCGAGACAAACAGCATGCCCCACAGCGATGCATCGATACCTTTGACGATGTTGTCGGCACCCAGGCTTGGGCCAATGGTGCGCTCTTCAGCGAAGTACATTGGTGCAGCCAGACCACCGGCACGCAGCAGCAGCGCCAGTTCGGACGACTCGCCCTGACCGTTCAGGCCGGTGATGCGGAATTGAGCACCCAGCGGCGACTGGATGGTCGCCAGACTGATGATCTTTTTCTCTTCCTTGAACGTCTGGACCGGCACTTCTTTCTCGACGCCGTTAACCACTTGCTTGACGTAAGAGGTAACCGGACGCTGCTCGATAAAGATCACGGCCATGCTGCGACCGACGTTGCTGCGAGTCGCACGACTCATCAGCTCGCCACCGTGGCCATCCAGACGGATGTTCACTTCCGGCGTGCCTTGCTCGCCGAAGCCAGCCTTGGCGTCAGTCACCTGGTCGCCCGTGATGATCAAGCCACGCTCGATCTGTGCGGGCGGACGATTGCCTTCACGGAACTCGAAGGTTTCGGAAGTGGCTTTCGAAGCGCCTGGCTCAGCGGCCAGACGGAACTCAAGGTTGGCCGTCTTGCCGAGGATACGCTTGGCTTCGGCGGTGTCCTGCACGCCCGGCAGCTCAACCACGATGCGGTTGGCGCCCTGGCGCTGAACGATTGGCTCGGCAACACCCAGTTCGTTGACGCGGTTACGTACCGTGGTCAAGTTCTGCTTGATGGAGTATTCACGGATTTCCGCCAGCTTGGCCGGGGTCATCGCCAGACGCAGTACCGGCTGCCCATTGAGGTCGGCCGGAACAATATCGAAATCGTTGAAGCTCTTGCGGATCAGCGCACGGGCTTGTTCGCGGGCTGCCTCATCAGTGAAGCCCAGCTGTATGGCACCGTTGAGTTGCGGCAGGCTGCGATAGCGCAGTTTCTCTTTACGCAACAGGCTCTTCACATCGCCTTCGTACACTTTCAAGCGAGCGTCGAGGGCTTTGTCCATATCCACTTCCAGCAGGAAGTGCACGCCACCGGACAAGTCCAGACCCAGCTTCATCGGGTGCGCGGCCAGGCTGCGCAGCCATTGCGGGGTGGTTTGTGCCAAGTTCAGTGCAACGACGTAGTCATCACCCAATGCCTTGCGCACGACGTCTTTGGCAGGTAACTGGTCTTCAGCCTTGGTCAGACGAATCAGCCCGCCCTTGCCGTTTTCCGCCAGGGTGGCAGCCTTGACGTTGATCCCGGATTCCTTGAGCGCTGCGCTCACACGATCCAGATCAGCCTGATTGACCTGCAGCGAAGTGCTTGCACCGCTGACCTGAATGGCCGGGTCATCAGGATATAGATTGGGAGCGGAATAAATCAGACCGACCGCTAGCACCGCCAGGATCAGAATGTATTTCCACAGAGGGTATTTGTTCAGCATCACGCCGCCCGCTTATGACGCGGGGCGCCTTGCGCGCCCCGTCGATTGAGTAGAAGTTGGAACTTAGATCGCTTTGAGCGTGCCTTTTGGCAGCGTGGCGGCAATGGCGCCTTTCTGGAACTTCATTTCGACGGTGTCGGAGACTTCCAGTACAACGAAGTCGTCGGACACTTTGGTGATCTTGCCGGCGATACCACCGGTGGTCACAACTTCGTCACCTTTTTGCAGGCTGCCCAGCAGGGTTTTCTGCTCTTTGGCGCGCTTGGCCTGTGGACGCCAGATCATCAGGTAGAAGATGACCAGGAAACCGACCAGGAAAATCCACTCAAAGCCGCCGCCCATTGGGCCTGCAGCAGGTGCAGCAGCGTCAGCCATGGCATTAGAGATAAAAAAGCTCATTTAGCACTCCAGTTGCAAATGTTGAATCTTGGGGTCAGAAAACTCAGTCCAAAGGCGGAACAGGTAACCCGCGTTTGGCGTAGAAGGCATCGACAAAGGCGGCCAATGTACCCTGTTGAATAGCCTCGCGCAAACCAGCCATAAGCACCTGGTAATGGCGCAAATTGTGGATGGTATTCAACATGCTACCCAGCATTTCGCCACACTTGTCCAGATGGTGCAGATAAGCACGGGAGAAGTTCTGGCAGGTGTAGCAATCGCAGGTCGGATCCAGCGGCGAATCATCATGGCGATGGAACGCGTTACGGATCTTCAGCACGCCTGTATCAATGAACAGATGCCCATTGCGGGCATTACGGGTTGGCATCACGCAATCGAACATGTCCACACCGCGGCGCACACCCTCAACCAGATCTTCCGGTTTGCCAACGCCCATAAGGTAACGAGGTTTGTCAGCCGGCATCTGGCCCGGCAGGTAATCCAGCACCTTGATCATCTCGTGCTTCGGCTCGCCCACCGACAGACCGCCAATGGCCAGGCCATCGAAGCCGATCTTGTCGAGGCCTTCCAGGGAGCGCATGCGCAAATCCTGGTGCATGCCGCCCTGAACGATGCCGAACAGCGCCGCCGTGTTGTCGCCATGGGCTTCTTTCGAACGCTTGGCCCAACGCAACGACAGCTCCATCGATACCCGCGCGACGTCTTCGTCGGCCGGGTACGGGGTGCATTCGTCAAAGATCATCACGATGTCCGAGCCCAGGTCGCGCTGGACCTGCATCGACTCTTCCGGGCCCATGAACACTTTGGCACCATCGACCGGGGAGGCGAAGGTCACGCCCTCCTCCTTGATCTTGCGCATCGCGCCCAGGCTGAACACCTGGAAACCGCCGGAATCGGTCAGAATCGGGCCTTTCCACTGCATGAAATCGTGCAGGTCGCCGTGCTTCTTGATCACTTCGGTGCCAGGGCGCAGCCACAAGTGGAAGGTGTTGCCCAGAATGATTTCCGCGCCCGTGGCGGTGATATCCCGCGGCAACATGCCCTTGACGGTGCCATAGGTGCCCACCGGCATGAAGGCCGGGGTTTCTACGGTACCGCGTGGAAAGGTCAAACGACCGCGACGAGCCTTGCCGTCGGTAGCAAGCAACTCAAACGACATACGACTCATACTGTTTCCTCAGGGCCGCGTGGCGCCGGATTACGGGTGATAAACATCGCATCACCGTAGCTGAAAAAGCGGTAACCATGCTCCACCGCTGCTTTATAGGCAGCCATGGCTTCGGGATAACCGGCAAACGCCGAAACCAGCATCAACAGCGTGGATTCGGGCAAATGGAAGTTGGTGACCAGGGCATCGACCACATGAAACGGCCGGCCCGGGTAGATAAAGATGTCGGTGTCGCCACTGAACGGCTTGAGCACGCCATCGCGCGCGGCACTTTCCAGGGAACGCACGCTGGTGGTGCCCACCGCCACCACGCGACCACCGCGAGCGCGGCAGGCTTCGACGGCATCGACCACGTCCTGGCCGACTTCCAGCCATTCGCTGTGCATGTGGTGATCTTCGATCTTCTCGACACGCACCGGCTGGAACGTACCCGCACCGACGTGCAAGGTCACGAACGCGGTTTCGACGCCCTTGGCGGCAATCGCCTCCATCAGCGGCTGATCGAAATGCAGCCCCGCCGTCGGCGCCGCCACCGCGCCCAAACGCTCGGCGTAGACCGTCTGATAACGCTCGCGGTCCGAGCCTTCGTCCGGGCGGTCTATATAAGGAGGCAACGGCATGTGCCCGACGCGGTCGAGCAGCGGCAACACCTCTTCGGCGAACCCCAACTCGAACAACGCGTCATGACGCGCCAGCATCTCGGCTTCGCCACCACCGTCGATCAGGATTTTCGACCCCGGCTTCGGCGACTTGCTGGACCGCACATGGGCCAGCACGCGATGACTGTCGAGCACCCGCTCCACCAGAATTTCCAGCTTGCCGCCGGAAGCCTTCTGGCCAAACAGCCGCGCCGGAATCACCCGGGTATTGTTAAACACCATCAAATCGCCCGGGCGCAAATGCTCAAGCAAATCAGTGAATTGACGGTGTGCCAGGGCGCCGCTGACCCCATCAAGGGTCAACAGGCGACTGTTGCGACGCTCAGCCAAAGGATGGCGGGCGATCAGCGAATCAGGGAGCTCGAAGGTAAAGTCAGCAACGCGCATGATGGGGTTCGTCTAGCAGGGCCGGGAAGTCTAGCGGAAATATCAAAAATTCTCCATGTACCTGATTGACCGACGGTTATCTCATCTCTATACTTCGCCGCCATTGAGCCCTGATGGCGGAATTGGTAGACGCGGCGGATTCAAAATCCGTTTTCGCAAGAAGTGGGAGTTCGAGTCTCCCTCGGGGCACCAAAATTAAGAAAGGTCTTGCTTTGCAAGGCCTTTTTTTTCGTCTGTAGAAAAGTGAGCCCCACCCCGCCACCCCGTAGGGGCTACCAAAGGCTGCGATCTTTTTGATCTTGCTTTTCAATGCCACCACCCAAACCGCTCAGCCAACGAATCAAGGATTCACACAATGGAATTGCCACTGGAAACCGTTGCCCTTTTCGCCCTCAAGCTGGCTTATGAGCGGGAAGGAGAAAGTCCGATTCTGCGGGATGATCCGATCATGAGTGATTATGAGCGGGAGGTGTTTGGGTTGTTGGTTCGCCGGGGTGATGTCGAGGGTATTCAGTTTAGAGTGGCGCACTGTGTAGGTTTGGCGCTGGACGCTATAGGCGGGGCTGATACGCCGCTAGGGCGAGAGCTGCAACGGTTGGCAGCTGATTTCAGCAGTGCGCGGACAATGGAGCTGCTTAATGCGCCGCTCATTGCGCTTAAGGACTATTTGAAAGACATTCTGTGAATGATGATACATCGAGCACGCCGGGCGTTTCCGTCTTGCCTTGAACAAAAGGCAAAGGCTCTCGACTAGGTTATAGGTCAGCTCCGCCAGGCGCGCGTGGCAATGCATCGACTCATAGAGGTCAGAGTCGGTGAGGAGAAATAAGCCATTCCTTACCGGATTTATGACCTGGGTTATGAGGAAGCCTTTGACCACTTGACTGAAAAACCGAGCATTTTGCTTTCGTGCCTTCTGACACGACACCACCGATGGTCATGTGCGGCAACTTCAATTGGAGCGGATTCTCTCAGCGCATGAACCTTGGGCTGTCCCGTTCATGCTCCAGCTGACGGGCGAGTACATCATCCAGATTCTTGAAACCGTTGAAACGCATCTGCCGACGCTCGATCCGACGCTTTACGGTCGTTTCATTCGAGATAATCAGGCGTACTTTCAAACGACGCAAGCTCGCATGATCAGTTACTGGGATTGCTGCTATCGGCGCCTGTAAAAACCCATCCGACTATGTCGGGGTGTGCGTACTTGCCAAGCGTCGCGAGTTTTCCGTAAGCAGTTAGAACTCGACTCTATCGATAAACGCGTATCTGCCGGGCGAGCTAGCTCGTCCTCATCCCTACTTATCAGTGGACAGCATGCTGGCAAAATAGTAGCTTACACTAAAGTAAAAGAAGGCTAAGACTAGAATTAAAAAACTCTGAAAATTAGACAGATTAGCCATCTTCTAACAAAGCAAAAAAATTCAACCCCGACATGGATATCGACATGACCGCCAGTCTCCCAGATACAGAACTAGACACAGAACTCGATATAGAAGAAGAGCTTGAAGAGGAGTCTGAAGAACCTGTCTCAATGTCATATGACATAACGTCCTACCCCTCGGATTACACATTATCAGGCCTAGCCCAAATGTGGGCCGATGGGGACATTAAAATCCCAAGCTACCAGCGAGAGTTTGTTTGGTCAATCAAGCAATCATCATTGCTCATAGACTCTTTTCTTTGCGGACTTCCCGTACCTCCAGTATTTTTTTATATCGATGAAAAAAATAGAAATTTAGTTATTGATGGCCAACAACGAATACTCAGCATCGTATTCTTTATGGACGGGTATTTCGGCAAAGAGAGCACTCACGGAAAACGTCAAGTATTTAGACTTTCAGGGCTAAACAAAAACAGCCCATATTACAACCTTAAATTCAGCGACCTAGAAGAGTCAGATCAGCGAAAACTAAAACAATCCGTACTCCGCGCCATAAATATTAGACAGATGGCGCCAATAGGCGAAAGCACAAGCGCGTACCACATTTTCGAACGCCTCAACACAGGTGGTACTCCCCTAAAACCGCAGGAGATACGCAACTGTGTTTTCATGGGTGAATTCTCAGAGCAACTAAAGAAAGCTAACACCGACCCGAATTGGCGAAAAATTATAGGCCGCCCATTCCTTGACAAACACCAAAAAGACACCGAGCTATTATTGAGAGTTTTCGCACTTACTGGAACAAGCGAGAAGTACGAAAAGCCTATGCGAGAGTTCTTAAACGCGGCCATGAAAAAAAATGAAAACGCGAACACCGCCAAGGTAAAAAACTTTTTTCAGGCATTCCCCAAAGCCACTAGCCTGATTGTTGAGACCCTCGGAGAAAAGCCTTTTCATTTAAGGGGCCCCCTCAATATGTCAGCCCTCGACTCCGTCATGTGCGTAATCATCGAGAAGACAAAGACAATAAAACCGGAAAGTATAAGCAAAGCATTTTCGTCATTATTAAAAGACAAACGATTCCAAAATTTAACAAGCTATAACACCACCGACGCAAAAACACTACAAGACCGCTTCAATGTCGTACGTGAATACTTATAACAGGTGCGTCGATGAACTACTCAAATCACTTCCAACACGCAGATGATATAGTTGCACACTTAAATACAATTATGCCTACCGTCAACGACCCACTTCTAAAAGCAAAATACGTTGGATTTGTTGCAATTGCCGCAGTAACTGTATACGAACTCGCCGTTAAGGACATATTCATTAAGTTTGCACAAGACAAACACAAAGTTCTAGGCACATTCACTGAAAGCTATTTCAATCGAATCAATGGAAAAATAGCCCTCAGCACAATAAAATCCGACTATATAAAGAGATTTGGCCCAAAATATCTGTCGCGATTTGACAAGAAACTAAACCATGCGGCAATCGCATACCTACAAACAAACAGAAGAGATATAAAAAACTCATACTCAAACCTGATAACTTGGAGAAATGATTTTGCGCACGAGGGAAAGATAAACTCAACATCCACGTACGCCGAAATAACTCAGGCATACCAGGACGGAAAAGAAGTCATTAAGTGCATCGCAGAAACAATGAAAAGATAAGCGTAAAAAGAACATGCCACATACCTATAAAGGTTCAACACCTTCTACGCGTCAAACTCCAGCACTTTAATCTTTGATGTCAGCCCGAAGCGCACCTCGGGCTGACATCAAAGCTAAATTCAACTCAACCAATACCGAATCGAGCGCAAAAAGTAACGACCACCCATATAACAGATTTTAAACACCCTAAAAACATAGCCTTATGCACAAGCCTTTTAAAGAAAACCCAAACATACATTAATTTTCATTTTTTTCGGCCTAGCAATAGATAAACACCTACGCTTAAAAACCAACTAAAGCTGAATTACTTCACAATACATCGACAACGAATTTGGAATTTTTTAGAAAAAGATTTAACTCCTCTTCAGAGAAATTTAATTTTTACAACTATCTCAAAATAGCCTGCTCTGCACTTTTAGCTTTTGAAATCAGCTCGCCAATTATATCTTTAATCAGTCCATGCCGAATATTACCCGCCCAACGCTCGATTTCTCGTAGTGATTTTGGCTGAGTTTGTGCTGATTCGTAAAAAACAAAAACTGCTTCCGCTGAAACCAAACCTAACAACGGGATATCAAAACGGCAAGAATCAAAAGACTCCCTAAAAATACTATCGTCCAATCTACCAGCAATCTCAACAAGACCCAGCGACTCGACACATCTGGGAAGAGCGCCACCCAAATAACTATCAGCAACAGAAAGTTCCTCTTCAAGAGACCGTATATTTAGTCGTATTTCACGCAACATAACAACAGAAATATATTTGGCTTTTTTTAAGTTCTTCAGCCACGCATATGCAGAACTCAAACCAAACCCAAGCAACACACTAGAAACAGAAAGAACTATCTCAAAATACCCCATTCCACCTCCTAAAATCAGTCATTCAAGATAGGACTGCCCCATTTTTTACATATCCCATGACGGGACTGCAAACAATGCCCTCCAACGACTGTCGCTTAAATTGAAAGTACTTCTATCAAGGCAGTATACGCCGCCAAGGGATTAAGCCTGCAATTTGAGTTTCGCATCTATTTTCCGGGGTGCTTTCCTCGGAACGGAGTTTGAGATTCAAGCTTTCCAACGGTTGCAGCATAGGAAACGGCACGATACCCTCCCACCGTCGCTGCCAATTCAGCGACCGGGTGTGGAAACCCGAGTAATTCAAGGCGCAACAGCGCCCCCATCACGTCTGCCGGCGCTTTTTTTATGCCTGCGGCGTGAGTTATGGCGGCTGTGCGTGGGACGTCTTCGGGCGTGCCGGTTTCCTTGATTCCCGGTTTTCCACCCTGCGCACAGCTGTCACCCATTCGTGTGGAAACGAATGCGGCAGCTTCACATATCAAGGAGTCTGATAATGCGCAGCATCAATCCGTACAAAATTTGGCTTTTCCCTCTACGCAATTCCCAATTGCGTAACGCCCTTCCCCGCTGCCTATCCGTTATCGGAGGTGGCAAATGACCGATCAACCAGAACTCAAAACCATCGGCCTAACCCCCGCCATCTACTGCGCGGATCAACCACTCTTCCACGTCACTCGCGGCGTCCCCCTCGGCGATGCGTTATCCATGGCTTCTGACTTTCTGTTTCTCGCCAAGAAGCTGAACGAAGATGCTGCCTACGCCACAGACACCGACCGCCACGCCTGGGCCGCGCATTATTTGACGGCGATGAGTAAGGCAGTGGTGGATGATGCGGTGAAGGTGCTGAATCGGGATCGGGATAATGAGCTGGCGTCTAAGCGGGCGGGGGCTAAGGCTGAAGCTTAGTGTTTGAGGCCTGTGGGGTGTGGGTGGCTTGCGATGGTGGCAGCTGATTCAGCATATATGTTGGCTGGGCTGGCGCTATCGCGAGCAAGCTCGCTCCCACAGGGGGTGGTTGGAGCGTCTTTGGAAGAGTTGGCTTAGGCAACTTCCATGTTCCACAAACAAGAAGGCCCGAACGTAATGCCGGACTAAGCCAGCACCAGGGGATCGGGCGCGATTGGGATGGATGCTGTCGAAGCCTGATGACTATGTCAACGTCGACGTCACATACAACACTGGTTTGTGCCTACACCCAAGCGGACGGCGGCGAAGGCTGAGAGGTAGTGGCTAGCTTTAGTAGCGATGTTGGCAGGGCTGGCGCTTTCGCGAGCAAGCCCGCTCCCACAGGGGTTGTGTGGGGTGATTGGGATTTGGGATTTGGCCCGAGGTTTTTCGGTTTTTTTTGTTTTTCGGCTCGGGCGAGCTCGCTCCTACAAGGGATTGTATTTCCGTTCGCAACCAAGCATGACTTCACGCCGTCGGCTTACCCGACTCTTCCTGCCCCGCCGCCCGCACTGCAACCTCAATCGCCCGAACGCTGATCGCCGCAAATATCGCCGTCATCAGCACCCCGTTGAACCCCAGCAAAATCGCCAGAATCCGCGAGACGCCCAGTTTCGGCACGAGTTCTCCATAGCCGATGGTCAAACCGGTCACGAAGCCGAAATAGATGCCGTCCAAAGGATCCCAGCCCTCCAGGTAGCTGATGATCAGGCCGAACAGTACGACCAGCAGAAACAGTACGGAAAAAATCGGCCAGACAACGCGCAAATAGAACCCGATGGCTTTGAAGAATTCTCGACGGACGTGCGATGCATGAGAGGGCTTCATGTCATGGGCTTCCTGAGGTTTGCCTGAACGGTAGGCGTGTTCGCATCCCATCAGCTTGGCACAGGCGCTGGAAACTGTTGGTCAACTGATCCATTTCACTCCCGCCTTGATCACATCTTTGTTTTCCAAACCCGCCCATGACTTCAACCAACGGAGGGGACAACGCCTCTGGCAGTGCTCATCTAGACTTAATGGATAGTCGTAGGCAGAACTGAACACGTCGCTTTGGTGCGGTCGAATCAAAAGCAGCGTGGCAAGCTGCCTCAATGCCCTATAAAAGGTGCGGCGAAGACCGTGCCGGGCACTACAAGATGCCCGCTCAGGGTGCCCTGGCCGACGGCCTGAAATTGCCACGATTCCGTGACGTGGTGTGAGTGCCGCAGCCGACACTTTCGGACGACCGACAACCCTCTGGTTTGTCCGTGACCGTGAGGAATGCTGAATGCCTGATGAGATGTTGCAATTGCCGATGGTCAACAGCGTACTGGAGCGCCACAAGGGCTCTGCTGGCGCACTGTTGCCGATTCTTCATGAGATTCAGGAGGGCATCGGTTACATCCCCGATGCGGCCGTCCCCGAGATTGCCCACGCGCTGAACCTGAGTCAGGCCGAGGTTCGCGGGGTGATCAGCTTTTACCATGACTTCCGTACCGCGCCGCCGGCCCGGCATATCCTGCGGCTGTGCCGCGCCGAGTCGTGCAAGAGCCGCGGCGCCGAGCAGCTTGCCGCGCAGTTGCGCGAGCGTCTGCAACTGGACGATCACGGCAGTAGCGCCGACGGCAGCATCAGTTTGCGTCCGGTATATTGCCTCGGTGCTTGCGCCTGCTCGCCCGCTCTGGAACTGGATGGCCAAGTGCATGCGCGGCTCAGTGCCGAGCGTCTGGATGCTTTGCTCGACGCTTGCCGGGAGGACGCATGATGCCGACGCTTTATTTGCCCACTGATTCTCTTGCCCGTGCCGTGGGTGCCGATGAGGTGGCGGTGGCCCTTATCACTCAGGCGCAGGAACGCAATCTGCCGCTGGAGTTGCAGCGCACCAGTTCGCGCGGCCTGTACTGGCTGGAACCGCTGCTGGAAGTGGACAGTCCGCAAGGCCGGATCGGTTTTGGCCCGCTGACCGCCGCCGATGTGCCGTCCGTGCTTGAAGCCCTGAAAGGCGAGCCGTCCGCGCATCCACTGGCCTTGGGCCTGGTGGAAGAACTGCCTTATCTCAAGACTCAACAACGCCTGCTGTTCGCCCGCGCCGGCATTACCCGGCCGTTGTCCCTGGATGATTACCGGGCCCACGGTGGCTTCGAGGGTTTGACCCGCGCCGTCGCAGTGGGCGGCGAGCAGACCGCGACGGAAGTGTTCGATTCAGGCCTGCGTGGCCGTGGCGGCGCGGCGTTCCCGGCCGGGATCAAATGGCGCACGGTGCGCGCTACCGAGGCTGCGCAGAAGTACATTGTGTGCAACGCCGACGAAGGCGACTCAGGCACTTTCGCCGACCGGATGTTGATGGAAGGCGACCCCTTCCTGCTGATCGAAGGCATGGCCATTGCCGGCATCACCGTCGGAGCCACTTACGGCTACATTTATGTGCGCTCGGAATATCCGGACGCCGTGGCCACACTGCGCCAGGCGCTGAACATTGCTCGGTCCGCCGGTTACCTCGGGGCCAATGTCGGCGGCAGCGGCCTGGCCTTCGATATGGAAGTGCGGGTCGGTGCCGGCGCGTACATCTGCGGTGAAGAAACCGCGCTGCTGGACTCGCTCGAAGGCAAGCGCGGGATCGTTCGCGCCAAGCCGCCGATTCCGGCCTTGAAGGGTCTGTTCGGTTTGCCGACGCTAGTGCACAACGTGCTGACCCTGGCCTCGGTGCCGCTGATTCTGGCCAAGGGTGCGCAGTTCTATCGCGATTACGGCATGGGCCGTTCCCTTGGCACCATGCCCTTCCAATTGGCGGGCAATATTCGTCACGGCGGGCTGGTGGAACGGGCCTTTGGCCTGACGCTGCGGGAACTGGTGGAAGACTACGGCGGCGGGACCGCCAGTGGCCGGCCGCTGAAGGCTGCGCAGGTGGGCGGCCCGCTCGGCACGTGGGTGCCGCCGTCGCAATTCGATACGCCGCTGGATTACGAAGCGTTCGCCGCCATTGGCGCGATGCTCGGCCACGGTGGTGTGGTGGTGGCGGATGACACGGTGGACATGGCCCAAATGGCGCGTTTCGCCATGCAGTTTTGCGCCGAGGAATCCTGCGGCAAATGCACGCCGTGCCGCATCGGCTCGACCCGGGGCGTGGAGGTGATCGACCGCCTGCTCGCCGCGCCAGACCAGAGCGGTCGCGAAGAGCAGGTGATCATCCTCAAGGACCTGTGCGACACGATGCAATACGGTTCGCTGTGTGCGTTGGGCGGCATGGCCCCGTTTCCGGTGGCCAGCGCCCTCAAGTACTTCCCCGCCGACTTCGGTCTGCAATCTTCGGAGGCCGACCAATGATCACTCTCTTCGACCCGAAAACCGATATCGACCTGGGCACTCCTGCCCGCGACAGCGACGTGCAGGTGACCCTGAACATCGACGGGCGCAGCATCAGCGTGCCCGAAGGCACCTCGGTGATGCGCGCCGCTGCGCTGCTGGGCACCACCATTCCGAAACTGTGTGCCACCGACAGCCTGGAAGCCTTCGGCTCCTGCCGCATGTGCCTGGTGGAGATCGACGGCATGCGCGGCTACCCCGCGTCCTGCACCACGCCGGTCACCGAAGGCATGACCGTGCACACCCAGACGCCAAAACTCGCGACCCTGCGCCGCAACGTCATGGAGCTGTACATCTCCGATCACCCGCTGGATTGCCTGACCTGTTCGGCCAACGGCAACTGCGAGCTGCAAACCGTCGCCGGCCAGGTCGGCCTGCGCGAAGTGCGTTACGGCTATGAAGGCGACAACCACCTGGCCGACGTGAAGGACACCTCCAACCCCTACTTCGATTACGACCCGAGCAAGTGCATCGTCTGCAACCGCTGCGTGCGTGCCTGCGAAGAAACCCAGGGCACTTTTGCCCTGACCATTACCGGACGCGGTTTCGAATCCCGGGTCGAGGCCGCCGGTGGCGAGAACTTCCTCGACTCGGAATGCGTGTCCTGCGGCGCTTGTGTGCAAGCCTGCCCGACCGCGACCCTGATGGAAAAAAGCGTGGTCGAACTGGGCCAGCCCGAACGCAGCGTGATCACCACCTGTGCCTATTGCGGCGTGGGTTGCTCGTTCCGCGCCGAGATGAAAGGCGACCAGTTGGTGCGCATGGTTCCAGACAAGAACGGCCAGGCCAACCACGGCCATTCCTGCGTCAAAGGACGCTTTGCCTGGGGCTACGCCACCCACCCGGATCGCATCACCACACCGATGATCCGCAAAAACATCACCGACCCCTGGCAGGAAGTCAGCTGGGATGAAGCGGTGACCTACGCCGCCAGCGAATTCCGTCGATTGCAGCAGAAATACGGCCGCGATTCGATTGGTGGCATCACCTCCAGCCGTTGCACCAACGAAGAAACCTACCTGGTACAAAAACTGGTGCGTGCTGCGTTCGGCAACAACAACGTCGACACCTGTGCGCGGGTCTGCCACTCGCCGACCGGCTATGGCCTGAAACAAACCCTCGGCGAGTCCGCCGGGACCCAGAGTTTTGATTCGGTGATGCAGGCCGACGTGATCCTGGTGATGGGCGCCAACCCCAGCGACGCCCACCCGGTGTTCGCTTCCCAACTCAAACGCCGCTTGCGTGAAGGCGCGCGGCTGATCGTCATCGACCCACGGCGCATTGATCTGGTGGACTCGGTGCATGCTCGCGCCGAATTGCACCTGGCCCTGCGCCCGGGCACCAACGTCGCCATGCTCAATGCCCTGGCCCACGTCATCGTCACCGAAGGCCTACTCAATCAGCCCTTCATCGACGCCCGTTGCGAAGGCACGGATTTCGCCCACTGGAGCGAATTCGTCAGCCGCGCGGACAACTCGCCGGAAGTCCTCGGCGCCATCTGCGGCGTAGACCCTGCCGACATCCGCGCCGCCGCTCGCCTGTATGCCACTGGCGGCAACGCGGCGATCTATTACGGCCTGGGCGTCACCGAGCACAGCCAGGGCAGCACCGCCGTCATGGGCATCGCCAACCTGGCCATGGCCACCGGCAACATCGGCCGCGAAGGCGTGGGCGTGAACCCGCTGCGAGGGCAAAACAACGTTCAGGGCTCCTGCGACATGGGCTCCTTCCCCCATGAGTTGCCCGGCTACCGGCACATTTCCAACGAGGTGGTGCGGACCCAGTTCGAACAGGCCTGGAATGTCACCCTGCAACCCGACCCGGGCCTGCGCATTCCCAACATGTTCGAGGCTGCGTTGAGCGGTAGCTTCAAGGGCTTGTATTGCCAAGGTGAAGACATCGCCCAGAGCGACCCGAATACCCAACACGTCACCGCAGCCCTGTCCGCCATGGAATGCATCGTGGTGCAGGACATTTTCCTCAACGAAACCGCCAAGTTCGCCCACGTGTTCCTGCCGGGCAGTTCGTTCCTGGAAAAAGACGGCACCTTCACCAACGCCGAACGACGCATCTCCCGAGTGCGCAAAGTCATGGACCCTCTGGGCGGCAAGGCCGACTGGGAAGGCACCGTGGCCCTGGCCAACGCCCTGGGCTACCCGATGAACTACGCGCATCCATCAGAAATCATGGATGAAATCGCCAGCCTGACGCCGACCTTCACCAACGTCAGCTACGCCGAACTGGATCGCCACGGCAGTCTGCAATGGCCGTGCAACGCCGCGGCACCGGACGGCACGCCGACCATGCACATCGAGGAGTTCGTGCGCGGCAAGGGGCGCTTCATGCTCACCGGCTACGTGCCCACCGAGGAGAAGGTCAACAATCGCTATCCGCTGCTGCTGACCACCGGACGCATTCTCAGCCAGTACAACGTCGGCGCTCAGACACGGCGTACCGAGAACGTTGCCTGGCACGACGAAGACCGCCTGGAAATCCACCCGACCGACGCCGAGAGCCGTGGCATCAACGAAGGTGACTGGGTCGGCATCGGCAGCCGCGCCGGCCAGACCGTACTGCGTGCGCGGGTCACCGAACGGGTCGCCCCGGGCGTGGTGTACACCACGTTCCACTTCCCTGAATCGGGGGCCAACGTGATCACTACCGACAACTCCGACTGGGCCACCAACTGTCCGGAGTACAAGGTCACGGCCGTGGAAGTCAGCCGCGTCTATCACCCGTCCGAGTGGCAAAAACGCTATCAGGAGTTCAGTGACAACCAACACCGCCTGCTCGACGAACGCCGTAAGGCGCGTGGCACTAAAGCCGAGGTACGCCGATGAGCACTGAAAACCTGATCAAAATGGTCAACCAGATCGCCCAGTACTTCGCCACCGAACCGGACCAGCAACAGGCCGTGCTCGGCGTGCGTAATCATTTGCAGATGTACTGGACGCCCGGCATGCGCAAGGAATTGCTGGCCTGGCAGACGGAGCATCAAGGGGCAGACTTGCATCCACTGGCACAAGCGGCGGTCAGTGGCGCGGGCTGGGAGGCTTAGGCCCACACGATCCGTTAAGCCGTCACGCAATTTTTTGTAGCAGCTGGCGCAGCCTGCGTTCGGTTCGGGCCGCGATCGGACGCAGCAGTCGTGAAATAAGAAGATGCGGTGTTTCAGGAAGACCGCAAGCTCAGGTTTTACGACTGCTACGTCCGATCGCGGCCCGAACCGAACGCAGGCTCCGCCAGCTGCTACAAGATTGCGTCATTGCAGAAATTGCTTAACTGTCTGGGCGTTGGATGCACCGGCAACACCACCAACGCCTCCAACCCACCCTTCGACCGATTACGCAGTGTCAGCTCGCCTCCGTGTTCCAGCACAATCGCCCGCGCCGCTGACAACCCCAAACCAACACCCCCGGTGCTCTTGTTCCGCGAACCTTCCAACCGGAAAAACGGCACGAACACTTGTTCAAGGCTGGCCTCCGCAATCCCCGGCCCACGATCCAGCACTTTGATCCTCACCTCGCCAGCTCCCGGGCTCAGTTCAATCGCCGGCTCACTGCCGTACTTGATCGCGTTATCCAGCAGATTGGTCATCACCCGCTTAAGCCCCAACGGTCGCCCGAAATACACCCACCGCAGCGGCCCGCTGAACGTAATGTCGACGCCCTGATCCCGATAATCGTCCAGCAGCGTTTGCAGCAATTCCGCCAGATCGAACTGGGTCGCAGGCTCAAGCCGCGCATCATCGCGAAAGAACTCCAGCGCCGAGTTGATCATTGCCTGCATTTCATCCACGTCCCGAAACAACCGCTGCTGTTGCTCGCTGTCTTCAATGAATTCCCCCCGCAAGCGCATCCGCGTCAGGGGCGCGCGCAGGTCGTGGGAGATGGCGGCGAGCATTTGCGTGCGGTCGCGGATGAAGTGCTGCAGTTGGGCCTGCATGGCATTGAACGCGAGGATCGCCTGGCGGATTTCGTGGGGGCCGAGCGGTTCGATCGGCGGTGCGCGAAAGTCCACGCCGAAGCGCCGGGCCCCTTCGGCGAAGTGCTGCAACGGTGTGGCGAGGCGCCGGGTGGCGATCAGCGCGACCACGGCGGTGGAGATCAGCACCAGCAGGATGACGATCAGGTAGCGCGGCGTTTCGTCGAGCCCCCAACTGCGCGAGGGCGCGGAGAACATCAGCCATGTCGAATCCGATAGCTCGATCAATAACGCGTAATGGGCATCGGCCGTGTGTTCCGTCCAGTCGGCCGGTTCATAGGCTTCGATGCGTCGGTCAGGGGTCTTGAGCATGGGCTGCAGAATGGTCGAGCCGATGCCGGATTTCGGATCTTCCACGGCGGGCAAATTGAGATCGTGCCTATCAGGATGCCAACTGACGGTAAAGCCGTTCTCGCTGGCCGCTTGCGCCAATGAGTTGCGCAGGGGCGCCGGAGCGGCCTCGACCACACGAGTGATGGCGGCAGCTTTTTCCAGCAGGCCGATTTCGGTCAGCGGCGGGCGCGCCCAGACGCCGGCCAGTTGGATAAACAGCCCATTGAGCGCCAGTGAAATGAGCATGGCCAGGATGATCGTCAACGCGATCCAGCGCGCCACCGTATCTTGCGGCCAGTCTCGGGCGCGCATCCGCTTCAACCCGCTCATCGCCGCGTCACGCTGGGCGTGAACAGGTAACCGCCATTGCGCACCGTGCGAATCATCGCCGGCCGCTTGGTGTCGGACTCGAGTTTGCGGCGCAGGCGACTGACCTGGACGTCGATGCTGCGATCGAACGCTTCATGACAATGCCCGCGCGCCAGGTCCAGCAATTGCTCGCGGGTGAGAATGCGTTGCGGGTGTTCGACGAAGACCAGCAGCAAGTCGAACTCACCGGCCGACAGCGGAATCATCACGTTGTCCGGCGAGCGCAGTTCACGTCGCGTGACGTCCAGGTGCCAGTCGGCGAAGTCGATCAGCGGCCGTGGCCGTTCCTGCAATACCGGACGGCGCTCGTCCACGCGACGCAGCACGGCGCGCACTCGGGCCAGCAGTTCACGGGCGTCGAAGGGTTTGGTCAAGTAATCGTCGGCGCCCAGTTCCAGGCCGACGACCCGATCACTGAGTTCCCCCATGGCGGTGAGCATGATCACCGGTATCGCGTATCGGATCCGCAGTTGCTGGCACAGGATCAGCCCGCTGTCCCCGGGCAACATCACATCAAGAATGATCAGGTCTGGCGGCTGTCGCTCGATGGCCGCCCACAGCGACGCGCCATCGGTGGCGACTTCGACGCTGTAGCCGTGCTGCACGAAGAATTTTTTCAGGAGATCGAGGACTTCAAGGTCGTCGTCCACAATTAAAAGGCTGTTCACCAAAGGTCACTTAAGGGGCGAATGGAACCGCCATCTAAAACCATTCACGGCAGCGCGTCATATATTTCAATCCTGTAATAAAACGTCAGCGGCGCAATAAACCAGACATCTTTGCGCAAGGCTTGGGGCTCAGCATCTCGGCGAATTCCTCCCGAGAATCGCATTCATGTTGCCTTTCAATTGTGCTCCCTGGCTGACCCGCAACACCTCGATTGCCGTGCTGGCCGCCGGGTTGGCGGGTTGCAGCAGTCAGCCGCCGGCCACCGATGTGAGTTGCGCCGACATCGCCTACACGGTGTACGACCCGGCGGAACCGTTCAACCGTGGGTTTTTTGCGTTCAATCGGGTGGTCGATGACTATGCCCTGGCGCCGGTCGCTCGCGGCTACCGCTACTCGCCGGATTTTTTCCAGACCGGTGTGCATAACTTTGTGGCGAACTTCGGCGAGCCCAAGGTGTTCATCAATGACCTGCTGCAAGGCAACCCGATGCGCTCGGCCAATACCCTGGGGCGTTTCGTGCTGAACACCACGGTCGGTGTAGTGGGCTTGATCGATGTCTCCGGCATGGCCGGCATCCCGCGTCACGACGCGGACTTCGGCCAGACGTTCGGCGTGTGGGGCATCGGCAACGGGCCGATCGTCGAACTGCCGTTGCTCGGCACTTCCAACAGCCGCGACGCGGTCGGCCGGGTGCTCGGTTTTGTGGTCGATCCGTTTGGCAGCAACAGCGACACCGTGGACACATTGGCCACGATCAGCACGGTCGGCGGCTTCGTCGATGGCCGCGCAGAAGCCTTACCGCTGACCGACAGCCTGCAAAAACTGCCGGACTACTACAGCGCGTTACGCAACGTCGTCGCCGAACATCGTGCCGCTTACGTCGCCGATGGAAAACAAGGCTCGGCACAAACAACCAAACCTCAATGCACAGGAGCACCGGCCGATGGTTTCTGAAGGCAATGGCCTGATTCTGCAGCAACGGGTCACCCAGCAAGACCCGGCCACTCTGCACTGTCGGGAAATCACCCTGCGCCTGTCGGCGGACTGTCGCCATCTGGTGCTCAGCCGCTACACCGAACACTATGGCCCGGCGCAAGTGCGATGCATCGAGCGGAGCCACACGGTGTCCGTCACAGAGCTGTTTCGCTGGCTGGTGGCCAATGGCGAGACGGATGTAATGACGGCGGGCAGCGAGCAGTTGCCTTGACTGTCAGATTCGAGCCAGTTGCGTTTCATTGACATCAGCTGCGTTATCATCGCGCGCTTCTCTGTTCCAGAAACCCGGATGTCCATGTCTTTGCCGCTGCCTGACGATCATCAATCCCTGCCCCCTGTCCTGGTCGGGCCGCTGTTGCGGCGTCTGGAGCCCACGCGGCTGGTGATGTGGCTGGTGGGGTCGCGGGCGCTGTCGCTGACGTTGCGTCTGCAAGACCGCGACGCTATCCACCTCGACGCGAGTCAGTGCACGGTCATTGCGGTGGGCGCCCGGGCCTTTGTTCATTTGATCGACGTGTCACTGGACGCCGCCCTGCCCTGCGACACGTTAATCGAATACGACCTGTTGATTGACGACGCCGGCATCGCCGATTGGGCCCCGCACTTGCTGTACGCAGACGCCCGTAGCCCAAACTTCGTCCTGCGTACACGGGCCGATCATCTGTTGCACGGTTCCTGCCGCAAACCTCACCACCCGGCCACGGACGGTTTGCTGTGCGTCGATCGTTTGCTGGAGGCGGAGCCGGATGCACACAAACGCCCGGCGCTGTTGATGATGAGCGGCGATCAGGTGTATGCCGACGATGTCGCGGGGCCGATGCTGCGAGCCATCCATGCCTTGATCAAGCGGCTTGGGCTGTTCGAAGAGCACCTCGAAGGCGCAGTGGTCAGCGACAGCGCCAAACTCTACGAGCACCCCGCCAGCTACTACCATCGTGCGGATTTGTTACCGGCGCTGGAGAGCAACAAAACCCTGCGCGAGCGATTTTTCGGTGGGGCGCGTAAGCCGATTTTCACCAGCAGCAGTGCCGACAACCATCTGGTGACGTTCGCCGAAGTCATGGCCATGTACCTGCTGGTGTGGTCGCCGATTGCCTGGACATTGATCGCCCCGCAACCGCCGGTACTGACACCGGAAAGACGCGAGCGTTATGCGCTTGAGCAAACGCGCATCGATGGCTTCAAGGCCGGCCTGGGAGGCGTCGCCCGAGCGCTCGCGCACCTGCCGTGCCTGATGATTTTCGACGATCACGACATTACCGATGACTGGAATCTTTCCGCGCAATGGGAGGAAACGGCCTACGGCCATCCGTTCTCCAGGCGCATCATCGGCAATGCACTGATTGCCTACATGCTGTGCCAGGGCTGGGGCAACAACCCGGATGCGTTCGGCGCTGTGCTGAAGAAGGCCAGCGGATTGAGCGCGACCGGACATGACCGCTACCTCGACAGTGACATTCAGGACGAGTTGATTGACGAACTGCTGAGATTTCAGAACTGGCATTACGTGCTGCCCACCAGCCCGGCCATCGTCGTACTCGACACCCGCACCCGGCGCTGGCGCAGCGAGATGAACCTCAAGCAGCCTTCGGGTCTGCTGGACTGGGAAGCCCTCAGCGAACTGCAACAGGATCTGCTCGATCACCCGTCGGCCATCATCGTTTCGCCGGCACCGATTTTCGGCGTCAAACTGATCGAAACCGTGCAGCGCGTCTTCAGCTGGTGCGGTTATCCCCTGCTGGTGGACGCCGAAAACTGGATGGCCCATCGCGGTGCAGCCCAGGTGATCCTGAACATTTTCCGACACTCGCGTACACCCGGTAATTACGTGGTGCTGTCGGGCGATGTGCATTATTCCTTCGTCTACGAAGTACTGATCCGACACCGCAAGGGCGGCCCGCGCATCTGGCAGATCACCAGCAGCGGCATCAAAAACGAATTCCCGCCCGCGCTGCTCGAGTGGTTCGACCGCCTCAACCGCTGGCTCTACTCGCCCCGCTCACCGCTGAACTGGCTGACCAAACGCCGGCGCATGCGCATTGTTCCGCATGTCCCGGAACATGCCGAAGCGGGTGAACGGCTGTGGAATTCGGCGGGGATCGGGCAAGTGTTCTTTAATGAAAAAGGACAGCCGCAGGAGATCTATCAGCACAACTCAAACGGTTCGCCGAAGACCCGGATGGTTGCGCCTGACAGCGAAGACTGACCGCTGAAGACTGAAGGCTGAAGGCTGAAGGCTGAAGGCTGAAGGCTGAAGGCTGATAGATCGTTCCCACGCTCTGCGTGGGAATGCAGCCCGGGATGCTCCGCGTCCCTTATCGAGAGCTGGAACGCGGAGCGTCCCTTGAGGCATTCCTTTGCTGCGCGTGGGAACGATCGGATTACGGCTCCCTGACATGATCGGTGTCGCTCATGAACCTCACCCGAACCCTGATCATCGGCAACTCCGGTTCTGGCAAAAGCTGGCTGGCCGAACGACTGGCCAAGTACCTGCAAGTGCCGTGGGTCGATCTCGATTCGATTCACTGGTTGTCCGATGAACACAGCATCCCCCGCCCTCGTGCCGAGGCGCTGGGCATGGCACGGCTCGCGGCAAATGAAGAACGCTGGGTGATCGAAGGCGTTTACGGCTGGATCACCAGCGAACTCTTGCCCCAGGCGACTGCATTGATCTGGCTGTGCGTTGAAGATGAGGAATGTGTTGCCAACATTCGTCAGCGAGAAGCGCAGCGGGACGAGAATGACGAGTTGTTGATTGCGTTGCTCGACTGGGCCGGCAGCTATCGGATGCGCGAAGATTCCAGCGGATTTGCCGCGCATCAGCAATTGTTCGAAGGGTTTGGCGGTTCGAAACTCAAGCTCAGGGATCGAACCGAAATCACAACATTCGCGAACACCGTGTTACAAGCCAGCTAACTCACAGTGTTTCGATCGTTCCCACGCTCCGCGTGGGAATGACTCTTGTGACGCTCTGCGTCACGCTTTTTAGGACGCGGAGCGTCCTGGGCTGCATTCCCACGCGGAGCGTGGGAACGATCAATGGTGTATCAGGCCGCGCTCACTGCCCGGCAAACCCCTCTGACAATCATCTCCACTTCCCGCTCATCAATCGTCAGCGGCGGCAGCAAGCGAATGGTCTTGCCTCGTGTCACGTTGATCAACAAGCCGTGATCCCGTGCAGCGATCGATCGTTCCCACGCTCCGCGTGGGAATGCCTCTTGTGACGCTCTGCGTCACGCTTTTTAGGACGCGGAGCGTCCTGGGCTGCATTCCCACGCGGAGCGTGGGAACGATCAATGGTGTATCAGGCCGCGCTCACTGCCCGGCAAACTCCTCGGACAATCATCTCCACTTCCCGCTCATCAATTGTCAGCGGCGGCAGCAAGCGAATGGTTTTGCCCCGTGTCACGTTGATCAACAAGCCGTGGTCCCGTGCAGCGATCAGGGTCAGGTCGCGAATCGGCTGTTTGAGTTCGATGCCGATCATTAAACCCTGTCCACGGATCTCCAGGACGTTCGGGTCGTCCGCCAATTCGATGCGCAATCTGGCGAGCAAACGTTCGCCCTGAAGTTTGGCGTTTTCCAGCAGTCCTTGTTCTTCGATGATCTCCAGCACGGTGCAACCCACGCGGCAGGCCAGTGGATTGCCGCCGAAGGTGCTGCCGTGACTGCCGGGGGTGAAGAGGTCGGCGGCTTTGCCCCGGGCCAGGCAGGCGCCGATGGGAATACCGTTGCCCAGACCTTTGGCCAGGGTCATGACGTCTGGAACGATGCCTTCGTGCTGAAAGGCAAACCACTGGCCGGTGCGGCCGATGCCGGTCTGGATTTCGTCGAGCATCAGCAGCCACGCGTGCCGAGTGCAGCGTTCGCGAATGGCTTTCAGGTAACCGGGCGGGGCCATTTGGACGCCGCTTTCACCCTGAATAGGTTCCATCAGGATCGCCACGATGCGCGGACCGTGGGCTTGTTGCACCTTGTCCAGCGCCTTCAGATCGCCGAATGGCACTTTGACGAAATCCCCCGGCAACTCGTTGAAGCCCAGGCGCACGGCCGGGCCATCACTGGCGGACAAGGTGCCCAGCGTGCGGCCGTGAAAGGCGTTCTCCATGACCACCACCAGCGGTTGTTCGATGCCTTTGTGCCATCCGTACAACCGTGCGAGTTTCAACGCGGTCTCGTTGGCTTCGGCACCGGAGTTGTTGAAAAAGGCTCGCTCCATGCCCGCCAATTGCGTCAGTTTCTGCGCCAGCCGCTGCTGCCAATCGATGCTGTAGAGGTTGGATGTGTGCAACAGCAGCCCGGCCTGTTCACTGATGGCCGAGACTATTTTCGGATGGGAGTGACCGACGTTGGTCACTGCCACGCCCGCCACCGCGTCCAGGTATTCACGACCGGCCTGATCCCACAGGCGTGTGCCCAGGCCCTTGCTGAAACTCAAGGCCAAGGGTTGGTAAGTGCTCATCAGGCAGGCGGCGGTCATGACATCAAGCTCCATCAATGGTCGGTGTTTTTGCAGTATGGTTAGCCACCTGAGCTGGATAAACGCTGCAACACTTCAATCATTTTAAAGCTGGGCTTGATAATGGATTTATTCCAGGCAATGACCGTTTACGTCCGGGTGGTAGAAAGCGGCAGCATGACCGCGGCCGCTTTGCAGTGCGATATGTCCACCACCATGGTCGGCAATCACCTGCGGGCGTTAGAGCAACGCCTGGGTGTGCGCCTGCTCAACCGAACAACGCGACGCCAGCGGTTAACGGAATTCGGCACCGCTTATTACCAGCGTTGCCTCGAAGTGCTGGGGTTGGTGGCCGACTCCGAACGGTTGGCCGAGCAGGCCCTCGACGAACCGAGTGGAACCCTGCGCATCACCGCGCCGCTGACCTTCGGCACCGAAAAGCTGGCACCCGCCCTGAGTGAGTTCACTCTGCTGTGTCCACGCGTCAAATTGGATGTGGTCCTCACCAATCGCCGTCCGGACCTGCTCGAAAACGGTTTCGACGTGGCGTTTCGCCTGGGCAATACCCAGGAGACCCACCTGATCGCCCGTCCACTCCTCGACTACAACCTGACCATGTGTGCATCACCGGAGTATTTGGCGCGCAAAGGCACACCGGAAAAACCTGATGATCTGCAACACCATGACTGCCTGTCCTTTGCCTATCCGGCCGGGGATGACTGGCAGTCGGTGGAAAAACACTGGCGCCTGACCGGTCCCGAGGGAGAAGTGGCGGTAGCGGTCAATGGACCGATGTTGATCAACAGTTCGGCAGCACTGCTTCAAGCGGCGCGAACCGGCATGGGCATCGTGGTGCTGCCTGATGCGTTGATGGAGCAGGATCTCAAGGACGGAAAACTGGTGGCATTGATGCAGAGTTACTTGCCGCCAAGCCGACCGATGAACCTGATGTATGCCCAGGATCGTTACCGTTTGCCAAAACTGCGTAGTTTCGTCGACTTTGCCTTGCAGAGATGGGGCAAGTACTAGCCGACCGAATACCCCATCGACTAATCTCCTCGACGTGCGGGTCACTTGGCTATCAGGGCGACAGGGAGTGCGGAGATGGGTGAGGCGTCGAATATCGAGCCGTTGAAGTTCAATCTGTCGGATTTGAACGAAGACATGCTGCACACCATTCTGGAACTGGTCAGCGACGGCATCTGGGACTGGAACGCCAACACCGGGTTCGTCTATCGCAACCCCGGGTGGTACGAGATGCTCGGCTACCCGCCTCATTCCCTGAATAACAACGTGTTGACCTGGGAAAACGTGATCCACCCCGACGATTACCCGCAAGTCATGGCGCTGTTCGACGACTATCTGAGTGAACGCGCGCCCGGCTATCAGGCCGAATATCGCTGCCGCATGCAGGACGGCAGCTACACCTGGATCGAAGACCGTGGCTACGTACTGGCACGCAATGCCGACGGCTCGGTGGCGCGAATGGTCGGCGCACACCGCAGCATCGACGACAAGAAGCGCCTGTACGAAGCGCTTGAACGGCGCAACCAATCCCTTGAAGCAATCGTTGAAGAACGCACCCGAGAGTTGTCTCGCGTCAATCAGCAACTGCAAATCCAACTCGAAGAAAACCGCAAACTGGCGGAAACCGACGCACTGACCTCAATCGCCAATCGCTATCTTCTGGAAAAAGCCCTGCCCCAGGAATGCGAACGCGCCCAGCGCTTTCGACAACCGCTGTCGTTGATCGCGATGGACATCGACGACTTCAAGAACATCAACGATCACTATGGCCACGCGCTCGGTGATGCAGCATTGGTGCAGGTGGTCGATAGCGTGAAGCACTGCGTGCGCGAGGGCGATCTGCTTGCGCGTTGGGGTGGCGACGAGTTCATCCTGATCCTGCCCAACACGCCACTCGCCAACGCTCGGGCGCTCGCCGAGCGTATCCGCCATGGCCTCGCATGCCTGGTGCCCGTGGGAGACTTTCCAGTAACCATGAGTTTCGGCGTGGTTCAGCGCTTTGACGAAGAACAACAGACCGGGTTGCTGGCCCGGGCCGATCAGGCGCTGTATCGGTCGAAGATCGCGGGCAAGAATGTGATTTCGGGGTAAGGGCTATGCCCGTCAACCCTTACATCCCCGCCTTCACCAACACCGGTTTTTCCTGATACCGATCCGGATAAAGCTTTTTCAGCTGCGCGACCTTCGGCAGATCGTTGATCACGATGTAGGGATAGGTCGGGTGCTCGGTCAGAAAGTCCTGATGTTCCTCCTCGGCCGGGTAGAAACCGTTGTAGGTTTCCAGCGTGGTGACAATGGGTTTGTCGAACGACCGGGCAGCGTCCAGCTGGGCGATGTAGGCCTGGGCGACACGTTGCTGTTCGCTGTTTTCCGGGAAAAGCGCCGAGCGATACTGAGTGCCGTGGTCAGGTCCCTGGCGGTTGAGTTCGGTAGGGTTGTGCGCCACCGAGAAGTAGATTTGCAGCAAGGTGCCATAGCTGACCTGACGAGGATCGAAGGCGACTTCGACAGCTTCCGCATGACCGGTATCGCCACTGCTGACCCGCTCGTATTGGGCGGTGCTTGCAGCTCCACCGGCATAACCGGAGACCGCTTTCTTCACCCCTTTCACATGCTGGAACACGCCCTGGACGCCCCAGAAGCAACCGCCGGCAAAGACTGCCCTTTCGCTGTCGGCCTGGGTGGTTTCGTCGAGGGCGGGTGGAGGAATGATGACCGCGTCTTGCGCCGCACCGAAAGAGAACGCCAGGCATTGGCCGATGACGCCGGCAGCGACCAGGCCCAACAGGGTGCGGCGCCAGGTAAACAGGGTTTTCATGAGGCTGATTCCTGAATGAATTAAATGAGTTCAACCGAACGTAGGAACGAAGCGGCGGGACGCGGCCGGGCATGGGCCTGCAAAAGTGAGTGAAAGTAAGTACCCGCGGATCAAGTTGCCTTTGGCACAAAAGTCATCGCCAGGCCATTCATGCAGTAGCGCAAGCCGGTGGGTTGGGGCCCATCGTCGAAGACATGGCCCAGATGACCGCCACAACGCCGGCAGTGGACTTCCTCACGCAGCATCCCGAAGGCGCGGTCCTGACGAGTGGCCACAGCGTTGTCCAGCGGTGCCCAGAAGCTCGGCCAACCGGTGCGGCTGTCAAACTTGGTCGCAGAAGAAAACAGCGGCAGGCCGCAACCGGCACAGGCAAACGTACCTTCACGGTGCTCGTTGTTCAGCGGGCTGCTGTAGGCCCTTTCGGTGCCCTCCTCGCGCAGGATTTCATACTGCTCGGCGCTGAGCATGGCGCGCCATTCGCTGTCGCTGTGAGTCACCTCGAACACCTCCGCAGCGCTGGCGTTACTGACCAGCGCAGAACTTGCGGCAAATTTTGGCAATACACCGATGACCAGGGCTGCAGCGCCTAGCCCGCCGCTCGCTACGAGAAACTGTCGCCGTGAAAACATGGTCGTCTCCGAAAATTCCAGGTGCCTGTCATGGAACACAGCCTAGGCTTGGGTTGATCGCCAAATCCTCACGAGAAGTTAAACAATTCGTGATAACTCAGGCCCCGGAAAACCCGCACAATGCGCTCATTGCGCCGAAGGATTGAGCTTGATGGAACAGACCAAACGCGTCCTCGTGGTCGAGGACGACCTGCATATCGCCGACCTTATCTGCCTGCATCTACGTGATGAGCAGTTCGAGGTGGTGCACTGCGCCGACGGCGATGAAGGCATGCGCCTGCTGCAGCAAGGAAGCTGGGACGCTCTGATCCTCGACCTGATGCTGCCCGGCGTCGACGGCCTGGAAATCTGCCGTCGCGCCCGCGCCATGGCCCGCTACACACCGATCATCATTACAAGTGCGCGTTCCAGCGAAGTACACCGGATTCTCGGGCTCGAACTCGGCGCCGACGATTACCTGGCCAAACCCTTTTCGATGCTCGAACTGGTGGCGCGGGTCAAAGCGCTGTTGCGACGGGTCGATGCCATGGCCCGCAATCTTAAAATGGACGCTGGCAGCCTGATCATGGACGGCCTCTCCATCGACCCGATCACGCGCGATGTGTCCCTTGACGGTCGCCGCCTCGACCTCACGCCACGGGAGTTCGACCTGTTGTATTTCTTCGCCCGTCAGCCCGGCAAAGTGTTCTCGCGCATGGACCTGCTCAACGCCGTCTGGGGCTACAGCCACGAAGGCTACGAGCACACGGTCAACACTCACATCAACCGCCTGCGGGCAAAGATCGAAGCCGATCCGGCACAACCGGCGCGCATCCTCACGGTGTGGGGGCGAGGCTACAAATTCGCGGCCAGGGAGGAGCAACCGTGAGACTGACCCTGACTCAGCGCCTGTCGCTGGTGTTCGCCGTTTTGCTGCTGGTGTGCTGCGGCACGTCGGCCTGGATGCAGGTGCGGTCCAACAAGATGCATGAGCTTGAGGTGGTGCAAGGGTTGTCGCGGGACCTGGCCCGGCACATCGCCCATGACACCGTGCTGATGGACGCCAAAGGCCTGATGCCCGACGCCGTGCGCGACCTGTTCAGCCAACTGATGCTGGTCAATCCCAGTGTCGAGGTCTATCTGCTCGACCCCGAGGGCCGGATTGTCGGCAGCGCTGCGCCCGAGGGTCGGATACGCCGGGAGCGGGTCGATCTGGCACCGATCCAGCGCCTGATCAAGGGCGACGCCCTGCCGGTTCTTGGCGACGATCCGCGTAGCGTCGATGGCCGCAAAGTGTTCAGTGCCGCGCCATTGCAGGTCGATGGTAAACAGGTGGGTTACCTCTATGTGGTGCTGTTGAGCGAAGAGCACGATCGCTTCGCCGAACGCGGCGCCACCAGCGCCGCCCTGAATACCGCGCTGTTGTCCATCGGGCTGGTGGCGTTGCTGTGCCTGATTGCCGGTCTCACGGCGTTCGCCCTCATTACCCGACCTTTGCGCCGTTTGACCGAAACCGTCAGCCGGTTCGACATTGATAGCGCTCCGGTAACGCCGCCTGTATCCGCACCGGTGGAAAAAGCCGCCAGCCACGATGAAATTGCCATACTCGACGCGACTTTCCGGCAGATGCAGGCGCGCCTCGGCGAGCAATGGCGTTCGTTGACCCGCCAGGATCAGGAACGCCGCGAACTGGTGGCGAATATCTCCCACGATCTGCGCACGCCTCTGGCCTCGCTGCACGGTTACCTGGAAACCTTGTCGCTCAAGGACGCCACGTTGTCACCCGCCGACCGCCGCCGTTACCTGGGCATCGCGCTGGACCAAAGCCGCAAGGTCGGTGGGCTGGCGCAATCGCTGCTGGAACTGGTGCGCCTGGAACATGGTTTCGTGCAACCGGTGCTGGAGCGTTTCTCACTGACCGATCTGGTGCAGGACATTTTCCAGAAATTCGAACTGACGGCCGAGGCGCGCCAGGTCGAACTGAAGGCCACTTTTGCACCCAATGTTTCGGCGGCCTGCGCCGACCTTGGATTGATCGAACGGGTGCTCACCAACCTGTTCGACAACGCCCTGCGCCACACCCCGCCAGGAGGAGAAATCGAGCTCAGCCTGCGCCCTCAAGGACCGTTTATCGAAGTCACCGTCAGCGACACCGGCCCCGGCATTGCTGCCGAATTGCGCGAAGGTCTGTTCCTGCGCCCGTTCAACATTGGCGGCGCACGGCGTGATGGCGGACTGGGATTACGGATCGTGCACCGTATCCTGCAATTGCATGGCCGCGAGATCCAGCTGATTGAGGTTCCTGGCAGGGGCGCGACCTTCCGCTTTTCGTTGGCGGTGGATCAGCAAACAGCCGAACAATTGGCGGTTCGGTCGATGAATCTGAATTCGCTGGGGAAATAGTCGGCTGCCTGAGCCACAACAACGACTAATATCCCGGCTCCCATTTCGGCAAGGATGCTGCGCGATGCTCAATACCCTGCAAAACACCCCATTGTGGGTTTACGCGATATTTCTGCTGCTGTGCTACTACGGTGTCAAAGCCCTGTCCCCGAGCCGTGAAAGCAAAACTTCATTGCTCGTCACGGCGCCGATCTTGCTGGGCTGGTCACTGTATTCGCTGAACCTGACGCTGAATCCACTGCTATCGGTCAGCTGCTGGCTGGCCGCCGTCATCCTGGGCAGCCTCGCGGCGTTGCTGGTTTTCCCACGCAAGGGCATCGAGCTGGATGCTCCGCAAACCGGCCTGATCGTGCCGGGCACAGCAAAAACCCTGGTGCTGTATCTGCTGTTTTTTGCGGTGAACTATTACTTCGGTTACCAGGATGACGTTCACCCGGAAATGACCGCCACCCTTGAGATGTTGCTGCTCAAGGCGTCGGCTTCCGGCTTTGTCTGTGGGCTGATCAGCGGTCGGGCGTTGACGTTTTATCGTTTGCTGCTGTCACTTCAGGCAAAACGCCCCCCGATAGCCACCGGTTAAAAGCCGCTGTACCAAAAATGATGACCAGCCGCCTGTTCATCCGTGACAACGCCGCCTCGGTCCAATAGATTAGGCGGCCTGAAAAGGCCCAGAGCTTTCTCGCCTCAATCCAAGTTAAAAGAAGTAGTGAAATTTCAATGTCCGATTCCAATACCGCTGAATCCGTAGTCACCTTGTCGTCCAAAGCGGAATACGAAAACTCCATCAATCTTTCACAGCACGTGCCCCAGGCCAAGACCATCAGCGAGATGGTCCTGGACGCTTTCCAGTCCACCCGGGAAAGCGACCAGATCCGCGAGCTGCGCGCCGCGATTCGCCAGGCTCATGACAGCTTCGACGACGATAAAGCCTACGAATTGATGGGTGAGCTCAAGCAGCTCAAGGACGCCGAAGCTGCCGACATTGCTGCCCTGGAAGACTTGAGCAGCAAATTCCCGATCAGCCGGATTCTCTCCAGCTTCAAGGATGATCCGGCATTTCAGGAATTGGTCTATGGCCTCGCACTGAAAGTGCTGAACCAGACCCACCAGGCCATCAGCAACCCAAGCAGTGGCAAAAGCAAAGTGGCTCGCGCCAAGAAAGATGTCGAAGTGTTCACCATCAGCAAAGACGGCATCAGCGTCACACTGCCGTTGCGCACCCCGCGTTCGCGACTGAACGTTGACCGTGAAGCGTTGGAATTCCTGGGCTTCACCTTCGTCGGCGAAGGCGAAGAAGCGGAGCTGGAAAGCGAGACCTTCCTGGACAATGCCGGGGCCGAACAAGCGGTTAACCGCAAGAACATCATCACCGCGCTTCAGCAACAAACCGCGTTCGATGGCTACAGCATCGCCGCTCAGTAACACGCACCATCAGCGGCGCTTCGGCGCCACTGACCCAAGAGCCCCGCCCTAGAGCGGGGCTTTTTATTGCCCGTGGTTTTACAAAACCCACAATTTCCTTTCCTGTCATCGCCGCCCACACCGCGACAGTTGCAAAGTGCCACCCCGTTCGGCAATCAATGCCCACAGGCACTCATGCCACGGTGATTCGGCGCCAAAAAAACACTTTTCCTTAACCCTTCAGCACCACGGGTCCGCCTGCAGGGAGCGTCAACTCACTTTCCAGCCCAAGACTTCAGTGGTGCGATTGCTGAGGTCATCATGAACACAACTCCCCTTTACCGTCAGTTGGCCAACCACTACCTCGACGCGATCCGCAGCGGCACCTTGAAAACCGGTGAACGATTCCCCTCCATTCGGCTGATGATGGAAAAACATGCCGTTAGCCTGTCGACCGCCGTGCAGGTTTGCCGGGAACTCGAGGACTGTGGCGTGCTGGAAGCCCGGCCGCGCTCCGGCAACTACATTCGCCAGCCCGATACGTTGCGCAAACCCGTCCCGATCGCTCCCCCGCCGCCGCTGGACACCGGTGTCTATGTCGGCATTCACGAGCAGGTGTCATCAGTACTCAAGGCCAGTCAGCGCGCGACGATCAAGGTCAATTTCGCCAGTGCCTTCTGCGCGCCGGAACTCTATCCGTTGAAGATCCTGCAAGACCATATGATCAAGGCACTGCGTCACGATCCGCACTTGCTCGGTGCGGCGGGTTCCACCTGTGGCAATAGCACGTTGCGCAGTATTCTTGCGCGACGGGCGCTGACCACAAAGGCCAACCTGCCAGCGGAAAAAATTGTGATCACCAACGGCGCGACCGAAGCGATCAACCTGGCTTTGCGCGCAGTCACTCAACCGGGCGATACCGTCGCGGTGGAGTCGCCGACCTTTTATGGTTTGCTGCAAATTCTTGAAAGCTTGAATCTACGGGTACTGGAAGTACCGGCGACTTCGCATGCCGGCATCAATCTGTTCGCCCTCGAACAATTGCTACAAGGCCCCGAACGGATTCAGGCGCTGATCGTCATTCCCAATCTGCAAAATCCGCTGGGCAGCATCATGCCCGACGCCAACAAGGCGCGGCTGGTGCAGCTGTGCGCCGAGCATGCCACGGTGCTGATCGAAGACGACACCTATGGCGATCTGGTGGATACCGAACAGCCGCTGTCCACGCTCAAGCACTGGGACCGCACCGACAACGTGATCTATTGCGCCTCCCTGAACAAAACCCTGGCACCGGGCATTCGCCTGGGCTGGATCAGCGCGGGGAAATGGCACGACCGCGTGGAAATGCTCAAACACACTCAATCCCGGGGATGTGAGGCGCTGTCGCAACTGGCGGTCAGTGCGTTCATGAAGACACCGTCCTACGAACGTTACCTGCGCCGCTTGCGGAAAATCCTGACTCACCAACGCCAGCAAATGAGCGCTGCGATCCTTCGCTATTTTCCCGCCGGCACCAGCGTGACCACCCCTCGGGGCGGTACGTTGTTATGGGTGGAATTGCCGCGCCAGCATTCATCCATGGCGTTTTTCCATGAGGCATTGAAGGCCGGCATCCAGATTGCACCTGGGGATATCTTTTCCAATGCCCAGCGTTTCAATCACTTTGTGCGCATTGGTTGCGGTGCGCCGTATTCACCGCGGATTGAGGAAGCGCTGGCGACCCTCGGCCAACTCCTCAAAAACCAGGACTGAACACATCCTTGTAGCAGCTGCCGAGCCTGCGAGGCTGCGTTCGGCTGCGCAGCAGTCGTAAATCCTGCCATTTCGGTTTACCTGAAACACCGTAGTGGATGGTTTTACGACGGCTTCGCCGCCGAACGCAGGCTCGGCAGCTGCTACACGGTTTAGTGTTGGGTTCAGAGGGGGCTTTGGTGCAGGCAAATGATGTGCGGATCGTTATTCCAATGCGGGAAACGTTCAGCGATTAGAGGATCATGGCCGGGGATGACGTGATCTTCGCCGTCGGCAAGGCTGTCGATCAAGCTGAATGCTTCAAGCGTCTGCGCCAGATCATCCAGAATCGGAAACGGACTGCGCTGACGGATGTTCGCCCACAAGTGCGCGGCATCCGAGGCCAGGACAATCCACCCGCGCTCAGTGTTCACCCGCACCACTTGGCTACCCGGTGTATGCCCGCCCACGGGGTGCAACGTCACACCGGGAATCACCTCGACCGTGCCGGTGTGCAAACGCATCCGGCCTTCAAACAATGGCGGAAGCGCCGACATCACGTCGTCGACCTCGTAGGTTTTGTTAACCGTGTGATGGGCCATTTTCGGCCCGGTGCAAAAGCGCAGTTCCGCTTCTTGCAAATGCACCATGGCCTTGGGGAAAAGCCCCAGGTTGCCGGCATGGTCCCAGTGCAAATGGGTGAGGATCAGGTTGTCGACCTGCGCCGGATCAATATCCAGTTGGCGCAGGGATTCTTCCGGCAGGCGATACATCTGACGGTTGCGCCGATCCGCCGTGGCAGGTTGAAAACAGGTGTCGACCACGATCGCTTGCTGCTCGTTACGAATGACCCAGAAGTAATAATCCAAGGGCATCGACGCATTCGGATCACCGCAGCAAGCGTCGTAGAGAAAGTTCTCCCGGGCGGTGCGCTGGGCATTGGCGCCGACACGGATCGCGAACACTTCGTACACAGGAACGGACATATTCACCTCCGGGTTCAGGCCGCTGCGGTGGCTTTGAGGGTCGGACGAAAGTCGAAATCAATCTCGTCGCTGATGCCCAGATCCTGGGCCAGACGATGCAGGCCGCTGTAGTCACGCATGATCGTGGCGTTCTTGTTGCTCTCCCGGGTGTCAGCGATGATCACCGCGGCGTCCTCGACCCCAAGCTGCGTGAGAATTGCCTCCCACATCGAGTAGTCCTGGGCGACAAAGGCACTCAGCGCCACCGACAACGTGCGAGCAAAAAACGCCCGATGGGTCGGCTGCATGTTCGCGTACATGACCTTCGCCACTTCCGCGAGAATCTTGCTGTGGGCATATTCATCGCGGTTATGCAGTTCGGCCACGCGGCGGTTTTGCGGTTGAATGCTCCGGTCGTCGGCCAACAGATCCAGATAGGCGTTGACGCTGATCTCGGCCACCACCGCAAAGGTGATCGCCGCGAGGTCGCGCTGCCACTGCTCCGGCAGTTCTTCGCGAAGGGCGATCAGCCGCAGATAGGTGACTGACGGCGGCAACTCCAGATCCTGATCGAGTGCCCGCTCCTGCTTGGTCCGTTCGATGGCCCGCAGGTGCATGAGCGTGTGGTAGTGCTCGTCGATCAACGTCTGTTGCATGGCCTCGCGAAAATGCCAGTCGTCCTTGCCCAGGTATTGATTGGCGATGACGCTCAGCGCCGGGTTCACCACGTGTTCTTCGGCGGTCACCGTGCGCAGGTTGTAGCCGATCCAGCCCCAGGTCACCACGGTGCTCTTGAGTTCATCGCTCAGTGCCTGGAACTTCGGGTGATGGAAAAACGGCACCATGCACTCCGGGTAATCCGGGCGCGCCGGATCGAACGCTTCGCTGGCCTCGGCCTTGTCCGGTGCGCACACCGTGGCTCTCTTGGTCCAGGCCTGATTGAGCCGCACGACCAGTTGATGATCGACCTTGGCGATCTCGATTGCTGTTTGCATGACGCGATACCTGTAGGACGCGTACCCGATGACGGGTACGCCAATGAAATTAAGGGCGACGGATGAATCAGGCCAGCCAGTAGCGGGTCAGGTTTCGCGCCGGGTCAGTGTATCGGCTGCGGGCATGGATCATCCGCCAGTTGTCCCAAATCAGCAGGCACCCATCGGGAATCAGCACCGGTGTGTTGTGCTCAATGAAATACGCTTCGCCCAGGACTGCAAACCTGGCCAGTGGCGACGAGCTGTTGGCGACTTGCGAGTGAAGCAGATCGTCCTTGGAAGGATTCACATCACCGTAGTGAAACTGGTTGTAGCTGAAGCGGAAAATGTCCCCGTCCTCTGTAGGCGTCAGGATGTATTCCTTGACCCGGCGTTGCGCGGCCTCACCGGGCTTGGCGGTGGCGACAAACTCCACAGGCGTGTCGTCGATCCATTCACGCAGCTCGGGATCGGTGCGCTCAAGGAACGCCAGCAATTCATACCCGTCCACCAACCCCGTGTGTCCGCCACCGCACGTGGCCTGTTGATGACAATGCAACGCCAGGTAGCGCGGCGGCGGACCGTACACTGGCGCTTCGGTGTGTGGGCCGATGCCGTTCATGCTCTGGGAATACGGCAAGTCTTCGTACCCCGGCTTGCGGGTGATGGCGAATGCGGTCTGCCCGTTGAATTGTGGTATGACCGAGCCGAACGCTTGCAGCGTGCCGAGCACATCGTCGGCGAACTCATCCGACGTCAACACCGTCCAGCCTCGCGCCGACAATTCTTCGTGGCGGTGGCCCAGTGAAACGTAAGGTTTGGACGCGACAATCCCTTGATCTGACATGGTGAGATTCCTGGCTGTTTATCAGGCGTTGACGGTTGAGGTGTAGGCGGCAATGAAGTCGCGACAGGCGTTGCCCGGTCGATAGCGATGTTCATCGATGAGCTGCACGGGGGTGATTTCGGCAGCGGTACCGGTGAGAAAACACTCGTCGAAGTCGCCAAGCTCCGTAGGAACAATGGTTCGCTCGACCACTTGGTAATCCAGCGCCTTAGCGAGTTCGATGACGGTCTGACGGGTAATGCCGTTGAGGAAACAATCCGGCACCGGGGTGTGCAACGTCCGACCCTTGACGAAGAACACGTTGGCGCTGGTGGCTTCGGCAACGTTGCCGCGCCAGTCGAGCATCAAGGCGTCGTGATAGCCGTTGTTTTCAGCATCGTGCTTGCTCAGGGTGGCGATCTGATAATGCCCGGATGCCTTGGCTTCAAACGGGCTGCAGCTCGGTGGCGGACGACGCCACTCGGCGGTCTTCAAGCGAATGCCGGCCATGTGCCCGGCCGGGTCGAAATAGCTCGGCCATTGCCAGCAGGCGATCGCCACGTGGACGCTGTTGAAGCGGGCCGAGGTGGAAATCATTTCACTGCCGCGCCAGGCCACTGGCCGCAGATAACCGTCGACCACGTTGTTGCGCTGCAGCAGTTCATGGCTGGCCGCTTCCAGCTCGGCCAGCTCATAGGGAATGACGAAATCCATCAACCGGGCCGAGCGATACAAACGCTCGCTGTGTTCGCGCAGTTTGAAGATCTTGCCGTTGTAGACACGTTCCCCTTCATACACCGTGCTCGCGTAGTGCAAACCGTGGGTCAGCACATGCAGCCGAGCCTGGGACCACTCGACGAACTCGCCGTCGAGCCAGATGTAACCTTCTCGCTGATCAAACGGAATACCGCTCATGTCCATATCTCCTGATGAATCGTCCTACGCCGTTTCGAGCAGAACCGGTATTAATTCGGGCGCCGACGCAACCACACGATCAGGCTCGGACTGAAAGAAGAACGAGCGCTCACCGAACGCCGGCCGCAACTCATCGAACCAGGTCGCTTGCGGATCGAAGCGCGCGTAGAACGTGCGCAACACCCATCGCGGATCGCGAGCCTGGAGAAACTGCAGCACGAAGACTTTCTCCCCGGCCACGGTTTCGATGCCGTTGATCAATACCTTGCCGTAGAAGGTGCTCATGGACGGACCGCGAACCGTGCGCGCCAACCCGGACACCGAGCGATACGCCGCCTGAAAGATCTCGAATGCCCGGGCCAGCGGCATCGCGAAGTAATGACTGGGGCCGGTATCGCGCTCGACAAACATGTAATAAGGCACTGCGCCGAGCCGCACGCCTTCGGTCCAGAGCGCCGCCCAATCCGCGGGGTTTTCGTTGATGTACCGAATCACTGGAGCCTGCATGCGCAACGTCGCACCGCTGGAACGAATACGTTCGATGGCTTGGCGGGCGATGGCCTGGCGGATCTCCACCGGGTGGTTGTAGTGCCCCATGATCGAAAGGTTTTTCCCCGCCGCGACGATTCGCTTGAACAGCTCCAGCAACTCGGGCGCGTCCTTGTCGCTGACAAACCGTTGCGGCCAATACGCCACGGATTTGGTGCCGATGCGGATGTTTTTCAGGTGGGGCAAGTCCAGCAACGGCTCGATGTAACCGGCCAGCGAACGGGTGTTCATGATCATCGGATCGCCCCCGGTGATCAGCACGTCGGTGACCTCGGTGTGCACCCGCAGGTAACTCACCAACTCCTGGGATTCGCGCGCATTGAACTTGAGTTCTTCTTCGCCGATGAACTGCGCCCAGCGGAAACAGAACGTGCAGTAGGCGTGACAGGTCTGACCGGCACCGGGGAAAAACAGCACGGTTTCGCGGTACTTGTGCTGTATGCCCGGCAGGACCTTGCCATCAAGAGTCGCGCCGTTATGCGTCAGTTGCCCGGCCGGATGCGGGTTCATGCGCAACCAGATCGCCTCGATCCGCCGCTTGATGGCGGCAGTGTCATCCAGGTCGATCAGTTGCTTGAGCGAGGCGTATTCGTCCGGCAGCAGCATGTCCTTGTGGGGAAAGGTCATGCGGAAAATCGGATCGTCCGGGATGTTGCTCCAGTCGATCAATGTGCCCAGTACGTATTCATTGGTGCGAAACGGCATGACCCGGGCCACGACGGTCATGGCTTCCTGCAACGCCGGCGTGAGTTTCTGCCAGTACGGCGTGTCTCGAATGGTGCGTGAGTTATAAGGCTTGTATCTTTCCTGCTCCGACATTCCCTGCATGACAGCGCTCCTGGTGATTGGCTGGCAGTTCTTACTGGATGGCCGGCGCTGCGCGCTCTATGTCCATCCATGCCCGAACACTGTCGCGATCCCACTGGCGGCGGACGTACGCGGCGAGTCGGGAGGGAACCTCATCACCATTGGCGACCAGTCGGTTGAGCATGATTGCCAAGTCGGTGTCGGCAATGCTCCAGTCACCGAACAGATGCTCGGCGCCGCCCTCCAGCAACCGATCGGCGACAAAAAATAACCGGTCGACGGCGGCCAGGGCATCGTCGGACAGCGGGGTATCTTTTTTGCCGAAATAAATAAGATCCGCCGGGCGTTCTTTGCGAATGACCAACAAATCACTGCGCAACCAGGCCTGGAGTTGACGGGCTCGGGCGCGCTGCTTGATGTCCAGCGGCAATAGTCGGTTATGCCCCGGCGCTATTTCTTCCAGGTATTCGGCAATGGCCGAAGATTCCGACAATGCGAAGCCCTGGTGAATCAGCGTGGGAATCTTGCCGGTGAGAGACAGATCACGATAGTTCGCTTGATAGTTCTCGCGCGCTTTCAAATCCAGCGTGACAAGTTCAAATGAAAGTTGCTTTTCCTTGAGTGCCACAAAAGCCGACATCGCAAAAGCACTGACAAAATCTGCACCGACATAGAGTTTAAGCTTTGTACTTTCCATAGAACGCTCCCTTGCACTAACCACATTAATCCGTTGCCTTGGAAGTGATCGTAGTTAGTTGCTCAAGCGCTGAACAGATACAGAAATTATCTGTTTCTATCGATACAGAAAGTTAAAAAGCGCAGAACGCCGGGAGGATTTGACAGGGCCGCAGAAAAGAAAAAGGGAGTCAGCGAACGCTGACTCCCTGGTGTGCAACGAAGGGAAAGTGATGGTTGGACAGTGATCAGGCCTGGCGATCGTCCAGGCTGGAGAGCGACGCCATTTGCGGCATGTTGCTCATATTGAGCATCGCCAGCGGCTCGTCGTCGCTGGTGTTGACGAAGCCGTGTCGGGTCCATGCCGGCACCAGCAGCACATCGCCAGTGCTGACGCTTACTTCATCGGCATCCCCCAGGGTCAAGGCGCCGCGGCCGGACTGAATGATGAACAGGTGCCACCACGAATGAGCATGCCCATTCAACACCGCACCCGGTTTCAACCATTGCATGGACACCGCCATCCCTGGGGTCAACTTGCAACCTTCGATGCTGTTGTCGTGAGCCAGCGCAACAATATCGACGTCGCTGGCCTCGAGACTCTGCCGCATGTCTGTCAGTTCGCCCCTCTTCCACACCTGTGCACTGACCGACGGCTGATGCAAACTCTGGCGAAAGTCCTTATAGGAAAAAAACGCACCTTGAACATTATTCATCGCGAGTTCCAACTTATGTTGTCGACTTGATTGGCCGAACCTTAGGCCAACTATTCAACACTGTAAAGCCGAACAACCAACACTTATAACGCCGACGGTTTCAGCGCCACAATCATGTCAACTTCTATCGCGGCATTTTTCGGCAATTGATAAACACCCACGGTCGTTCGGGTATGTTTACCGGCGTCCCCCAGCACATGGCTGAATACATCCGACGCACCGTTGGCCACTTCACTGAGATCAACAAAGTCCGCCGTGGATTTGACATAGACCGTTATTCGTACCAGCGACTTTATTTTATCCAGCGAACCAATCGCATCAACGATCAGCGCCAGCCCGCGCATCGCGCTGATGCTGGCTGCGGTTTGCGCATCTGCCATGTTCAATTCCAGGCCGACTCTGCCGGGGTTCTGGATCTTGCCGTTCATGCGCGGCACCAGGCCACTGATGTACAGCTCGTCATGATGCCGAATCAGCGGGGCGTAATGCCCGCCAGCGGTGTTCTCGCCGTAGATGTCATAGCCAAGCTCTTTTGCCAGGTCGATGAAACGCTCATCACAGCTCTTTTGCTCAATCATTTACCAAACCCTCTGAATCAATCATGCAAAAAAACGCAGGTCCCGACGGCTCAGCCAAAGGCCCTCGTCGCCGGGGCCAGGCAGGTGACCTCGACGCGAGACTCGATCGCTTCTGCCAGCCGCAACAGGTTGTCGCTGAGTTGTCCGTAGTCCTTGCTGAACAACACGATGTGGCCGATGAATGAGGTGTTGTCCTTCACCAATGCCATGACCGAATCACCGACGCGCTTGGCATACACCGCTTCCACCAGTTCAATGTTCAGTTTCCGGGCCAGCGATTCGATGTCTGGCGTGGCGCGCAAAATACCGTCAGCCGGCGCTCTGAACAGACGGATGCCGCAATAACCCCGGGCGACGGGATCCCGGTGTTCGGCCTTGCCTTCCACCGCCCATCTGACCCATTTTTCCCACGGATCGAAATCCACGAACGCCAGGCGGGCCAGGTCCCAGATGTGCATGCCGCCGGGGCGCATGTTGGTTTCCACGGCAGAGGTCAGCCCGCCGGAGCGCAGGAACACTTCGTTGTGGTAGGCGCCGTTATCCACCGAGACCAACGCCGACATGTGCCGACCCGCTGCCGACAATCGAGCCTGCACGTCGGCCGTCAACGGCGCGGGCACTACCTGCTGGATTTCCGCGCGATAGGCGCCTTCGGTGGTGGTTTTTTCGGTAACCCAGGTGCTGCCGGCCACGTAATCCCAGCTGTATTCCCGAGCGTTCTGGATCAGCTCTTCAAGGACGATCCCGCCTTCGCGATACGGCTTGAGTGCGTGCCAGGCCTCGTCGCATTCGGATGGATGATGAATGACCCGACAACCTCTGCTCGCCCCTTCACAAGCGGGCTTGATAAAGGCTTTGCCGCCCAGCTCGATGACCCTCTGGCGCAGTTCGGCCAGGCTCGCGATGCGTGCGGAAAACACCGGACGGTAATGCTCCGGTGAAGTACTGGCAGCCGCTTCCAGCTTGCGAAAGATCTGCTTGTCCAGCCCGGCCCGCGCCTCGTCCGGGGTGATACCGGGCAGGCCGAAATGGCTAGCCAGTGCGGCACCGAGTAACACGCCACGGTCGGAAAATGGCAGAACGCCGATCAGCTTCCATCGATCGGCATTCAAGCATCCCACCACCAGCTCGAGGGAGGCCGCTACCTCTTCGGGCGCCAGTGAAGTGCTGCAGACGTGATCGGCCACTTGCTCGTCAGCGGGCTGAATCTGATCGACCACCAGGATAAGCCGGGCGTTATAGAGCGTCTTGCAGAGCTCGCGCAGTTTCTGGATGTCGTGCACCCGATTGCCGTTGTACCCGACCACGACTACGCATGATGTCGTATTCATGAAGCCTCCGACCTGTGAAGTGAGTAACGCAACCGAGATGAGTCAGTCGTGCAACGACGCATTGGATTTACGGTTGAGGTAGTACCAGGCGAGGATCCCGCCCGCGCCAATGGCGGCCAGCACCAGTGCGTTGTACGGCGGCGGCACGACCCGCATGATCAGCACCGTCAGGCCTGCGCCGACACCGAGGGAGACTTCCTTGACGAACATGTTGTTTTGTTTGACGGAGAAGTAATCGAGGTAGCTGAACGCACATTCGGCGAGGGACAGCAGCGCCACCCAGATCAACGCGCCGACGAGGGTTTCGACGTGAAAAGCGGCCGGAGACGAAAGCACCGCAAAACCGCCGACGATGATCCCGATCACCGCGACCACCTTGAATCGCCCGGTGCGTTCGATCAGCTTCATCATCGGCACCTGAGCGAACACCACCACCGCGCTGTTGAGGATCAGCATCAGGCCGTACCAGGCAGGTAATTCGCCGGTTTCGAGCAGGATGGCTTGCGGCAGGATCGAGAATACGCCAAACAGTTTGATCCCCATGATGATGCCGGCGATCACCCACGGCAGTTTGTTGCGCCAGCCGCTGCCGTCGTGGGTCACCGGGTGGGCCACGACCGCTTGAGTGGTGAACGTCGCCCCCATGGCGATGGGCAGGCAGAGCAGCACGAAAGCGGCAGCGCCGAGGAAAAACATGGTTGGGGTCAACAAGGGCGACAGCAGGATCAACCCCGCCAACAGGCTGCCCATGTTCATGGCGACCCGGTTGTAGGCTGCGCCCTCTTTGGTCTGGGCCGCTTCGCTCTTGATCAGGTAGCCGGCGATGGCAATGCCGTAGGCAAACAACGCAGCGGCAAACATCACCATGCCCTGGTTGCTGGTGACCGCGAGCAAGACCAAGCCGAGGGCGGCGCACAGCAACGTAACGCTCAGCGAACGCCGGCCCAACACCAACAAGGTCAACGGCAACAGCAACAGCAAGGCCCGATAGCCGAGGGCGAGGATGCTGTTGGTGGCGGTGTCGAGCCAGACGTTGGCCTTGCCCAACACGGCAAACAGCGACACCGCCGTGATGATCCGGATTGTGAACAGGCGAATGTTAATCACCGGTTTGGCGATGGCGACCGTTGTTTCTACACTCATGCAACACCTCTGGAACCAAGCGATTGCCGAGGCCACAGCGCCGACAATCAAGAAAGTCTGTAAGGTGATGGTAGTGAGAGACGCTTGTTTTCATCAGAGCAAGTTCGTATAGAATCCAACGAACTTTACTGCCGGAGTGACCAGTAAAATGCAGGTTCAGCGCGCAGTGATCGCCGCTATCGAGTTCCAGCAGGGGGTACCGCTGGTTCAGCAGATCGTCGATCAATTATCGGAGGCAATCAGCCACGGAGGCCTGCCTCACGGCTCCCGGCTGCCGCCGATTCGCGAACTCTCCGAGTTGCTGAACGTGGGCAAATCCACGGTGGTGGATGCTCTGGACCGCTTGCGGGCCAAGGGTTTGGTGGTTTCACGCCAGGGCTCGGGGCATTACGTGCACCGTTCCAGCATCACGATCAAGACCGATGCCGGCCCGGACCTGCAACCTCAAGACACGCTCAGCGTGGTCCGCCGCGCGGTGCTGCTGGACAACGGGGCGCTACGCCCTGGGGCCGGTTTCCTGCCGTCCTCGTGGCTGCCGGCTGACGAGTTGCTGAAAGCCGTGCGCAGCACGTTGCGCGCCACCTCCCTGCGCATGGGCGAATACGGCGTCGCTGGCGGTTACCTGCCGTTGCGCGAGGCGTTGCGGGTCAAGCTGTCGGCCTTGGGCATCGAAGTGCCGGTGGAGCAGATCATCACCACGGCCAACACCGTGCAGGCCATCGACATGCTGATGCGCCTGCTGGTCAAGCCCGGCGACACGGTGCTGCTCGACGATCCGTGTTACTTCACCATGCACACCAATCTGGCCCTGCATGGTGTCAGGGTGGTCACCATCCCCCGCGGGAGCGACGGCATGGACCTCGAGACCTTCGAGCGACTGCTGATTGCCCATCGTCCCGTGCTCTACATGACCAACAACACCTTGCACAACCCGACCGGGCATTCGTTCTCCCCGGCCCAGGTTTATCGCTTGCTGGAGTTGAGTCACCGTTATGGTTTCCACATCGTCGAAGACGATTTGTATTGCGACTTGCAGCAACGAAGCACGCCACGCCTGGCAGCGGGTGGGCTGGACAATGTCAGTTACGTGTCCGGTTTCTCCAAGACCCTGACGGCTAACAGCCGCGTCAGCTACGCAGTGCTTTCACCGCAACTGGCCGCACGGCTGGTCACACTCAAGATGGCCGCTGGTGGCATGACCTCAGAACTGGCGGAGCAGATTATCTGCACGATGCTCAGTGATGGCAGCTATGCCAAACATACCCGGCGCACGGTGGATCGGCTTTACGAGTCGAGCAGTCGGGTGTCGAGTTGGCTGGTGGAGGCGGGTTGTTCCGTTTCTTCGCTGCCGCATGAAGGGTTGTTCATCTGGACGCGCCTGCCCGAAGGGCTGCATGCCGAAACACTGGCAAGGAAAGGCCTGGAAATCGACCTTGTACTGGCACCGGGCACCCTGCTCAGCAAAGCGCCGGACGCTAGCCGTTTCCTGCGTTTCAACGTGGCGCATAGCGATAACAGCCAAGTGCGTGAGCGGTTTTTCCGGTTGCTTGATAGCTGAGTTTTCTCTCGGATAAACCGCGGTGCGGCCTTCGCGATCAATGCATACAAAAAAGCCCCGCTCTTCTCTCGAAGGCGGGGCTTTTTGTGCAGAGTCTGAACCTTAAGGCGCGTAAGTCAGCAACAGCTCACCCGGCACTTTGAAGTCCAGCGACATCATCACGCTCAACGCGGTAATGGTGAAGATCGAGAACACGAACAGCTTGCGTGCCCAGACCGTGTCATCCACTGCCTTGTAGCCGGTCCAGGCCATGTACAGCCAGTACATGCCCATGGCCGCGGCGACGGCGAGGTAGCTCATGCCGGCGTAGCCGCTGAAGGTCAGCATTAAGGTCGCCACGAGGAACGCCAGGATGTAGAGCAGGATGTGCTTCTTCGCCACTTCAATCCCGCGCTTCACCGGCAACACCGGAATCGATGCGGCCAGGTAATCGTTGAAGCGGAAGATCGCGATGGCGTAGGAATGCGGCATCTGCCACAGGCTGAACATCACCAGCAACGTCAGCGCGGCCATGTCGAAGCTGTTCGTCACAGCCACGTAGCCAATCACCGGCGGCATGGCGCCCGACAGACTGCCCACCAGCGTGCCGTGAACCGACTTGCGCTTGAGGTACAGGCTGTAGAAGCCGACGTAGATGACAAAGCCGATCACCGCGAACAAAGCGGCCAACGGGTTGGCCACTGTGTACAACAGGGCAACGCCGAAAACACCCAGGACGGTCGCAAAAGCCAGGGCCAGTTTCAGGGAGATCAAGCCCTGGACCAGCGCCCGGTTTTTGGTGCGTTCCATCTTAAGGTCGATGTCGCGGTCGATGCAGTTGTTGAACACGCAACCGGAAGCCACCACCAGCGACGTGCCGATCATGGCGGCCAGGAAAATGGCCAGATCGACATGCCCTTTCGAGGCCAGGAAAAATCCGCCTGCCACAGAAAGCACGTTACCGAAAATGATCCCCGGTTTGGTGATTTGGATAAAGTGCTTAAAGGACATCCGGACTTTCCTCAGTGCGCCATCATGTTGGTGTGGATGCTGAACATGATCCACAGCGACAGGCCTACCAGCAGGACAATCACGATCGCGGCGAAAACAAACGCAATCACGTTGTTACGCTGCGCGGCCGAACGGTCCAGGTGGAGGAAGTACACCAGGTGCACCAGCACCTGGATGACTGCGAAGGCCAGTACGATCCACAGGGTCATTGCTTTGGGCAGCGATGGGTACATCACCAGGCCGAAAGGAATGACGGTCAGGATCACCGACAGAATGAAGCCGATCGCGTAGGACTTGACGCTGCCGTGGCCGGCGTCGTGGCCATCGTGGGAGTGTGCGTTAGCCATTTACATAGTCCCCATCAGATAAACAACGGTGAATACGCAGATCCACACCACGTCCAGGAAGTGCCAGAACAGACTCAGGCAGCTCAGACGGGTCTTGTTGGTCGCCGTCAGGCCGTTCTTCTGCACCTGGTACATCATGATCGCCATCCAGATCAGACCGCTGGTCACGTGTAGACCGTGGGTGCCGACCAAGGTGAAGAACCCGGACAGGAAGCCGCTGCGGCTAGGACCGAAGCCCTCGGAAATCAGTACGTGAAACTCGTTGATCTCCATGCCGATGAAGCCGGCGCCGAACAGGAAGGTCATGCCCAGCCAGCCCAGGACCTGGTTCTTCTTGCCTTTGAACAACGCCAGCATGGCGAAGCCGTAGGTGATCGAACTGAACAGCAGCAGAGCGGTTTCGCCCAGTACGTACGGCAGTTCGAAGATGTCGTGGCCCGACGGGCCACCCGCTACGTTGTTAACCAGTACCGCGTACGCTGCGAAGATCGACGCAAACAGGATGCAGTCGGTCATCAGGTAGAGCCAGAAACCGAATACGGTCATCTCGCCCGAGTCGTGGTGATGGTCGTCGTGCCCATGGTCCGTGCCATGGGCGTGTCCAGCAGTGGTCACTAAGTTCGACATGGTTTAAGCCTGTTCCAACGAGGTTTCAACACGGGTGGCGGTGGCTGGAACTTTCCCGGCCGCTACCAGACGCTTGTGCTGCTCGGCTTCGATGCGCTCGATCACGTCGACCGGCACCATGTAGCCTTGATCATCACGGGCAGCGTGGATCACGAAATACACCACGGTGCCAACCAGGCCAACGATGGCCAACCACCAGATGTGCCAGATCATTGCGAAACCGAACACGGTCAACAGAGCACCCATGACCACACCGGTCGCGGTGTTGTTTGGCATGTGGATCGGTTCGTACCTGGCCGGAGCCTTGTACGCGGTGCCGTTTTCCTTGGCTTCGGTGAACGGGTCGATGGTTTCCGCTTTTGGCAGCACGGCAAAGTTGTAGAACGGTGGTGGCGACGAGGTCGACCATTCCAGCGTGTGGGCATTCCACGGGTCACCGTGTTCGCACATGTTTTCCGGCTTGTTGCGATCACGCACGCTGACGTACAGCTGGATCAGCTGGCAGGCGATACCGACCGCGATCATCACCGCACCGAACATGGCGACGTACAGGTACGGCACCCACTCAGGGTTGGTGGTGGCGTTCAGACGACGGGTCATGCCCATGAAGCCCAGTGCATAGAGCGGCATGAACGCGACGAAGAAGCCCGAGATCCAGAACCAGAACGCTGCCTTGCCCCAACCTTCGTGCAGCTTGAAGCCGAACGCTTTAGGGAAGTAGAAGCCGAAGCCTGCGATGTAGCCGAATACCGCGCCGCCGATGATCACGTTGTGGAAGTGAGCGATCACGAACAGGCTGTTGTGCAGGACGAAGTCCGCACCCGGAATGGCCAACAGTACGCCGGTCATGCCGCCGATGGCGAAGGTCACCATGAAGCCCAGGGTCCACAGAACCTGGCTGGTGAAACGCAGACGCCCTTGGTAAATGGTGAACAGCCAGTTGAATAGCTTCACCCCCGTCGGGATCGAAATCAGCATCGTCGCCAGACCGAAGAAGGCGTTGACGCTGGCACCCGAACCCATGGTGAAGAAGTGGTGCAGCCAAACCATGAAGCCCAGGATCGAGATCGCGCCCGATGCGTAGACCATCGAGTGGTGGCCGAACAGACGCTTGCCGGTGAAGGTCGAGATGACTTCGGAGAAGATCCCGAACGCCGGCAGAATCAGGATGTAAACCTCGGGGTGACCCCAGGCCCAGAACAGGTTGACGTACATCATCGGATTGCCACCAAGTTCATTGGTGAAAATGTGGAAATCCATGTAACGGTCAAGCGTCAGCAGTGCCAGGGTAGCGGTCAGGATCGGGAACGAGGCCACGATCAGGACGTTGGCCCAGGTGCAGGTCCAGGTGAAGATCGGCATGTCCATCAGCTTCATGCCCGGGGTACGCATTTTCAGCACGGTGGCCAGGAAGTTGACCCCCGTCAGCGTCGTACCCAACCCGGATAGCTGTAGCGCCCAGATGTAGTAATCCATCCCCACGCCCGGGCTGTATTGCAGGCCCGACAGCGGCGGATAGGCAACCCAGCCGGTCTTGGCGAATTCGCCGACGCCCAAGGACAGGTTGATCAGCACCACGCCAGACACCAGCAGCCAGAAGCTCAGGGAGTTCAGGAACGGATAGGCAACGTCACGCGCGCCGATCTGCAGCGGCACTGCAAGGTTCATCAGGCCGGTGAAGAATGGCATCGCCATGAAGATGATCATGATCACACCGTGAGCGGTGAAGATCTGGTCATAGTGTTCAGGCGGCAGGTAGCCAGGCGAACCCTCGGTGGCCATGGCCAACTGGGTACGCATCATGATGGCGTCGGCAAAACCGCGCAGCAGCATGACCATGGCAACGATGATGTACATCACGCCGATTTTCTTGTGGTCGACCGAGGTCAGCCACTCGGTCCACAAATACGTCCACTTCTTGAAGTAGGTGATTGCAGCGAACAGCGCCAGACCACCGAGCGCGATCATGGCGATGGTAATCATCACGATCGGTTCGTGGAACGGGACCGCTTCCCAACTTAATTTACCAAACATCGTTTACTCCTCTGCCCCGGCAGCTGAATGCGAACTCATGTCCATCCCTTCCATGGCGGCCATTTCGTGCTCTTTCTTCTCGTGGTGCATCGGCTTGCCCGGTTTCATGCCTTCGTACTTGTCGACGATGATCTGGAACAGGTTCGGCGTGACCGAGGAGTAGAGCTCGACTGGGTTGTTCTGGCTTTGCTTGGACAGGGCTGCGTATTCAGCTTGTTCAAGCTGTTTAGGTGCCTTTTTGACTTCGCTGACCCAGGCGTCGAAATCTTCCTGAGAGGTGGCGATAGCTTTGAATTTCATGCCGGTGAAACCAGCGCCGCTGTAGTTGGCGGAGATACCGTCCATTTCAGCGTTCTGGTTGGCGATCAGGTGCAGCTTGGTCTGCATGCCGGCCATCGCGTAGATCTGGCCGCCGAGGGCCGGGATGAAGAACGAGTTCATCACGGAGTCCGAAGTCACCTTGAAGTTGATCGGGGTATGCGCCGGGAACACGATCTTGTTGACGGTGGCGATGCCTTGCTCTGGGTAGATGAACATCCACTTCCAGTCCAGCGCGACCACTTCAATGGTGATCGGCTTGACGTCGGATTCCAGCGGCTTGTAAGGATCCAGCGCGTGGGTCGACTTGTAGGTGACGTAGCCCAGGGCAATGATGATCAGCACTGGAACAGCCCACACCGCGATTTCGATCTTGGTGGAGTGCGACCATTTCGGCGTGTAGACGGCGTCGGTGTTGGACGCGCGGTATTTCCAGGCGAACAGGAAAGTCATGACGATGACCGGAACCACGACCAACAGCATCAGCAGCGTTGCGGTGATGATCAGGTTTCGCTCGTCCAGGCCGACCTGGCCCTTGGGATCGAGCAAGGTCATGTTGCAGCCTGACAGCAACAACGTGCCGATCAGCGGCAATAAGCCTAGTAGTCTGGGGTACCTGTTTTTACTCATCTCACGACCTCTAAAGCAGCTTGCGCAATGCAGTTGGGTTTTGATCGCCAACACTTCACCCTGCCAAGGGTTGGCATTTTTCTTGGATTGAATAAGTGGCTGCCCGTCGCGCGTCAGACGCTGCTCGACAAATCCTGGGCCAGCGTTGAGTTCTTATTCGAATTCGTGGTCAAAGGCCTTGTTACAGACCAATTCCATTTGGTGCGGATAATTGGAAGGCGCCGACACCTGGGAGTCGCATGAAGCCTAAGAGCCTCTCGACGCCCTATTCCTGCTCAGGGATGAGCAGTGCCGGGAATTCAGTGCGGGCGATTGTAGATATGTAACGTTTTATAAACCATGTCTCATCCCGAAATAATTTTTATCCATTCCAGCAACAATCATTAACGGTATTTGCAAAAGTGCGCCATGGTATCGAAATTCATTCTCAACAAAAACACCAAAAATTGTAGGTCTACCTCAGGCAGTTCAGACAGTATCGAAGGCTCTGCGACCACCTTCGACCCTGCCAAAGCCCCCATGTGACAAGGGCTTCGCCAATTCGCCAGGCCCTGTTAAAACTGCCTGTTCCGGATTTTTGGGGCTGAAGTTGCCCGACGTTTGAAAAGGCCAATTTTGTTGCGCGACCGTGTACCAATTCGGCGCCTGGAAATGCCTTGCGACACTCGCGCTGTGACAACATGTCGCACACATGCCGCGCCCAGACTTGTCGCGCATCAAGGTCATTTCACCCGAGCCCTGAAATGCAAAACGCCCCGGCCTCCTCAACGAGGGCCGGGGCGTTTTTTTTGTCGGCAGCGGTGCGGCGGATAACCTCAGCGCAGGGCTTTGCGGTTACGCGAAGTGAGCAGCGGCACCAGCACCACGATCAGCACAAAGGCCAGCAACGCCCATTGGGCAAGCGACAAACCGAGGATCGGCGGGTACGGCGTGGAGCAGAAGCCGTCGACCTGAAAGCCCAGCGGGAAGATCTTCGCCAGTGGCAAACCGTCGACGATCGGTTGCAGTACATCGATGCCGCAGCTGACTGCCGGATAGAACTGGGTATAGACGTGATGCCCGGCCACCCCGACGCCTGCAATTGCGCAGATCACCACCAGGGTTTCAAAAACCGTGATGCTGCGGCGGGTGCGCATGGCCGCGCCGATGAACGCGAAGAGCGCAATCAGCAACAACGCATAACGTTGCAGGATACACAGCGGGCATGGCGCCTCACCCAGCACAATTTGCATGTACAGCGCGCCACCAATCAGGCCCAGGCAGATGATGCCCAGCAACACCAGATAGCGCCGTTCACGGCCCAACCGCATCGTTTCCTCGCTCATTGCGTTTCCCTTCTAAATATCGATTGCCCGCAAGTCTACACGCTGGCCCTGACCTTTGAGAGTCCGGCAGGCGCAGCGGGGTATCGGGGAATAGACGACGGGCCGGTTAAGAAGGGATTAAATTCGGGCTATTTCCAGAGATGATTTGCATGATCCCGCGACCGCATCGCCAGCAGGCTGGCTCCCACTTTGGATTGCATTCACAGGCTGGCCCATTTTGGAATGCATTCGCAGGTTGGCTCCCACTTTGGAATGCACTCACAGGCTGGCTCACTTTGATTGCATCCACAGGCTGGCTCACTTTGGAATGCAGTCAACTGTGGGAGCCAGCCTGCTGGCGATGGGATTGATCAGTCGCCGTAGATATCGGACTTGAAGTACTTATCCGAAATCTTCTGGTATTCGCCACTGGCGCGAATGCCGTCGATGGCCGTGTTCAGCTCGGAGACCAACTCGGTGTTGCCCTTGCGCACCGCAATCCCGGCGCCCTCGCCCACGTACTTCGGATCCTTGAGCTCCGGCCCGACAAAGGCATACCCCTTGCCACGCGGCATCGTCAGGAAGTCATTCAGCGGGATGGTGTCGGCAAAAATGGCATCGAGGCGACCGGCCGCCAGATCCATGTAGATCTCTTCGTTGTTGCTGTAACGCTTGACGTTGATACCTTTGGGCTCAAAAACCTCGGTGGCATAACGGTCAGTGGTGGTTGCGCGTTGCACGCCAACTGTCTTGCCCTTGAGGCTGGCGTACTGATCATCCACTGTCGCGCCTTCCTTCATTACCAGACGCGATGAGGTGAAGTAATACTTGTGGGTGAAATCCACGGACTTCTTGCGGTCTTCGTTGATGGTCATGGACGACAGCGCCATGTCGATTTTCTTCACTTTAAGGGAAGGAATCAGACCGTCGAACTCACCTTCGACCCAGACACACTTGACCTTCATCTGTGCGCACAGGGCATTGCCGATGTCGTAGTCGAACCCGACAATCTCACCTTTCTCGGTTTTGGAGGCGAACGGCGGATAAGCCGCTTCGATACCAATGCGCAGGGTTTTATCGGCGGCAAACAGGGAACTGCACGCCAACAGGCTTAGAGCCAGACCGGTGATGAGGGGGAATTTCTTCATATTCGTTCTCTCGCGGGTTGTTGTTGGTTTGGCAAGACAGAAGAAAGAGCAGAAACGGGGGAAGCGCTTTTTTGTACTTATAAATCCATACTGGACTTTTATGTATTAATCGTCAATCGGGGCGATCGAGGATGTGTGGCCCGGTGGTCGGGCGGTGAGTATTGGGAGTTTTGGTGTTGCTTGTGGCCTCTTCGCGAGCAGGCTCGCTCCCACAGGGAATCTATGTCGTACACAGCATTTGTGTGGGAGCGGGCTTGCTCGCGAAGGCAGACGGCCTGTCAATGAAGAACCAACTGGCTGTTTACCGCTTCCAGCGATCCGCCGCCGCATGATCGCTGTCACGCCCTTCAACCCAGCGCGCGCCGTCAGGGGTGTTTTCTTTCTTCCAGAATGGTGCGCGGGTTTTCAGGTAGTCCATGACAAAGGCGCAGGCATCGAACGCGGCCTGGCGGTGGGCGCTGGCGGCGCCGACGAAGACGATCGGCTCACCCGGTTCCAGGGCTCCGATGCGATGCAGCACTTCAAGCTTGAGCAGCGGCCAACGCTGCTCGGCTTCTGTGGCAATCCTGGCGAGGGCTTTTTCGGTCATGCCCGGGTAGTGTTCAAGGAACATCCCGGCGACGTCGAGTCCGTCATTGAAGTCGCGAACATAGCCGACGAAACTCACCACCGCCCCAACGCCCACATTGGCGGCGTGCATGGCATTGACTTCAGCACCCGGATCGAACGCCGTGGATTGCACGCGAATCGCCATGGCTCAGCCTCCGGTCACGGTCGGAAAAAAGGCCACTTCATCGCCATCGCTCACCGGCTCATCGAGCTGGCACAGGTCTTCGTTGCGGGCGCACATCAGGTTTTGCTCGCTCAACACTTCGGCACCGTCACGCCGGGCCAGCAGCGCACGCACATCGTCGACCGTGGCGAAATCACCTTCAACCTTCACCGAGTCCACGCCGAGCGCTTCACGATAACGGGCAAAAAACTTCACGGTGACGTTCATGGCTGATCCGCCTGGAAATGGCCGCTCTTGCCGCCGAGTTTCTCCAGCAGCCGCACGCTTTCAATGGTCATGCCGCGATCCACGGCTTTGCACATGTCATAGATAGTCAGCGCCGCGACGCTGGCGGCGGTAAGGGCTTCCATCTCGACACCGGTCTGCCCGGACAACTTGCAGCGCGCGACGATGCGCACGGTGTCGTCGCCTTCGGCACTGAGCTCGACCTTGACGCCGGTGAGCAGCAGCGGATGGCACAGAGGAATCAGATCGCTGGTTTTCTTCGCCGCCTGAATGCCGGCGATACGCGCCACGGCGAACACATCACCCTTGGGGTGACCGCCGCTGACGATCATCTGCAGGGTTTCGGGCAGCATGCGCACAAGCGCCTGGGCCGTTGCTTCACGGAACGTCATGGCTTTTTCAGTGACGTCGACCATATTGGCGCGACCTTGGGAATCGAGATGAGTCAGCACAGGGATACTCCTGATCAGGAGCCCCGATTGTAAACCTGTGGGTCAAAATTCCGCACGCTTGATTATCAGACCACCACATGGGATTTGTGTGAGCATAAAAAACCGGGCGACTTTGAGGTCGCCCGGTTCTTGTGAAGGGTTTACAAATGCGATTCGGCGTATTCGGCCAGAATCGAGCGTGGCACCCCTTGCAGGGTGATGTGCACACCGTTGGGGAAATCCTTGAAGCGTTCTGTCAGGTACGTCAGCCCGGAACTGGTCGCGGACAGGTAAGGGGTGTCGATCTGCGCCAGGTTACCCAGGCACACCACTTTGGAACCGGCGCCGGCACGGGTGATGATAGTTTTCATCTGGTGCGGCGTGAGGTTCTGGCATTCATCGATAAGGATCAGACTCTGCTGGAAGCTGCGGCCTCGAATGTAGTTGAGGGATTTGAACTGCAACGGCACTTTGCTGAGGATGTAATCGACACTGCCATGGGTGTTTTCGTCATCCATGTGCAAGGCTTCGAGGTTGTCGGTGATGGCGCCCAGCCAAGGCTCCATTTTTTCCGCTTCAGTGCCGGGCAGGAAACCGATCTCCTGGTCCAGGCCCTGCACGCTTCGGGTCGCGATGATCCGGCGGTAGCGTTTGCTGACCATGGTCTGCTCGATCGCCGCCGCCAGTGCGAGGATGGTTTTACCGGAACCGGCTGCCCCGGTCAGGTTGACCAGGTGAATATCCGGGTCGAGCAAGGCGTACAGCGCCAGGCTTTGATAGATGTCACGCGGTTTCAGGCCCCAGGCTTCCTGGTGCAACAGGGGTTCCTGATGCAGGTCGAGAATCAGCAGCTTGTCTTCCTCGATCTCCTTGATCCAGCCGACAAAGCCCTGTTCATCGATGATGAACTCGTTGACGTGTACCGCCGGCAGGTTGTCGATCAACTGAACCTGGTGCCAGGTGCGGCCATGGTCCTGACGGGTATCGACATTCCTCACCCGGTCCCAGAAGGAGCCGGTCATGTTGTGATAACCGTTGGGCAGCAGCGATACGTCGTCGACCAGTTGGTCGGTGCTGTAGTCCTCGGCCGCGATCCCGCAAGCCCGGGCCTTGAGGCGCATGTTGATGTCTTTGGTGACCAGCACCACAGGCAGTTCCGGTTCCCGTGCGTGCAGGTCGATCAACTGGTTGATGATGATGTTGTCGTTCAGGTGCTCGGGCAGAATGAGGTTCGGTTCTGCTCGCTTGCTCATCAGAATTGACAGCAAACCCTTCGGTCCGCTTTTGCCGCGCTGGATCGGGACGCCGAGCTCGACGTCTTCAGGACTGGCATCGCCCAGGGTCTTGTCGATCAGGCGAATCGCCTGACGGCATTCCGCAGCCACGCTGTGATGCCCGCTCTTGAGCTTGTCGAGCTCTTCAAGCACGGTCATCGGGATGGCGACGTGGTGTTCTTCGAAGTTAAGAAGGGCGTTTGGATCGTGAATCAATACGTTGGTATCGAGTACATAAAGGATTGGCTGGTTGGAGGAAAAGCTACGTCCGTGATCATCCATACTCGGTCACCTTTGTGGGAGCCAGTCGACGCAATACCGTGACAGTGCTGCGCCTCGAAGTGGCCACCGAATTCACCTGCGAGGACTCAAGTGAATTGCACACAAATGGGGGTCTTGGAAGACGCCACCTGTCTGCAGGTTTCGGCGGTCTGTCTTCGTAATACTCCAAAACCTGTGACAGAAAAAAGTACTTTGACGTTTTTTTGAAGTTTATTTTTCAGAGTGACCAATAGCACTAGGCGGATGGCCATCACCCCGTTAAAGTCGGAAGTCCGCCTGCACCGAATTCTCGTCCAAAATCACCCTTTCCCCAATGTTTACGGCCTTTCGTCGTTTTCAGCGAAACGCGTCCTGACAGTCTTCCCAGCCGATTCCACTTTGCGCCGTTTGCGTGATGAGCCAGGGCATCGCCGTTTTCAGCGCATCCTGCTTCACGTTGAAGTTGATCACCCCGTGGCGCCACAACAACATCAGGCTCAACACCCGTTGCCCGCTCTGATTGGCTTTCAGCTTGCCGGCACCATCCTGGGCATCGATATCCCACAGCGCCACCTGCAAGCCCTGGGATTTGAAGAATCTTTCAGCGTCAGACCGACGCTGACCATCGGGCGGGCGAAACAATGGCACGTAGTTCTCGGGCAGTTTGCTTTTGACCAGTTCGACGCTGCGTCGCACCGAGTCCTGCCAGTCCTGCCAGTGGCTGTGGGAGCGAAATTCCCAGCCTTGCGCGCCAATGCACTGCTTCGAGTACGTCGCTTGCAGGCTGGCTACCGAACGATCGGCCAGACGGGCCTGGATGTCCTTGCCGAGGACGAAGAACGTGCCACTCATGTTCGACTTGCGCAGGTATTCCGCGGCCCAGGCAGTGTTATCCGGCACGGCATTGGCGCCGCTGTCGAAGGTCAGCAGAAACAGCCGGTCATGCATCTGATCGCCGTTACGCTCATAGTCGCCAAAACGATCGACTTCGCTGCTGGTTTGCGGAAACAGCGCGGCCTTGCGCAATTGCTCGTCCAGGTACTGGGCGTGGAACAGTCGGCTCGGTTCGGCCCACTTTATGTAGTAGCTCTCATCGCTGACCTGAAACTTGGCGGCTTGCTGGCGCAGGGTATCCATATCCTCGACCAGGAAACAGAAGGAAGCATCCTGATCGCAGCTCTGCTGGGCGTAGTTGTAGTTGCTCAGCAGGCGCTGCCACATGCGCTGGCGCAGGTTGTTGATCGATTCCAGATTGATTGTGCGCAACCCCAGGCGCTGGGCCAGGCTCGCTTCATCCAGGGATTCGCTGGCCAGCAGGACGCGAGAAAACATCAGGATTTCGGCCCGTGATGCCACATCGAACAGGGTTGGGCTGTTGAGCTGTTCAGGCCAAGTGCTGCGATCAAGCGTTGCCACATCGCCCGGCGCCGCCATGGCACCGAAGCTCAACAGCCAGGCCGAGAATAGAAAAACGATACGCAATGGGATGTCTCCATAACAAAACCCGCGCGGCACTATAGCTGATCCGACTGACATGATCGTTCCACCGATCATCACCTATGGACTTGATAGCTGGAGTCAACAAGGACAACCCCCTAGAATCGCCCCACGATTAAAGGAGACGACTTCATGCTGATGGTGATTTCCCCCGCCAAGACCCTCGATTACGAAACACCGCCGGCGACCCAGCGCTTCACCCAGCCACAATACCTCGACCATTCCCAGGAGCTGATCCTGCAATTGCGCGAGCTGGCCCCAGCGCAGATCAGCGAGTTGATGCACGTCTCCGACAAGATCGGCGGGCTCAACGCCGCGCGTTTCGGCAGCTGGACACCCGCCTTCACTCCGGAAAATGCCAAACAGGCACTGCTCGCCTTCAAGGGCGACGTCTACACCGGGTTGAATGCTCAAACCTTCAGCGAGGCCGATTTCGATTACGCCCAGCAGCACTTGCGCATGTTGTCCGGCCTGTATGGCCTGCTGCGCCCACTGGACCTGATGCAGCCGTATCGACTGGAGATGGGCACCAAACTGGCGAATGCCCGTGGCAAGGATTTGTATGCCTTCTGGGGCACACGGATCAGCGAATGGCTGAACGAGGCACTGGCCGATCAAGGCGATGACGTGCTGCTGAACCTGGCCTCCAACGAGTACTTCTCGGCAGTCAAACGCAATGCCCTGAATGCGCGCATCATCAATACCGAATTCAAGGACTTGAAGAACGGCCAGTACAAGATCATCAGTTTCTATGCGAAAAAGGCCCGCGGCATGATGAGTCGCTTCGTCATAGAAGAGCGCATCAATGACCCGCAAGCTCTCAAGCAGTTCGATGTACAAGGTTATCGCTACAGCGCCGAGCATTCCAAACCCGACAATCTGGTGTTCCTGCGCGATCACGCATCCGAGTAAACAGTCGGTTGGCGCACGCCTCATTTAAGGTCGTGCGCCACGCCTGTAGACCAACAATTCTCCGCGCTATTCGTCACTTCGCTGACGTCAAAAACCAATCACTCGATTTCCTAACTTTAGTTTCACTCGACTTCGCTGATTTTTTTCAGTAGTGGCACCAAATTTTTTTATCAGTAGTGGCAAATAACTATCTAGCCCGAGAATAACCCTATGTATCAAGGGCGAAACAGGTGTTGCTATCAATATGAAAGCAGTGCCATCTTTTTCAATATTTCAAGAAATTTCAGAATTCGCGATGGGCGGACAGGAACTATGTCCAGATGCGTCGCTCATACCACCGGTAACCATTCTCTCTGAGCTTGTACGAGATAACTTACACAGAGAAGAGATCCACATAGCAAAGTTGTCACATTAACTTCTGCTTACTGATCCCTGATTTGGGCAACACATGAAGGATAGGAGATAAGCCTCATAAATATCCCCTACAAGGCCAAGGCCGCGCCCCTATAAACGTGCTCACGTGAGCACTCAAGCGCTTGATTTACGGGCTTCTGGCCTGGCATTGAGCGCGCAAGACCTTTGCACGAATGTCTTCTGATTAGAAGATCAGCTGCATAACAGGGCACGCCATAACAATAAAAGCCTAGTTGCGCACATTTTGAGTGCACTTATTTAGACACTCGGAACTTATATGCCTGCACGCGGCATTGTGACGCCTTTAAGGCGCACTTCCGAGTGCACTACGACCGCTGAACACCATTAACTCCGGCCATGTTATGGCTTGATAAACACAGAGGTAATTGCGATGCGCATCAGCATATTTGGTTTGGGTTACGTCGGCGCAGTATGTGCCGGTTGCCTGTCTGCACGGGGCCATGACGTCGTTGGCGTCGATGTTGCCAAAGACAAAATCGATATGATCAACGCCGGTAAATCGCCGATCGTTGAACCGGGTCTGGGCGAACTTCTGCAGAAGGGTATCGAGACGGGCAAACTGCGCGGCACGACCAACTTCGCCGAAGCGATTCGCGACACCGACCTGTCGATGATCTGCGTCGGCACGCCGAGCAAGAAGAACGGCGACCTGGAGCTGAACTACATCGAAGCCGTGTGCCGCGAGATCGGTTTTGTCCTGCGTGACAAGACCACTCGTCACACCATCGTGGTTCGTAGCACCGTCCTGCCAGGCACTGTGGCAAACGTAGTGATCCCGATCCTCGAAGACTGCTCCGGCAAAAAAGCCGGTGTCGACTTCGGCGTTGCAGTGAACCCTGAGTTCCTGCGTGAAAGCACCGCGATCGCCGACTACGACCTGCCGCCAATGACCGTCATCGGTGAGTTCGACAAGGCTTCGGGCGACGTACTGCAATCGCTGTACGAAGAACTCGACGCTCCGATCATCCGCAAGGACATCGCAGTGGCCGAGATGATCAAGTACACCTGCAACGTGTGGCACGCCACCAAGGTGACCTTCGCCAACGAGATCGGCAACATCGCCAAGGCTGTCGGCGTCGATGGTCGCGAAGTGATGGAAGTGGTCTGCCAGGACAAGACGCTGAACCTGTCCCAGTACTACATGCGCCCTGGTTTCGCGTTTGGCGGTTCCTGCCTGCCGAAGGACGTTCGCGCCCTGACCTACCGCGCCGGCTCCCTGGACGTGGAAGCACCACTGCTCAACTCGCTGATGCGCAGTAACGAGTCCCAGGTGCAGAACGCTTTCGACATCGTCACCAGCCACGGCAAACGCAAAGTCGCCCTGCTGGGCCTGAGCTTCAAGGCCGGTACTGATGACCTGCGCGAAAGCCCGCTGGTTGATCTGGCGGAAATGCTGATCGGCAAGGGTTACGACCTGAGCATCTACGACACCAACGTCGAATACGCCCGTGTCCACGGTGCGAACAAGGATTACATCGAGTCGAAGATCCCTCACGTCTCGTCCTTGCTCAACGCTAACTTCGACGACGTGATCAATAACGCCGACGTGATCATCCTCGGCAACCGTGACGAGAAGTTCCGCGCCCTGGCGCAGAACGCTCCACACGGCAAGCAAGTGATCGACCTGGTCGGTTTCATGTCTCAAGCCACCAGCGTTAGCGGTCGCACCGAAGGCATCTGCTGGTAATGCGGTCGTAGGAGCTGCGTAGGAGCTGTCGAGTGAAACGAGGCTGCGATCTTTCCAGATCCACTTGAGTTTCAAACGAAAGATCCAAAGATCGCAGGCTTCGCCAGCTCCTACAGGATTTCTGGCGTCATCCACACCGGATGTCGCCAGTTTTCGTAAGCCTGCCTTAACCCCATCGGGCCACCCCACAGGCTCGCCCGAGATAGAGACGGATGCAGATTATGCACAGGCTAAAGCACGGCCTACTTCAGGTCGCCGGTTGGCTGTTTTACTTAAGTATTTTGATGGGCATCGCCATGGCGTTGCCTGCGTCCACGTTCGACTCCGAGTCGAAGGACTTCATCTTCCTGATCGGTATCGTCGGTATCTGGCGCTACTCGATGGGTGCTACGCACTTTCTGCGCGGCATGCTGTTTCTGTACGTGGTCTACCCGCACCTGCGGCGCAAAGTGCGCAAGCTGGGTGAAGCGGCAAACCCGTCCCATGTGTTTCTGATGGTCACCAGTTTCCGTATCGACGCGCTGACCACCGCCCAGGTCTACGCCTCGGTGATTCGCGAAGCCATCGACTGCGGCCTGCCGACCACCATGGTCTGCTCCATCGTGGAAATGTCCGATGAGAAGCTGGTGAAAAGCCTCTGGACCAAAATGAATCCACCGGCTCGCGTCAAGCTCGACTTCGTGCGCATTCCCGGCACCGGCAAGCGCGATGGCCTGGCCTACGGTTTCCGCGCCATCTCCCGCCATTTGCCGGACGACCGCGCCGTGGTTGCAGTGATCGATGGCGACACCGTGCTTGCCGAAGGCGTCGTGCTCAAGACCGTGCCGTGGTTCCAGCTGTTCGGCAATGTCGGCGGCCTGACCACCAACGAGTTCTGCGAAGTGCGCGGCGGCTACATCATGAGCGAGTGGCACAAACTGCGCTTCGCCCAGCGTCACATCAACATGTGCTCGATGGCCCTGTCCAAGCGCGTGCTGACCATGACCGGGCGGATGTCGGTATTCCGCGCCACTGTGGTGACCAACCCGGACTTCATCGCCGACGTGGAAAGCGATTCGCTGCAACACTGGCGCCTGGGTCGCTTCAAGTTCCTTACCGGTGATGACAAGTCGAGCTGGTTCAGCTTGATGCGCCTGGGCTACGACACGTTTTATGTGCCGGACGCCGCCATTCACACCGTGGAACACCCGCCGGAAAAAAGCTTCATCAAGGCCAGTCGCAAACTGATGTTCCGCTGGTACGGCAACAACCTGCGGCAGAACTCCCGCGCCCTGGGCCTGGGGATGAAACGTCTCGGCCTGTTCACTTCGGTGGTGCTGTTCGACCAGCGTGTGTCGATGTGGACGTCGCTGCTGGGCCTGACCGTCGCGCTCATCGCCACCTTCAAGTACGGCGCCGCGTTCATCCTGGTTTACCTGCTGTGGATCGGCATTACCCGCCTGATCCTGACCGTGCTGCTGTCTTTGTCCGGTCACACGATCGGCCCGGCCTACCCTGCGATTCTCTATTACAACCAGATCGTCGGCGCGCTGGTGAAGATCTACGTGTTCTTCCGCCTCGACCGACAGTCCTGGAGTCGCCAGCCCACTTCCCTGACCCGTGATCTCGCCAGCTTTCAAGGTTGGTTCAACACTTGGTCGTCTCGGACCATGACCTTCTCCGCCGGCAGCATTTTTGTTGCCGTGCTGCTGATGATGGTCTGACCGAACTCGCCTGAATTAACTAGGAAATCGTCCATATGAATACCGCCGTCAACGCCAACGTAGTGCATGAATCAGAAGCCCAGCGCCAGCATGCCCGGGTAAAAATCCCGGCCAAGCTGCGCTTCTTCGGCCCTGACCGGACCCCGGTAGAAGCTCGGGTCATCGACCTCTCCGCTGGCGGCCTGGCGTTCAACGCCGGTCAGCTGCCATTGAAGATCGGCGACGTGTACAAGGCGCGTTTGCAGTTCGTCATCGATAACCTTGGCCTGGCCATGGACGTCGAGTTACTGGTGCGCTCCCACGACCGCGAAACCGGTCGTACCGGTTGCCAGTTCCAGAACCTCGAATCCCAGGACATTTCCACCCTGCGCCACCTGATCACTTCTCACCTGGCCGGCGACATCGTCACCATGGGTGAAGTGCTGGCCACCCTGCAACGCGACAACTTCACCAAGGCGCGCAAGAACAAGGATGGCGGCCACGGCATGACCCCGTTCGGTCGTCTGCGTGCCGTGACCTTCAGCTTGGCGATCTTTCTCGTCGGCCTGACGGCATTCGGCTTCATCTTCAAGTCGGTGTACGGCATGTACTTCGTCAGCCACGCCCAGGCCGGTCTGGTCAGCGTAGCGGGCATGAACATCACCATGCCGCGCGATGGCACCGTGAAGAGCCTGATCAAACCCGACGGCGTTGCCGCCAAGGGCGCGCCGCTTGCGACCTTCAGCACCAGCATGCTCGATGTGCTCAAGGGCCATCTTGACGACAATCAATTGCAACCGGCCAAGGTTGAAGAACTGTTCGGCAAGCAAATGACCGGCACCCTGACGTCGCCGTGCGATTGCACCGTAGCGCAGCAAATGGTCGCCGACGGTCAGTACGCCAACAAGGGCGACGTGATCTTCCAACTGGTGCCGCGTAACAGCGAAGCCAACATTGAAGCGCGCTTCTCCTATCGCCAGTTCGGCGACGTGCTGCCAGGCAGCTCGGTCAGCTTCCAGATTGCCGGCGAAGACAAAACCCGCTCCGGCACGATCGTCAGCAGCACCAGCCTGAAAAGCGCCGACCTGTCGTCCGACATCCGCGTGCTGATCAAGCCTGATGAGCCGCTGGACAGCAAATTCGCCGGTCGCCCGGTTGAAGTCAACGCCAACCGCGGTCCGAACCTGAACTGGCTGATCGATAAAGCCATGGCCGCCGGTCGTTAAAAACAAGAGGACATGCCCCGTGACTAGCCCACTCAGAATCCTGCCAGTCCCGCTGACTCTGGCCATGGCAATCGCCCTGGCCGGCTGCGCAGGCCTGCCCGACCAGCGTCTGGCCAACGAAGCCCTCAAGCGTGGTGATACCACGCTGGCGGCGCAGAATTACCAGCAATTGGCAGACCTGGGCTACAGCGAAGCACAGGTTGGCCTCGCCGATATCCAGGTCGACAGCCGTGACCCGGCGCAGATCAAGAAAGCCGAGGCGACTTATCGCGCCGCGGCCAGCGTCTCGCCGCGAGCCCAGGCTCGCCTGGGTCGCCTGCTGGTGGCCAAACCTGGCTCCACCGAAGCCGAGCAGCACGAAGCCGAAGGCCTGTTGAAGAAAGCCACTGCCGCAGGCGAAGGCAACACCTTGATCCCGCTGGCGATGCTGTACCTGCAATACCCGCACAGTTTCCCGAACGTCAATGCGCAACAGCAGATCAGCCAATGGCGCGCCGAAGGCAAGCCGGAAGCGGGCCTGGCCCAAGTGCTGCTCTATCGCACCCAGGGCACTTACGACCAGCATCTGGACGAAGTGGAAACGATCTGCAAAGCCGCGTTGAACACCACCGACATCTGCTACGTCGAACTGGCCACGGTCTATCAGAAAAAAGCCCAGCCAGAGAAACAGGCCGAGCTGATCAAGCAAATGCAAGCCGGTCAGGCTCGCGGCGTGGTTTCCGCCCAGCGGGTGGACAGCGTGGCTCGCGTACTGGGCGATGCATCCCTAGGCACCACCGACGAGAAAACCGCCCAGTCGCTGCTCGAAGGCATCGCACCCGGCTACCCCGCTTCCTGGGTCAGCCTGGCGCAATTGCTCTACGACTTCCCGGAACTGGGTGACGTCGACACGATGATGAAGTACCTGGACAACGGCCGCGCCGCCGACCAGCCGCGCGCCGAACTGTTGCTGGGCAAACTCTATTACGAAGGCAAAATGGTGCCGGCCGACGCGAAGCTCGCCGAAGAACACTTCAAGAAAGCCGTCGACAGAGAAGTGGCCGCCGATTACTACCTCGGCCAGATCTACCGTCGCGGTTACCTGGGCAAGGTCTATCCGCAAAAAGCGCTGGACCACCTGCTCAAGGCTGCGCGTAACGGCCAGAGCAGCGCCGACTTCGCCATTGCCCAACTGTTCTCCCAAGGCAAGGGCACCCGGCCCAACCCACTTAACGCTTATGTCTTCAGCCAATTGGCCAAGGCCCAGAACACCCCGCAAGCCACCGAGCTTGCGCAAACACTCGAAACCCAACTGCCGCCTGCCCAGCTCGCCGAGGCCCAACGCCTGTTGAAACAAGAACAGGCCGTTCGTGGTGCCTTGAGTCAGAACACGCTGGAACTGCATGCCCTGGAAGAAGAAGACGGCGAGGAATCCCTATGAAGTTGAATCCATTCGTTAAGGCCGGTATCGGCCTGTCATTCGCCCTGCTGTGGTCGTGCCCGACCCTGGCGGCCCTGACTGAAAGCAAGAACTACGGCCTTGACGTGAAAGTCACCGCCCAGTCCGAAGACGACACCGACCTCGGTACGCAGAGCGGCGGCGACGTCAACGGCGTAGGCCTCGACTTGCGTCCATGGATTTATGGCGAGAGCGGCGCATGGAGTGGCTACGCCATGGGTCAGGCGGTGACGTCCACCGACATCATCGAGACGGACACCCTGCAACAGTCCGACAGCGATGGCACCCAGGCCACCGACAGCGGTGATCGCAAAAGCAAGAAAAACTACCTGGCGATGCGTGAGTTCTGGGTCGGTTACAGAGGCCTTACGCCGTATCCCGGCGAGATGCTCAAGCTCGGTCGCCAGCGTCTGCACAATGACGATGGCCAATGGCGCGACACCAATATCGAAGCCCTGAACTGGACCTTCGACACCACTCTGTTGCGCGCCAACGCCGGTATTGCCGAGCGCTTCAGCGAGTACCGCACTGACCTTACAGAGCTCGCCCCCAAGGACAAGGATCGCCTGCACGCTTTCGCCGATGCGGCGTACCAGTGGACCCCGGGCAACTGGGTCGGCATTCGCGGTCATCACACCCACGATGACGGCAAGCTCGACTACGCGCAGCCGGGTGTTCCCGCCGATTCCCTGGACAAGAAAGAGAACGGCGACATCAGCTGGATCGGCCTCACCGCCGACAGCGATGCCTACAACTGGCGCAACACCAACACCGTCAATTACTGGGGCAGCGTCACCGGCATGAGCGGCGACCGCGACAAGGTCAACCCGCTCAACGCCGATGGCACCGCTCCAGCACAAGCCAAAACCAGTGGCGATGTCGATGGCTGGGCCACTGACCTGGGCGTGCGTCTGCGCCTCGATCCGCAATGGCAAGTCGGTGCAGCCTATGCCCGTGCCAGCGCCGATTACGAACAGAACGGCCTGGAAAGCAACCGCTCGAACTACACCGGTACTCGCTCGCGGGTTCACCGTTTCGGCGAAGCCTACCGTGGCGAAATGCAAAACATGCAGTCCGCCACTCTGTTCGGTTCGTGGATGCTCAACGACGAATACGACGCCAGTGTGATCTACCACAAATTCTGGCGCGTAGACGGCAACAAGCCTGTCGGCAGCAACGGCATTAACGCCGTCGAGAACAACACCGACGACGCGACCGGCGCAATTCTTTCCACCACGTCCCTGCCGCTGGAAGATGGCAACAAAGACCTCGGCCAGGAAATGGACGTGGTCGTCACCAAGTACTTCAAGCAAGGCCTGCTGCCCGCGTCCTTGAGCCAGTCAATCGATGAGCCTTCGGCCCTGGTGCGCTTGCGTGGCGGTGTGTTCAAGCCCGGCGACGCGTATGGCAAAGGCGTCGACTCGTACATGCACCGCGCGTTTGTCGACGTGATCTGGCGCTTCTGATGCGAACCGCTAAGGGAGTTCCTGACATGAACAGTCCGAAGAGAGGCTCGATGACCTTGCTGGCCGGCGCATTGTTGCTGGCCAGCACGGCAGCCTTCGCCTCAGTGGAGCCGGCCTCGCCCGTTCAAAAAGGGCAACCGGCGACCATTGCCAAAGGGTTGCAACAGGCCAAGACCTACACCGTCAGCAGCGCCCCGACCGCGCCGCTGGAGCTGGCCGCGCCGAAACTGCCGGACACTTCAGGCTACACCGCCGAAGCCATCGCCGCGAAAATCGTGCGTAGCAAGCCCGGCAAAATCAGTGTGCGCCGGATGATGCAGGAAAACGCCCTGAAGGACTTCATTGGCGGCGATAACAAGATGGCCGAATGGGTCGTGCGTCAGCACGGTATCCCGCAGGCGATCTTCATCGACGACGGCTACATGAACCTCAAGGATCTGGCCAAGAAAGTACCCAAGCAGTACTTCAGCGAAACTTCGCCGGGTGTGTTCCTGGCGAAGCTGCCGATCGTGGTGGGTGAGAAAGGCATCCTGGAAATCGACAAACAGACCCAGGAACTGCGCCTGTCCCAAGAGGGCGGTTCGTTCCTGGTCAATGACGGCCAGTTGTTCGTGCGTGATACCAAAATCACCGGCTGGAGCGAGAAAGCAAACGGCCCGGCGGCCTTCAAGTCGGCGAAGGAATTCCGTCCGTTCCTGCTGTCCTGGGGCGGCACCCAGACCTACATCGCCAACAGCAAGATCGCCAGTTTCGGCTACGCCAACAGTAAGTCCTACGGCGTGAGTATTTCCCAATACACGCCGAACATGGCCAAGGTACTCAAGCGTCCTGAACCGAGCGGCTGGATCATCGACTCCGAATTCTCGGACATGTGGTACGGCTTCTACTGCTACGAAGCCCGCGACTTTGTGGTCAAGGGCAATACCTACAAAGACAACATCGTCTACGGCATTGACCCGCATGACCGTTCCCACGGTCTGATCATTGCCGACAACACGGTGTACGGGACCAAGAAGAAGCACGGGATCATTATTTCCCGTGAAGTGAACGACAGCTTCATCTTCAACAACCGCAGCTACGACAACAAGTTGTCGGGCCTGGTGATCGACCGTAACAGCGTCAACAACCTGATCGCCTACAACGAGATCTACAAGAACCACACCGACGGCATCACCCTCTACGAGAGTGGCGACAACCTGCTGTGGGGCAACAAGGTGATCAGCAACAAGCGCCACGGCATCCGGATTCGTAACAGCGTGAACATCCGCCTCTACGAAAACCTGTCCATGGCCAACGGCTTGACCGGTGTCTACGGGCACATCAAGGACCTGAGCGACACCGACCGTGACATCAAGCTCGACCCGTTCGACGCCCAGGTGTCCCTGATCGTGGTCGGCGGCGAACTGGCCGGCAACGGCAGCGGCCCGCTGTCCATCGACTCGCCGCTGAGCGTCGAGTTGTATCGCGTGTCCATGCTCGCACCGACCAAATCCAGCGGCATCAGCTTCTCGGGGATTCTCGGCGAGCGCCAGGATGAAATTCTCGACCTGCTGGTACGCCAGCAGAAAGCCGTGCTGATCGACCCTGTCGAACGCCAGACCGAAATGCGGGACTGAGGATAATTTTATGCACCCACACTTGATCAAATTACTCAGCCTGTCGGCCCTGACCGCCGGCATTCTCGCGGCCAGCACCGGTGTTCGCGCCGCTGACGCCGCCAGCGCAAGCGCACCGACATTCAAGGCCGATGATTGCTGCAATCTTTGCCCTGAAGCCCACGACCCGAAGAACTACACCACGCGTTACCAGCAGAACTTCACCACGCTGGTGCAGGCTCAGGGCGATTGGCTGTTCCGTACGCAAGAAGACTTGCGCACCGAGTTCAACACCACCCCCGCCGGCTACAAGCGCATGAAAGAGCTGCACGATGCGTTCAAGAGCAAAGGCGTGGAACTGGTCATCGTTTACCAGCCGACCCGTGGCCTGGTGAACCGCAACAAGCTCAACCCGGCAGAGAAGGCGAGCTACGATTTCGACAAGGCGTTGAGGAACTACAAGACCATGCTCGGACGTTTCGAGCAGATGGGCTACGTGGTGCCTGACCTGTCGCCGCTGACCAACGAATCGCTGCCCGAAACCCTGCCCGCCCACGACTTCTACTTCCGCGGCGACCAACACTGGACGCCGTATGGCGCCCAACGCACGGCGAAAATCGTTGGCGAGAAAATCAAGCATTTGCCGGCGTTTGCCGACGTGCCGAAGCGCGAGTTCGAGAGCCATAAGTCGGGTCGCATGGGCAAGACCGGAACGTTACACAACATGGCTGGTCAACTCTGTGGCACCAGCTACGCGATCCAGTACATGGATCAGTTCACCACCGAGCCGAAAGGCGAAGCAGCTGATGGCGATCTGTTCAGTGATTCCGGAAATCCGGAGATCACCCTGGTCGGCACCAGCCACAGCGGCAAGAACTACAACTTCGCCGGTTTCCTCGAAGAGGCCATCGGCGCCGACATTCTCAACGTGGCGTTCCCCGGCGGTGGCCTGGAAGGTTCGATGCTGCAGTACCTGGGCAGCGAAGAGTTCCAGACCAAGCCACCGAAGATTCTGATCTGGGAATTCTCGCCGCTCTATCGCCTCGACCAGGAAACCATCTACCGCCAGATGATGGCGCTGCTGGACAACGGTTGCGAAGGAAAGGATGCACAGCTGACCGGCAGCACCACGTTGAAACCGGGCAAGAACGAATTGATGGTCAACAGCAAGAACCTGAACCTGCAAAACAGCAGTCACCAGGTTGATATCCGCTTCGCCGATCCGTCGGTGAAAAATCTACAAGCCACCCTCTGGTACATGAACGGTCGCCACGAGGACATCAAGATCGAAAAGCCGGAAACCTCCGACACCGACGGGCGTTTCGCCTTTGAGTTGCGCACGGACGAAGACTGGGCCTCGCAGAATCTGCTGGCCGTCGAAATCCAGGGTCCTGAAGCAGGTGCCGCGCCACAGAAAGTCGAAGCGAAAATCTGCAAACGCAACGTGTTCCCTGGCGCTGGGCAGCGTACCGCTCAAGCCGGGCAATGAGGCAACCTCTATGACATGCATGCAAACCCGAACTTTGAAAAGATTGATCGCGCCCTCCCTGCTGACTCTGGCGATGTTCGCCGGAGCCACCCAGGCCGCCGCACCACTGCGCCCGCCACAGGGGTATTTCGCGCCGATTGAAAAAGTCAAAACCGGCGACAAGAGCGAAGGCTGTGACGCGATCCCGACGCCGTACACCGGTTCGCTGCAATTTCGCAGCAAATACGAAGGTTCCGACAAGGCCCGTTCGACCCTGAACGAGGCCTCGGAAAAAGCCTTCCGTGACACCACGGCCGACATCACCAAGATTGAACGCGGCACCAGCAAGCGCGTGATGCAGTACATGCGTGACGGTCGTCCGGAACAGCTGGAATGCACCCTGAATTGGCTGACCGCCTGGGCCAAGGCCGATGCGTTGATGTCCAAGGACTTCAACCACACCGGCAAGTCCATGCGCAAATGGGCGTTGGGCAGCATGGCATCGTCCTATATCCGCCTGAAATTTTCCGACTCGCATCCGTTGGCGAACCACCAGCAAGAGTCGCAGTTGATTGAAGCCTGGTTCAGCAAAATGGCTGATCAGGTGGTCAGCGACTGGGACAACCTGCCACTGGAAAAAACCAACAACCACTCGTACTGGTCCGCCTGGTCGGTGATGGCAGCCTCCATCGCCACCAACCGCCGTGACCTGTTCGACTGGTCGGTGAAGGAATTCAAGGTCGGCGCCAATCAGATCGACGCCCAGGGTTTCCTGCCTAACGAGCTCAAGCGCGAGCAACGCGCCCTCGCCTACCACAACTACGCCCTGCCGCCGCTCGCGATGATCGCCAGTTTCGCTCAGGTCAACGGTGTGGACTTGCGTCAGGAAAACAACGGCGCATTGAAACGCCTCGGTGATCGAGTGCTCGCGGGTGTCGAAGACCCGGAAGAATTCGAGAAGAAGAACGGTAAGGAACAGGACATGACCGATCTGAAAGACGACTCGAAATTCGCCTGGCTCGAACCGTTCTGCACGCTCTACACCTGCTCGCCGGATGTGCTTGAGAAAAAGCACGAAATGCAGCCGTTCAAGACTTTCCGCCTGGGGGGTGACCTGACCAAGGTCTACGACCCGGCGAATGCAAAAGGCAACAAAGGCTCTTAAGACTTAACACTTTCCATTGTGGCGAGGGGGCTTGCCCCCGTTGGGTGCGCAGCACCCCAAAAACCGAAAAACGCGGTGAATCAGGCAAAACGCGTTTGCTGGTTTTACGACTGCTTCGCAGCCGAACGGGGCGATGCGGCGTTCCGACAAGCCCCCTCGCCACAGGGTCTGTGCTAGACGCAAGTTTTTGTGTGATGTGTCCCCCGGTTTTCGGTGGGGGGTTTGGGGGGGCTGCGGCCCTTGACTGTTGTTAAACATGGAGAGACCGGGATGGTATTTTCATCCAACGTGTTCCTGTTTTTGTTCTTGCCGATCTTTCTCGGCATGTATTACTTGAGCGGAATACGCTATCGCAACCTGCTGCTGCTGATCGCCAGCTACGTGTTCTATGCCTGGTGGCGTGTGGACTTCCTTGCGCTGTTCGCAGCCGTCACATTGTGGAACTACTGGATCGGCCTCAAAGTCGGTGCCGCAGGCGTTCGGACCAAACCGGCACAACGCTGGTTGCTCCTGGGCGTGGCCGTCGACCTGTGCATTCTGGGCTACTTCAAGTACGCCAACTTCGGCGTCGACAGCATCAACGCGATGATGACCTCCGTCGGTCTGTCGCCGTTCATCCTGACCCACGTGCTGTTGCCGATCGGGATCTCGTTCTACATCTTCGAGTCCATCAGCTACATCATCGACGTCTACCGTGGTGACACACCGGCGACCCGCAACCTGATCGACTTTGCCGCGTTCGTGGCGATCTTCCCGCACCTGATCGCCGGTCCGGTGTTGCGCTTCCGCGATCTCGCCGACCAGTTCAACAATCGCACCCACACCCTCGACAAGTTCTCCGAAGGTGCGACGCGATTCATGCAGGGCTTCATCAAGAAGGTCTTCATCGCCGACACCCTGGCGGTCGTGGCGGACCATTGCTTTGCCTTGCAGAACCCGACCACTGGCGATGCCTGGCTCGGCGCACTGGCCTACACCGCGCAGCTGTATTTCGACTTCTCCGGTTACAGCGACATGGCCATCGGCCTGGGCTTGATGATGGGTTTCCGCTTCATGGAAAACTTCAAACAGCCGTACATCAGCCAGTCGATCACCGAGTTCTGGCGTCGCTGGCACATCAGCCTGTCCACCTGGTTGCGTGACTACCTGTACATCACGCTGGGCGGTAACCGCAAAGGTACGCTGATGACCTATCGCAACCTGTTCCTGACCATGCTGCTCGGTGGTCTGTGGCACGGCGCGAACATCACGTACATCATCTGGGGCGCCTGGCACGGCATGTGGCTGGCGATCGAAAAAGCCCTCGGCCTGAACACCTCGCCGCGCAGCATCAACCCGATCCGCTGGGCGCTGACCTTCCTGCTCGTGGTCATGGGCTGGGTGATCTTCCGCTCGGAAAACCTGCACGTCGCCGGTCGTATGTACGGCGCGATGTTCAGCTTCGGCGAATGGTCCCTGTCGGAACTCAACGCGGCCAGCCTCACCGGCCTGCAAGTGGCGACCCTGGTGGTGGCTTACATGACCCTGGCGTTCTTCGGCATTCGTGACTTCTACAGCAACCTGCCGCCTGAGAAGACCAAGCCTGCTGCGAACGTCGAGGCCGATGGCCCGGCTGCCGCAACACCTGGAATGATCAAAGCCGTACCGGGCGACAACCCGGGCAGCATCCACCAGCCTGGCTACACCGTCGGCGTTGAAGCGACTGTGCAACCGGCCTACTGGACCGCGGACTGGTCTCGTTACGTGATGCGCACGCTGGTACTGGTGCTGTTCATCGCCTCGATTTTCAAACTCTCGGCGCAAAGCTTCTCGCCGTTCCTTTACTTCCAGTTCTGAGGGATCTGACTATGACCCGCTCATTACGCATCCTCTACATCGGCCTGTTCATGGTGACGCTGTTGGTCCTGGGCTTGTGGTCCACGCGCAGCTTCCTGGGCTTCAGCACCTCTGCGGAAACGACGGTGCTCAACGGCCGCTGGGCCAAAGCCGTGGAGACGCACTACGACGAAGAGTTCCCGATCAAGCGCCTGGGCACCAACCTTTGGGCCGCGCTGGATTTCAAACTGTTCAACGAAGGTCGTCCGGGCGTCGTGCTCGGTCGCGATCAGTGGTTGTACAGCGATGAGGAATTCAACCCGATCGTCAACGAAGAGCTGAACCTGCAAGGCAACTACGCGCTGGTTGAAGGCGTGCGCCAGGAACTGAAGGCCAAAGGCGTGAAACTGGTCATGGCGATCGTGCCGGCCAAGACTCGCCTGTACCCGGAACACCTGGGTGAAGTGAAGCCTTCGAGCATCCACGCCAACCTCTATGAAGACTTCCACGCTCGTGTGGCGGCCAACAAGATCCTCGCTCCCGACCTGTTCGGCCCGATGTTGAAAGCCAAGCTGGACGGTCAGCAAGTGTTCCTGCGCACCGACACTCACTGGACCCCGGAAGGCGCGCAAATCGCTGCCGAAACCCTGGCGAAAACCATCGCCGAAAAAACCCCGTTGAACGGCGAGCCGCAACACTTTGTCACTGAGCCTGCGGAGAAGGTGACTCACAAGGGCGACCTGCGGTTGTTCCTGCCGCTGGACCCACTGTTCGAAAACCTGATGCCCAAGACTGAGCCGTTGCAGAAGCGCAACACCGTTGCGGCGCAAGACCAGCCAGCCGGTGATGACGCCCTGTTCGCCAACGCTGAAGTGCCGGTGGCCCTGATTGGCACCAGCTACAGCGCCAACCCCAACTGGAACTTCGTCGGAGCGCTGAAACAAGCGCTGAACAGCGACGTGGTCAATTACGCCGAAGACGGCCATGGCCCGATTCTGCCGATGCTCACCTATCTGAAAAGCGATGCTTTCAAGAACAGCCCGCCACAGGTGCTGATCTGGGAGTTTCCTGAACGTTATCTGCCTGTGAACAACGAAATCGGCGACGCCGACCCGAAGTGGGTCGCAGAGCTCAAAGAAGCCGGCGCGCGCCAACAAAACGTAGCAGCAAACACTAAATCCGAGACGCCCGACCGGGCGCAAAACTGAAAGAGAGGTACACCATGACTTTCACTACTACTCCTCGCCGTCTCGCCAAGACCTTCGCACTCGTTGCAGGCATGAGCGTTCTGTCGATGTCCGCCTTCGCAGGCGACGCCGCGCTCTACGGCCCGACCGCACCGAAAGGCTCGAGCTTCGTGCGTGTCTACAACGCCGGTAACGCTGAAGTCAGCGCCACCGTCGGCACCACCAACCTGGCCGAAGTCGCGCCGCTGTCCAGCACCGACTTCAGTTTCATGCCGGGCGGCGACTACAGCGCCAAGGTCGGTAGCCAGTCCCTGCCGGTGAAACTGGCGGGTGATCACTATTACACCCTGGTCAACAACGCGAGCGGCGCACCGCAACTGATCGAAGAGCCGCCGTTCAAGAACAAGCAGAAATCCCTGGTCCGCGTGCAGAACCTCAGCGACAAGGCCCTGACCCTGAAAACCGCTGACGGCAAGACCGAAGTGGTTCCGTCCGTAGCGGCCAAAGGTCGTGGCGAGCGTGAGATCAACCCGGTCAAGGTCAGCCTGGCACTGTACGACGGCGCCACCAAAGTCGGCGACGTGAAACCAGTTGCCCTGGAACGAGGCGAAGCCGCAGTGCTGTACGTCACCGGCAGTGGCAGCAGCCTGTCGCCAGTGTGGGTAAAACGCCCGGTTTCGACGCGCTAATACATTTGCCTGATTAACGCTGTTCCCTGTGGGAGCGAGCCTGCTCGCGATTGCGATCCGACATCCAGCATCGATGTCGACTGACACTCAGTCATCGCGAGCAGGCTCGCTCCTACAGTGGATCGAGGCGTCAATTGGGACACGGAACAAGAACAAGAGTGAAACGACAGAACGCAGTAGCTCTGACCCAATCGATTTAAAGGAGTAACAACATGATTCCGGTGATCTTGTCAGGTGGTAGTGGCTCACGTCTTTGGCCGCTTTCGCGCAAGCAATTCCCTAAGCAGTTTCTCGCCCTGACCGGCGAACACACGCTGTTCCAGCAGACCCTGGAGCGCCTGGTGTTCGAAGGCATGGACACCCCCATCGTGGTCTGCAACAAGGAACACCGTTTCATCGTCAACGAGCAACTGAGTGCCCGTAACCTGGACACCCAGCGCATCCTGATGGAACCGTTTGGCCGCAACACCGCACCAGCCGTGGCCTTGACCGCACTGATGCTGGTCAACGAAGGTCGCGATGAATTGATGTTGGTGCTGCCAGCCGACCACGTACTGGAAGACCAGAAAGCCCTGCAACGCGCGCTGGCCCTGGCCACCGTCGCTGCCGAAAACGGCGAAATGGTGCTGTTCGGCGTCCCGGCCACCAAACCGGAAACCGGCTATGGCTACATCAAGTCGACCAATGATTCCCTGCTGCCAGAAGGCGTCAGCCGCGTTTCGCACTTCGTCGAAAAACCAGACGTGAAGCGCGCCACCGAGTTCGTCGAATCCGGCGGTTACTTCTGGAACAGCGGCATGTTCCTGTTCCGCGCCAGCCGTTTCCTCGAAGAGCTGAAAAAGCACGATCCGGACATCTACGACACCTGCGTACTGACCCTGGAACGCAGCGTACAAGATGCCGATACCGTCGACATCGACGCCGCCACCTTCGCTTGCTGCCCGGACAATTCCATCGACTACTCGGTGATGGAAAAAACCCAGCGCGCCTGTGTTGTACCGTTGACCGCGGGCTGGAGCGATGTCGGCTGCTGGTCGTCGCTGTGGGAAGTGAACAAAAAAGACGCCAACGGCAACGTCACCAAAGGCGATGTGATCATCCAGGACAGCAAAAACTGCATGATCCACGGCAACGGCAAACTGGTGTCGGTGATCGGCCTGGAAAACATCGTGGTCGTCGAAACCAAGGACGCCATGATGATCGCCCACAAGGACAAGGTCCAAGGCGTGAAACAGATGGTCAACACCCTCAACGAACTGGGCCGCAGCGAAACCCAGAACCATTGTGAAGTCTATCGTCCGTGGGGTTCCTACGACTCGGTGGACATGGGCGGTCGCTTCCAGGTCAAGCGCATCTCGGTCAAGCCGGGCGCGTGCCTGTCGCTGCAAATGCATCACCATCGCGCCGAACACTGGATCGTGGTCAGCGGCACTGCTGAAGTGACCTGCGACGAAAACGTGTTCCTGCTCACTGAAAACCAGTCGACCTACATCCCGATCGCCTCGGTCCACCGCTTGCGCAATCCGGGCAAGATCTCGCTGGAAATCATCGAAGTGCAATCGGGCAGCTACCTGGGCGAAGACGATATCGAGCGGTTTGAAGATATCTACGGTCGCTCCAACCCGATCGAACGCGGCGTGTCGGTGAAAACCATCGCGCAGTAAGCGTTCAGCAAAACAAGAAGCCCTCGTCCAGCCCGCTGCGTTTTCCCTATCCGCAGCGGGTTGGGTGGGGGCTTTTTTTTATCCATTGACCCGTTTATTCGCCGTAACCACCTGCTTGGCCATGGTCTTTCTGATCTTCGTCTGTGAATAAACGGAAACAGCAGCGTTCGAGCGACTGAACAAACCTGTTTTGCCCGGCGCGTAGCGTTCGATACTGCTCGCCCCTTGAATAGTCTGATAGTGAATATTCCAGACCTGTTGTTTTCGATCGTATTTCATAAAGGCGAAGCCGGTTGTGACCTGTTCCTGTTGGCCTTGCTCGTTCGAGGCATATCCGTAGTCCTGAAACTCCATCGCCGCGCTGAGCCCCATCCCATGCTCCCCAGAAGAAAGTTCATTGTATTGCGCGTTCTCCTTCGAACCCTCCACGTGTCGAACGCGAAGCACGTTGTCGTTTAGTTGATCCACCGTCAGGGAACAACCACTAAAACCTGGCGTGAACACATGATCAGGATCGGTTCCCGTGGGTTTTAGAGGTATATCAACATAACCGCCCTGAGGAGCCCAGAAACCTGATACCGCATTGTCTTTGTCAGGTATCTCGCCTTTCGGAATATCGACGATTCTTAATGCATTGAACGCCCCTTTGCTCTCTCCTGAATAAGTGAGTTTATCCATTGTGAAGATAAACTCGCTCCCGCCACTTTTTTTGTTCACCCCTGAAACAGTAGTGCCCGAATAGCGACCGGGGACCGGGTCCAGGAACTTGGTGCTAACCTCCACCCGGCTAAACTCGCCTATCCCCAGAGCGTTATGAATGTTGGTCGGTTTACCGGTCGCCGGCACACTCAATTTTGGTTTGCCGCTATCGATATGTCGCGCGCCCGGAATATCGCGCGCAGCGCCCGCTGCAATGACCGGCTCCCACAATCCGTTGGCCAGCTTTTGTCGCGTGATGGCTCCATCATCATCAATAAAGGTAACCGGGTTGTTCAGGGCCATCCGATACAGATTGAGCCCATCGATTGCCCCGGCAGGATCCGGATTCAGCCAACGCTGCAACCAGGGTATGTAGTACCGAAATCCATAGTAATAAAGCCCCGTCGCATCCCGTTCCTTGCCCGAATAGCGAATGGTTTTGTAATCCCCATCGGTGTCGTTCGGGCCGGCAGACCAGGCTGTTGTACCAAACGGATGATAAGTTTCCTGGCTGATGACTCGCGCATCATCGGCGAGTTCCAGCGTGCAGGAGTTCAGATGATCCACCAGGCTGTAACGGTACTGATCGTTGCTCACGCCGGACGGCGGATCGGTTTCCCAATGCAATACCCGAACACTGTTGAGCCCGGCCTGCGCGGTGATGACCTCTAGTACCTTTCCGGTGCCGCTGTCGGCGCGAATTTCCACCCCAGGTAAATAACGCACTTCAGCCACCACGGTTCGGATATTGGTTTGTAACGAGCGGATTTTGCGCACGCGCTGACCACCGCCATCGTAGACATAGGACTCTTGATCATTGAGCCCCGAGTCGCGCTCCACTGGGCTGATCGACTGCAACTGGTTACGCAGGTCCCACCTCAA
>NZ_JBOBDO010000014.1:0-150534 GCF_050586665.1 Pseudomonas sp. ES4 | reverse complement strand
CGCTCGAAAAAACACCGGTGTGCCCAGTGGTTTTACTCCAGCTATCGATTGCTCTTTCTACGGCCTAACCACCCGACGATCTACATGGAAAGTCTGACATTGCTGTGCCTTACTCCAGACACAACTCATGGGGCGACGTCGATGCGGCGAAGAGGCGCAAAATTCTGGTTATGGACTAACACGCAGTTACCCCTTCATACGCATGAAGAGGTACTCAGCAATGGGCTGCACATCGAGGTGCAGACGCGTGTCAGCCATGAAGGGGTTATCCAGGTGTTTATAGGCGTCTACGGCACCAATGGTTGGGCGGTTTGCGAGGAGTTTCATGACCGACACGCCGAGGAGCATTACTGCACGGCGTTGAAGTGGGGGGCTCAGCGGGCGAGGGAGATTGTCGCGGACACCCAGGAGTTTGTTGCGCCGCATCGCGTGCAGTTGACCTTGAGTCCAGTGATTACCGATGAGCCGGAATTGGCCCTGCGACGGATGGAAATGACCGAACGCGAGTCTTTGAAACTCAGGTCCGCAGATGCGTGGTCGGAGTACATGGCTGCCAAGGCAGCCATGCTGGAGCTGATGCGTTCAACCAAAGTCGACCCCAAGGTCTGGGCTGATCACAAGGAGCGGCTCAGGCAAGCCATCGATCGACGAGCCTGCGTACAAAGGGCCTATCTGCGCTGACCCTGCCTCAGGTCTGGGAGCGTCGCAGATTCTCAATGGTTTCGATCAGATCATCGTAGGACACCGGTTTTCCAATGTGCTGGTCAAAGCCTGATTGCCGTGATTTTTGAATGTCGCTGTGAGCGCCATAGCCCGTCAGTGCAATGGCCGGCACATCCTTGACCAGCGGCAACTGACGCAATGCGCTCATCAGCTCGTGACCGTTCATGACCGGCATGCCCAAGTCAGAAATGATCAGGTCGAAGCGCGTGCTTTTTGCCGCATCCAAAGCCGCCACCGGACGGTCGAACGCAATCACTTGCGCGTCTTCCATTTCCAGCAGCATTTTCAAGGTTTCCAGTACATCGGCGGAGTCGTCTACCAGCAGGATCGTCAAGCCGCTCAGCCTGCCAGAGGATTCTTCGATCTGAGTCGGGGATTGCGGCTCATCTTTGGAATGGGCTAAGGGCAGGTAAACCGTGAAGGTACAACCTGTTCCCACCCCGGCAGAGCTCACCTCAACCGTTCCCCGCTGGGCCTCGGTCAGTTGGCGGACCAGTGACAGGCCGATCCCCAGCCCTTCACGATTGTGGTTGATGTGCTGTTTTTCAGCCTGGCCGAACAGGTCAAACACGTGATCGAGGTTCTCGGGGGCGATGCCTGCACCGTTGTCTTTGACGTCCAGCCGCGCCATGTTTCCAGCCTGGCTGGCGATCAATTGCACGTGGCCGTTGGAGGGCGTGAATTTCAGCGCGTTATTCACCAGGTTCCAGATGATTTGCTCCAGGCGCGTCGGGTCGGCATGGACCATTAAGGCACCGGAAGGTACGTGCAGCTCGACGGTGGCGTCGTGTCGGTCGCTGAGCACGACGGCATGAATGTCGCGCAAGACACTGACCAGATCGACGGCGATGGGTTTCAGTTTGAGTTTGCCGGTTCGGACCCGGGCGACATCCAGCAGGTCATCGATGATCCTTGCCTGGCTATTGACGGCGTCGCAGATGGTGTTGACGGCCTTGGCGGCCGGCGCCACCGACTTGGTCACCGGCAAGCGACGCAGCAGTTCTGCATTGAGCTGAATCAGGTTCAACGGATGTTTGAGTTCGTGGGACATGACCGCGAAGAATTCATCCTTGAGGTAATTGGTGTTGCGCGTTTCGGCCAGTTGTTGGCTCTGTTCTTCATGCTGGCGTTTATGGCCGGTCAAGTCGCGGGCAATTTTGACGTAGCCTTTTAGGTTGTTGCCGCTGAGCAAGGTCACCTCGCCGCTGCAAAAGAAGCGGTTGCCGTCCTTGCGTACGTGCCAGCGCTCATCTTCACTGCGACCGTGGGTGCGCACCGCCAGCAATTCGTTTTCAGGCACACCGGACGCACGATCTTCGGGCGAGAAAATGAAATCGTAATAGGCGCCCTCGGCCTCGGCCTTGCTGTAGCCGAAGATCAATTCGGCGCCTTTGTTCCAGGTGGTGATCACGCCCTGCTCATCGAGGGTAATGATGGCGTAGTCACGAGTGCTTTCAGCGACCAGGCGCATGCGTTCTTCGCCCAGCCGCAACTCTTCTTCAGCCGCCCGTCGTTTGGTGATGTCGATGAACGTCAGCACGGTGCCGTCGATGTGGTCTTCGCTGGAACGATAGGGCAGCAGGCGGGCGATGTACCAGCGATTGTCGGTGCTGCTGACTTCGCGTTCGATCATGTTCAGCGATTCGAACACTTGCGCCGCGTCTGCGACGATTTCCTCGTAATGCAGGCGATGGGTAATGTCGAGCAAGGAGCGCCCGGTATCCACCGGTAACATGCTGAAGATGTCAGTGGCACGCGGAGTGAACCACTTGATGCGCATGCTGCGATCGACAAACACCGTGGCGATGTCGGTGGAGGCAATCAGGTTGGTCAGGTAGTCGTTGATCTTGTCGGTTTCTTCGACTTTGGTTTTCAGTTCGTAGTTGACCGTCAACAGCTCTTCGTTGATCGACTGCAGTTCTTCCTTGCTGGTTTCCAGTTCTTCAGTGGCCGAACGCAGTTCTTCGTTGATGGCCTGCATTTCTTCATTGGAAGCCTTGAGCTCTTCGCTGGAGACTTCCGATTGTTCGATGGTGTCCTGCAGGTGCAATTTGGTGCGTTGCAGTTCGCGCTCAAGGTTGGACAGCACTTGGCTTTCAGTCTGTAGCACGGTGGTGGCCGCCCGTTCGGCAGGGTCGACCTCGACTTCCTCGAAAATCACCAGGACGTATTCGCCGTCCGAATCTTCATCCTTGTAGGGATGTGCGACCAGATCAATCAGGTAACTGCGCTTGTCACGCTTGATCGGTACCTCGCGGGACTTGACCGGCAAGCCACTCTGCTGGACCTGGAACAGCGTGGTGCGGATTTCCAGGCGCAGTTCCGGAAGAATCAGTGTCAGCAAGTTACGCGACAATTCGCCGCCAACATGACGCAGGAAACGCCCGGCACTCTCGCTCATGTGCAGGATGTCGGCGTTGGCATCGACGATCACGCTCGGTGGTGCGGACTGTTCAAGGGCGCGTTGATGGATATCGGCGAATGACAGTTTGCGCGGCGCGCTGCTTTGCGGGACCTGTTGGGAAGTGTTGGTCCGCACATAGCCTCCACGCGGCATGGTCGGTGTGCGCCGACTGTTGGCCGTGCCGGTCTTGGCGCGGAAGATCCGGTTGCGTTTATCCACCGGTGCGAACAATTCGTGGCACGCGTCCGCGCTTTCGGAAGAACCGAGGAACAGGAAACCGCCCGGACGCAGGGCAAAGTGGAACATCTGGAGGATTTCGCGTTGCACTTCGCGATCCAGATAGATCAGCAGGTTGCGGCAAACAATCAGGTCGATCTGCGAGAAGGGCGGGTCGGACAACAGGCTGTGCTTGGCGAACAAGACCTTTTCGCGGATTTCCTTGCGGATCCGATAATGATCGTCTTCCTTGATGAAGTAGTGGCGCAGCCGCGAGGGTGGCACATCGGTGATGATCGCTTGTGGATACAAGCCGGCCCGACCAACGCTGATGGCGCGTTCGTCGATGTCGGTAGCGAATAGCTGCATCGATGCCGCGCTGGATTCAAGTTGCAATTGATCATTGAGCAGCATGGCCAGGCTGTAGGCTTCCTCGCCCGTGGAGCAACCCGCGGACCAGACCCGGATTTCTTCTTTCTCGGGGTGTGCGGACACGGCGGCGCTGACCAGTTGCGGCACGACATCCCGCTCCAGGGCTTCGAAAGCCTCTCTGTCACGGAAGAAGTTGGTCACCCCGATCAGCATGTCGCCCAGCAGTGCCTTGGTTTCTTCGGGATTGTGTTGCAGATACTGGTAATAGGCGGTCAGGTCGGGCTGGCCGGTGACCTGCATGCGGCGTTCGATCCGGCGCAACACGGTGGCGCGTTTGTAGTGTTTGAAGTCATGACCGGTACCCGTACGCAACTGGATCAGGATGTCGCGCAGCACCTGTTCTGCAAGAGCCGCGTCACGCTCGGACACCGTAGCGATGGTTTGCAGTTCCGGATCGTCGGCGATGGGTAAAGTGATTTCCCTGGAGTTGCGCCATAGCTCCAGCAGTTTTTGCGGCATTTCCACCACGGGCAGCACAAGGTCAACCATGCGGGTTTCGATGGCGGCGCAAGGCATGCCATCGAATTCGGCGTCTTCCGGTGCCTGAGCCAATGTGATGCCGCCTTGTTCCTTGATCCGTGATAAGCCAACCGCGCCGTCGGAGCCTGTACCCGACAACACCACACAGAAGGCACGCTCGCGATGCACGTCGGCCAGGTCGCGGAAAAACAGATCAATGGACGCGTGGCGACCTTCGCGCGGGTCCGTGGCGCTGACCTCCAGAAAGCCATCGTTCATTGCCAGCCGTTGCGCCGGTGAAATGACGTACACCTGGTTTTTCTCGATGACCACCGTTTCGGTCACTTGCAGAACCGGCATCTTGGTCGATTCCTGGATGATCTTGTCAGCGATGCTCTGGTGATCGGGCGATAAATGGAGAATGATCACGAACGCCATGCCATTGTCTTGAGGCATGTTTTCAAAGAACAATTTGATCGCTTGCAGCCCGCCTGCCGACGCACCGATGCCCACCACTGGAAAGTCCAGGGTGCTGGGGATCCGGGCCGATCGCTCGGAAGAAGTATCCGGGCGTTTGGGTTTGGTGGTCATGACTTAGGCCTTTAGCTACGACGTAAAGCGTGTTGATTTCAAGCGACAGGAAGCGCAGTTCAATAAGTCAGGATAATCCCGTTTTTCAATAACACCTTCAAATATTTAGCTCGCCATGGGAGGCGCTCATAAACTCTTTGACCGCCAAATGAGCGATTGCACTCCCGTTACTTCAAGTGAATGCCTGTTCTGGCCGATAACCCGAACAATCATGGTCTTATTCTTAAATTGCCTGGAAATCTTCGATGCTGTCGTATCACCAAAAGCGCTTTTTGATCGTCGATGATTTCTCGGATTTCCGCAGTTCCGTCAGGTCCATGCTGCGCGAGCTGGGCGTCAAGGATGTCGACACTGCCGACAGCGGTGAACAGGCGCTGCGCATGTGTTCGCAGAAGGCCTACGATTTCATCCTGCAGGACTTTCACCTGGGCGATGGCAAGAAGAACGGCCAGCAGGTGCTCGAGGACCTGATGATCGAGAAGCTGATCAGCCATGAGGCCGTGTTCGTCATGGTCACCGCCGAGACCAGTCAGGCAATGGTGCTCAGTGCGTTGGAACACGAACCCGATGCGTACCTGACCAAGCCGTTCAACCGTTCCGGCCTGGCTCAACGCCTGGAGCGGCTGGAGCAACGCAAGACCTTGCTCAAGCCGATTCTGCAGGCCCTTGACCGGGGCAAACCGGTTGAAGTGCTCAATGCCTGCATTGCCCTGTGCAAGCAAGACATCCGCTATTCGCCGTTGTGCCTGCGCTACCGCGCCGATGCCTTGCGTGACCTGAATCAGAACGAGGCGCTGGAGCGACTCTACGACAGCATCATTGCCGATCGACCGTTGCCGTGGGCCTTTGCCGGTCTGGGTAAATTGCTGTTCAAGCGTGGTCAGGTCGCTCAGGCCAAAGGCGTCTACGAAAAAGCCCTGAAAGTGTTCCCGATGATGCCGGCGCTCTACGACGGCATGGCCGATGTGCTGGTCGCCGAAGGCGACACCAAGGCTGCCCAGCGTGTGCTGGAAGAGGCGATCCGCTTGTCGCCGCTGGCGGTGCGCCGGCAGGCGCTGCTGGGCAAGTTGGCGATGACCAACGAAGATTTTGAAACCGCCTCCAAAGCCTATCGTCAGGCCGTGGCGCAGGGCGCGCAGTCACGTTTCAAGGATGCGGAGAGCAACCTTGGCCTGGCCCATGCCTTGATCAGTAAAGGCAGCGAAAAAGGTCTGGATACCCGGACTCGACTGGAAATCAACACGACGCTGAGTGCGGTGGCCAAGGAAAACCCCTCCGACCCGGGCCTGCAGATTCGTGCGCGATTGATGAAAGCCACCAGCCTGCTGCTCAACGATGCCGAAACCGCCGAGAAGCTCACCGAGCAAGCGATGATGCGCCTCGATGGCATGGAACAGTTCATGAGCGCCGAAGCGGCGCTGCTGGTGGCCAAGCAGCTGCAGATGCTTGGCCAAGCCAGCGCCGGTGCCTCGATGCTGAAAAACTGCGCGGAAATCTACGGCGACGACCCGACGGTGATGAAGGGCATCGCCAAGTTGACCGACGATCCGACCATCCTCAACTCCGGCAACGCCGCAGCCGACCTCAACCGTCAGGGCGTGCGGGTGTACAAGACCGGCAACCTGGTGGAGGCGCGGCAGGTGTTCCGCAAAGCCCTGGCGCTGCAACCGAAGAACATCAGCATCGCGCTGAACATGGCGCAGTCGCTGCTGCACGGCACCGACACCAGTGTCCCTTCGGCGGAGCTGGAGGAATGTCGGACGTGCCTGAAAATGGTCGGCCTGATGCCGGACACGGATGCGCGTTTCCCCCGTTATCAGAAGTTGCGAAGCAAGGCGTTTGGCGAATGAACAACAGCGAACAGGCACTCGATTTTTCCACGGTGATTGCCTCCACCGTGCACGACATGAAGAACTCCCTGGCGATGCTGATGCAGGCCCACAGCCAATGGCTGGCGCGTTTGCCGGATCCGCAACAGCACACCCCGGAGCAGGGCGTGATCGAATTCGAGTTCGCACACCTCAATGGCATGCTCGTGCAGTTGCTGGGGCTGTACAAACTCGGGGTCAACCAGATGCCGTTGCAACCGGCCTACCATGAACTGGATGACTTCATCGAAGCGCAATTGGCCTGCCACCAGGACGTGTTCGCCAGTCGCGGCATCATCGCGACCTATGAAGTGGACCCACTGAGCCCTCTGGGTTTCTTCGATCGGGAGCTGATCGCTTCGGTGCTGGGCAACAGCATCAACAACGCCATCCGTTACGCCCGCCACGCAGTGTTGATCAGCGTCAGCGATGAAGCCGGGCAATTGGTGCTGACCGTCAACGATGATGGCGAGGGTTATCCGCCCGGGATGATCGAGCGTCAGGCCGATTACGTGCAGGGCATCAACCACAGCAGCGGAAGCACTGGCCTGGGCCTGTACTTTGCCGGGCGGATTGCGGCACTTCATCAGCGCAACGGCGTGGGCGGTCGCACCGAAATCAGCAATGGCGGCTCGCTGGGCGGCGGCGTGTTCAGCCTTTACCTCCCCTGACGAGTCTTTTTGTTGGCCGCTGCTTGATATTCCGAACAGGCGGAGCCTATTTTGTTCGGGTCGCCGTTCGCGGCTCGCACAACAACAAAGGATTGCGTCATGACGACCGATGGCCATCGTTCACTCGCACAGCGATTGACGGGCATTGATGAGATTGAATGTGTCACGCCGGATTTGAATGGCGTACCCCGTGGCAAGGTAATGACTGCCGAAGGCTTTCTCGAGGGGCGGCGTTTGCAGATGGCGCGGGGAGTGCTGCTGCAATGCATCATGGGCGGATATCCGCCAGCGCGCTTTTACGGCAGCGATGATGGCGACCTGGCGCTGGTGCCCGATCCTGCACAGATCCATCGCTTGCCGTGGAGCCAGCAACCGCGAGCCTTGGCTATTTGCGATGCGCACGAGCTGACCGGCGAAAGCTCGTCTCTGTCGACCCGCGGCCAACTCAAAGCCGTGATCGCGCGTTACACGGCTCTCGGCCTGGCGCCGGTGGTGGCGACCGAGCTGGAATTTTTTGTCTTCGCGCCCAACACCGACCCGACCCAACCTTTTCAGCCGCCGCTGGGCTTGGACGGTCGTCGCGAGGACGGTCATTCGGCGTTCAGTATCAGTTCCAACAATGGTTTGCGGCCGTTCTTCACTGAAGTCTACGCCTGCATGGCGGCCCTGGGCTTGCCGCGCGATACCTTCATGCACGAGATGGGCGTCAGTCAGTTCGAGATCAACCTGCTGCACGGCGATCCACTGCTGTTGGCCGACCAGACACTGCTGTTCAAACATCTGCTTAAAGAAGTCGCGCTCAAGCATGGCCTGACCGTGGTTTGCATGGCCAAGCCGCTGGCGCACACGCCGGGCAGTTCGATGCATATTCACCAGAGCATCATCGAGATCGGCAGCGGGCGTAACGTGTTCAGCGACAAGGCAGGTGAGCCGACGGCGACCTTCCGTCATTTCATCGCGGGTCAGCAGGCCGGCATGGCGGATTTCACGGCGTTGTTCGCACCGAATGTGAACTCGTATCAGCGCTTGTGCCATCCCTTCGCATCACCGAATAATGCCTGCTGGTCCCACGACAACCGGGCGGCGGGATTGCGTATTCCGGCCAGTTCGCCCGCCGCTCGTCGGGTCGAGAACCGCTTGCCGGGGGCTGATGCAAATCCTTACCTGGCGATCGCCGCCAGCCTTGCCGCGGGGTTGCATGGCATTGAACACAAGCTGGAGCCTGGCGAGCCGATCCAGGGTGAATTTGAAGTACCGGACAATCTTTCGTTGCCGTGTACCTTGCATGCCGCTCTTGAACGTCTGAAACGTAGCCAATTGGCGATGGAACTGTTTGGCAAGGAGTTCATCGAAGGCTACATCGCCTCGAAGACCATGGAATTGACCAGCTTCCTTGATGAAATTACTCCCTGGGAACGGCGTGTTTTAGCGGCCCAGGCCTGACGATCCGTCGACATCAGGCTATCGTTTGTCGGTAGCCCGAAACTCACTGCAAGGAGCCGCTCGGAACGCCGATGCGCCAAATCTGGAAACCCTTTCGAGCGCTTTATTTTGCCTCGCTGATGATGTTGATCGGCTCTGGTCTGTTGAGTACTTACCTGGCCTTGCGCCTGGCCGCCGACAGCGTCGACAGCCTGTGGGTCGGTGCGTTGATGGCCGCCAACTATTGCGGCCTGGTGCTGGGTGGCAAGATCGGCCACCGACTGATTGCCCGGGTCGGGCATATTCGCGCCTATTCTGCCTGCGCCGGGATTGTCGGTGCGGCGGTGCTGGGTCATGGCCTGGTGGACTGGTTGCCGGCCTGGATCTTTCTGCGGGTCATCGTCGGCCTCGGCATGATGTGCCAATACATGGTCATCGAAAGCTGGCTCAATGAGCAGGCTGAAGCCTCGCAGCGCGGGACGGTGTTCAGCGGCTACATGATCGCCTCGTACCTGGGGCTGGTGTTGGGTCAATTGATTCTGGTCATGCACCCGGCCCTGGGCCTTGAATTGCTGATGCTCGTCGCCTTGTGCTTCGCGCTGTGCCTGGTGCCGGTGGCCCTGACCCGGCGGATTCACCCGGCGCCGTTGCACCCGGCACCGATGGAGCCGCGGTTCTTCATCAAGCGCGTGCCGCAGTCGTTGAGCACGGTGCTGGGGGCAGGGCTGATCATCGGTTCGTTCTACGGTCTGGCACCGTTGTATGCCTCACAGCAGGGGTTGTCCACGGAGCAGGTCGGTCTGTTCATGGGTAGCTGCATTTTTGCGGGCTTGCTGGTGCAATGGCCTTTGGGCTGGCTGTCCGACCGTTATGACCGGGCGCTGTTGATCCGCTGTTTTGCCTTGGCCCTGGCGCTTACCGCGCTGCCGCTGGCCATCATGCAACAGGTACCGCTGGAGATTTTGTTTATCACCGGGTTCTTCTGTTCGCTGGTGATGTTCTGCCTGTATCCGTTGGCGGTGGCGTTCTCCAATGACCACGTCGAGGGCGATCGCCGGGTGTCCCTGACGGCGATGCTGTTGGTAACCTACGGCGTCGGCGCCAGTATCGGACCGCTGGTGGCCGGGGTGCTGATGAAGCTGTTCGGCAGCCACATGCTCTATGCCTTCTTCAGTTTCTTCGCGTTGGTGCTGGTGTGGCGAATTCGTCCGAAAGCGGTAACCAACCTGCATGTGGTGGACGATGCGCCGCTGCATCACGTTGCCATGCCGGACAGTATGTCGAGTTCGCCGTTGGTGGCTTGCCTTGACCCGCGGGTCGATGAGCAGGTGGTTCAGGAGCAGATGCAGAACCCGATCAACCCTGAGCCGGACCCGGTACCTGAATCCGAGCCCGAAACCGATCCGCCGCAAGAAGACTCAGATACATCTCGCGAGCAAAGTTTTACCGAGGCAAGGCCATAACGCATAAAAACAACGCATAAAAAAACGGGCAGTCACCGCAAGGGACTGCCCGTTTTCTATTGAAGCGTCTTATTACATGTCGTCTTTGTCGAAGCGCCGAGCTTCGCGTTGCAGCTGATAGACGAACCGTTCGACTTGCCGCTGTACCAGCCCGCTCATGTTGTGAAAGCGCACGCCAGCGAAGGTGGTGGAGATCCTTTCTTCGAAGTGCAGGTAACGCAGCTCGACGGGGGCCGTCATGTTGCCAAAGGGCAGGGCGGCGATGAAGCGGTCATAGACCTGACCCAGTTGCAGGCTATCGGTGATGTCGCCTTCGAAGCGCAACTTGCAGCCGGTGGCAGAAATATCCAGGAGCTTGCCGCTGATCGGCGACTTGAGCTTTTCACCGCCCAGATCGACGTTGACCAGTTGTGCCAGCTTCAATGCTGCGCGGAATGCATTGCGACGCTGGTGGTAAACCACCTCGGCGGGCAGGGCGCCACGGTAGCAGCGACCGCCACCGGATTCGTCGATGGTCAACGGGCCGTTGCTTTCCCAGGCAATGCGCACGCCGTCGTGAAAGCCTTCGACCTTGAACGGTTCGCCGGCGAGCAGGAAGCGTTCACCATCGCGGGGAATCATTTCGTCCAGGGCAATCATGTTGCTGTCACGGTCAATGTCCACCAGATAACTCTGGAAGCGCTGGCTGCGCTCATGGAACGTGATGATCAGCGGATCATGGCTGTCTTGCAGCTGGCGCAGGGTGCCGGAGATTTCCAACGGCGTGGTGAGCACCTTGGGTGGCTGCGGAGCATCGTCCGCGCTTAAGGCATTGAACACGGTTCATCGATCTCCAGGCAAAATATGACTACGGCTGGCCAGCATATTGCCAGCAGTTTGCGCGTCTTGATAGTGCGCGCTTTCAGCAGGCTCATGCCTGGCTGAGCGGACGTGGCTTCGCAAGCATGGAGGTTGATCCGCGCGCATCGTAGAGCGCTGGCGGCTCGCCGCCGTTGAGGATTTTCAACTGATTGGCCGTCGCGGCCTGTTGCACCAGGATCGACTGGCCATTCTTGACGTTGGCCGCCTGGCACTGAGCCAGAAGATCGGTCAATACATCGCTCTGTTCCAGCAACTGATCGCCAATGCTCGAATGGCTGGCAAGTTGCTCCAGGCCATCGCGATTGGTCGGCAGGTTGAGGCTGGCGAGGATTTCACTGCGCTTGCGGCCATGCTGATCGAGCAAAATGATCAATGCCTGTTTCTGCGCCAGAATCTCTTCGAGCAGAGGCATGTCGCGACCGTGCAAGGCGAGGGACTCGGTTTGCAGTAACTCCAGCAAGTGCTGTGCCGGAGCGAAATCGTCGGTGATCAGTTGCAGTAAATTAGTGTCGTGCATGGCTGGCCTTGGGTTTTAAGCGTCCAAAAGCCTGGCGCAGGCCTTGGCCTAGCGCTGGGCTTCGAAGTTGAGCAGTTTGCTGGCTACACGGTTGCTGTCGACTTTGTAGCTGCCATCGGCAATCGCTGCTTTCAACTCGGCCACGCGGGCGTTGTCGACGGCAGGCTGATCGCGCAGCTTGTCAGTGACCTTCTGCAACTGTTGAGCCTCATTGCTGAGATGTACCGATTCCCCGCTTTTGACGGTACTGGCCTGTTCGGCCGGGGTATTCAGCGGTGCGGGCTTGCCGGCTTCGGCAGTTTCCTTCGCGGCGCTGGTACGCGTACTACCGGTAAGTGACGAGGAACTGTTTAAACGGCTGAAATCGATGACCATGACAAAAAACCTCTGGGTATTTGGACGCTTGCCATGTTTTCGGCCATACCCGGGAAAACTTTAGGCCCAATTATCAATGAGCTTGCGCGCGTCAGCGCTTGCCCTGCATAGGGCACAGTCTAGGGAACAGTCGAGTGGCGCGCCACTTCTTCACAAATACAGAGTCCTCTACATCGCTACTTCCACCTGGCCGGGCGCGATGACTTGCGCCTTGATGACCCGCTGGGAGTTGAGGTTTTTCACCCGGATCTGTTCGCGCAAGCCGCCGTTGGACAGTGCTTCACCCGGCATGCGCACGCTCAGCGTGCCACTGCGGGCGGTAATCACCACCTGGTCGCCCTTGCTGATGACTTCTGCCTGTTCCATGTGCACCAGGGTCATGACCTGGTCGGCGACCATTGGTCGGGTAAGTTTTTGCCCGATCGCCTGATCGACGGAAGTCAGGTAGCCCTGGCTGATCAGGCTGATGTCACGCTCGCGCAGGGTCACATCCTGAGGCTCGACGATACCGGCGCGTCGTAGCGGGCGGGTGGTGGTCACAATGTCACGAAACAGGCGCACTTGAGCGGGTACGAAGACCGTCCAGGGCGACGCGCCTTCGCAGCGAACCTTGACCGTAACCCGGCCCAGCGGCGTGGCCGGGCTCTCCAGGGACGCTGTCAATTCCTTGTCGCACATGGGCATGCGCAGCCGTGGATCGAGCTGCTTGACCTCGATCTCGTAGCGGCCTTCCGTTTGACTGGTGGCCAGATAGTCTTCTACGGTGAATTCAAGAAAGCCCTGGGTGACGCCGATAAGCATGTCAGGCAAGGTAACCGCGTCAGCAAGGGCAGGGCAGCCAGCGTTGAACAGGCAGACGGCCGACACCGCGCAAAGCAATTTGCGGGCGTTTGATGTCAGGCGTCGGAAAAATGTCGGTTCTGTGTTCATAAGAGTTAAAAAGCAAGCGCCGTGCCGTTTAGTGATGAATGCGCGTCGCAACACACTTAAGCGTTGGTGTAGGAGTCTGTGCATGGCTGGGGTAATGGATGCGGTAAACCAGCGCACGCAACTGGTAGGGCAGAATCGCCTTGAGCTGTTGTTGTTCCGTCTCGACGGCCAGCAGCTGTATGGGATCAACGTGTTCAAGGTTCGGGAGGTGCTGCAATGCCCCAAACTGACGCTGATGCCAAAATCCAGTCCTGTCGTGTGCGGTGTGGCAAGTATTCGGGGGGCGACCATTCCGATTCTTGATCTGGCGATGGCGACCGGCTCCGGTGCGTTGAAAGATCAAAGCAATCCCTTCGTGATCATCACGGAGTACAACACCAAGACCCAGGGTTTCCTGGTGCGGTCAGTGGAACGCATCGTCAACATGAACTGGGAGGAGATTCATCCGCCACCCAAGGGCACGGGACGCGATCATTACCTGACAGCTGTGACTCGGGTCGACAATCAGTTAGTCGAAATCATCGACGTCGAGAAAGTGCTGGCAGAAGTGGCGCCGACACCGGAAGCGATTTCCGTCGGCGTAGTGGATGTCGAAACCCAGCACAAGGCGCTCTCTTTGCGAGTGCTGACGGTCGATGACTCGTCGGTGGCGCGCAAGCAGGTGACCCGTTGCCTGCAGACGGTCGGTGTCGAAGTGGTGGCGTTGAACGACGGTCGGCAAGCGCTGGATTACCTGCGCAAGCTGGTCGACGAGGGCAAGAAGCCGGAAGAAGAGTTCCTGATGATGATTTCCGACATCGAGATGCCGGAGATGGACGGGTACACCCTCACGGCCGAGATCCGCAACGACCCTCGCATGCAAAAGCTTCACATCATCCTGCATACTTCGTTGTCCGGTGTATTCAATCAGGCGATGGTCAAGAAGGTCGGTGCCGATGACTTCCTTGCCAAATTCCGTCCTGATGACCTGGCATCCCGGGTAGTCAACCGGATCAAGGCAGCAGACATCAGCTAGGGGCCTTTTGCCCCTAACGGTTAATACGATTTAAGAGGCGGCATCTTTGTCTACGGGTAATTTGGATTTCGAACAGTTCCGGGTCTTCCTGGAAAAAGCCTGTGGCATTTTGCTTGGTGAAAACAAGCAATACCTGGTCTCGAGCCGTCTCAACAAACTGATGGAACAGCAAGGCATCAAGTCCCTCGGTGAGCTGGTCCAGCGCATCCAGACCCAGCCGCGCAGCGGTTTGCGCGAGATGGTGGTGGATGCCATGACCACCAACGAAACCCTGTGGTTTCGTGACACCTATCCGTTTGAAGTCTTGAAGAACAAGGTGCTGCCCGCGGCGATCAAGGCCGCCCCTGGCCAGCGTCTGCGGATCTGGTCGGCGGCCTGTTCGTCGGGTCAGGAACCTTATTCGCTGTCGATGTCGATCGATGAGTTCGAGCGCGTGAACATGGGCCAGTTGAAGATGGGCGTGCAGATCGTTGCCACCGACCTGTCCGGTACCATGCTGACCAACTGCAAGACCGGCGAGTACGACAGCCTGGCCATTGGCCGCGGCCTGTCGCCCGAGCGCCTTCAGCGTTACTTCGACCCGAAAGGGCCGGGGCGCTGGGCCATCAAGGCTCCGATCAAGAGCCGGGTGGAGTTTCGCTCGTTCAACCTGCTGGACAGCTACGCAGCGCTGGGCAAGTTTGACATCGTGTTCTGCCGCAACGTGCTGATCTACTTCTCCGCCGAGGTGAAGAAGGACATCCTGTTGCGCATTCACAGCACGTTGAAGCCGGGCGGTTATCTGTTCCTCGGCGCGTCCGAGGCGCTGAACGGTTTGCCGGATCATTACCAGATGGTCCAGTGCAGCCCGGGGATCATTTACCAGGCGAAGTGATTCGTTGGCGTCATCAAAAAACGGGAGTCCTCAGGGGCTCCCGTTTTTTTTTGCCTGCAATATTTCCGGCATCACATCTATCCCCTGTGGGAGCGGGCTTGGCCATGGGAAAGCGGCAGAAAAGCGGCAGGCGGCGGAAATCGGTTGCCGCTTTTCTGGCATTGCCGCATGGCCACGGCCCGCAAAGCCCCGGTTTATGGGCTTTTTTTAATTGGCACGACGCTTGCTATGTCCCTGTTACGAAAAATCAGGTCACCCAAAGGTTTCCGACATGAGCATCAGCTTCGATAAAGCGCTCGGTATCCACGAACAAGCCCTGGGCTTCCGCGCCCAGCGTGCCGAAGTCCTGGCCAACAACATCGCCAACGCCGACACCCCGAACTACAAGGCTCGGGATCTGGATTTCTCCAAAGTGCTCGCCGCACAGAACGAGAAGACCAAGAGTGGATCTTTCGCCTTGAACATGACTAACAGCCGTCATATCGAAGCCGAAGGCCTGGGCAATGGCGACGAGTCGCTGATGTATCGCACGCCGATGCAGCCGTCGATCGACCAGAACACCGTGGACGCTCAGCTGGAACAGTCGAACTACGCGGAAAACGCGGTCAACTTCCAGGCCAGCTTCACCCTGCTCAACAGCAAATTCAAAGGGCTGGTGTCAGCCCTTCGTGGAGAGTAAGTCATGTCCCTAGCCAGTGTTTTCAACATTGCCGGTAGCGGCATGAGTGCCCAGACCACTCGCTTGAACACCGTCGCCAGTAACATCGCCAACGCCGAGACCGTCTCGTCGAGCATCGACCAGACCTACCGTGCACGGCACCCGGTATTCGCCACCATGTTCCAGGGCGGCCAGAGCGGCGGCAGCGACTCGCTGTTCCAGAACCAGGACGCCGCCGGTCAAGGCGTGCAAGTGCTGGGCGTGGTCGAAGACCAGAGCAATCTTGATGCGCGCTACGAGCCGAACCATCCGGCGGCCGACGCCAAGGGCTACGTCTACTACCCGAACGTCAACGTGGTGGAGGAAATGGCTGACATGATTTCCGCGAGTCGTTCGTTCCAGACCAACGCGGAAATGATGAACACCGCCAAAACCATGATGCAGAAGGTCCTGACCCTCGGTCAGTGATAAGGGGCGACTCAGATGAGTGTTACTGATACCACCAGTAGTTTGAGCCTCAAGGACATCCTGGCCAACTCCTCGATCAAGACCAACACCAGCGCCGACGGCCTGGCGGCGGCAACGAACAGCGCCACCGGCAAAAAGGCCCTGGGCAAGGACGCGTTCCTGCAGTTGCTGGTAACGCAACTGAAAAACCAGAACCCGCTGGAACCGCAGGACAACGGCGAGTTCGTCGCCCAGTTGGCCCAGTTCAGTAGCCTGGAAGGCATCACCACGCTCAACGACACCGTCAGTGGCCTGGCGAGCAATTACAACTCGTCCCAGGCGTTGCAGGCGTCGTCGCTGGTCGGGCGTTCGGTGATTGCACCGAGCGACAAGTCGGTGGTCGATACCTCCAAGAGTTTCAGCGGCACCATCGCCGTACCGGCGTCGGTGGACCCGGTCAAGGTCAAGATCACCGATGCCGATGGCAAGGTTGTCCGCACCATCGACCTGGGCAGCCAGAAAGCCGGTACTTCCAGTTTCATCTGGGATGGCAAAAACGATGCAGGCGAAGTGGCCAAGGCGGGTACCTATACCTTCGGCGCTACGGCGACCTACGACGGCAAGGCGACCTCGCTGGTGACGTACCTGCCGGCAACGGTCAACAGCGTGACGATCAGCCAGACCGGCGGTGAGTTGATGCTCAACCTGGCCGGGGCCGGCAGCATCGCCCTGTCCAAAGTACAAACTATTGGTATGTAGAGCCGACTAACACGGCACAAAGGAGTGGAATATGTCTTTCAATATCGGCCTTAGCGGTCTCTATGCAGCCAACAAACAACTGGACGTGACCGGCAACAACATCGCCAACGTCGCGACCACCGGTTTCAAATCGTCCCGTGCGGAATTCGAAGACGTTTACTCGGCCACCAAGCTGGGTTCCGGCAGCAAAACCATCGGTAACGGCGTGCGCCTGGCCAACGTTTCCCAGCAGTTCACCCAGGGCGACGTCAACAACACCGGCAACGTGCTGGACATGGGCATCAACGGTTCCGGCTTCTTCGTGCTGAGCGAGAACGGTTCGATGTCCTACACCCGTGCCGGTACGTTCAAGGTCGACAAGGACGGTTACGTCACCAATAGCGATGGCTCTGCGCGTCTGCAGGGTTATGGCGTGGATGCCAATGGCAAGATCCTCAATGGCGTTTTGACTGACCTGCGCATCGATACGTCGAACCTGGCGCCAAAAAACACCTCCACGGTTTCGTCGACGATCAACCTGAACTCCACAGCTCCCATCATCAACCAGACGACCAATCCGTTTGATCCGTCCAAGGAAGCGTCCTTCACCAAGCAGTTCAGTACACCGATTTACGATACCCAGGGCAACAAGCACATCATGGATCAATACATGGTCAAGACGGGTGACAACACCTGGAAGACCTACACCCTGATCGAGGGTCGCAACCCGGATGGTAGCGACCCTACCGATCCTCTTACGCCTCCTGTCGCTTCGACCATGGCGTTCAATTCTTCAGGCAATCTGGTTTCCGTCACCACTCCAGCCACCCCTGCGCCGATTGTCAGCCCTGACTTGAAAGTCACCGGCTGGGTTCCGGGTAACGTGACCAATGGCGTGTGGACAGCCAACGGCGCTGCCTCCGGCGTCGTTACGGTCTCCATGGACAAAACCACGCAGTACAACGCTGACACCGCGCGTTCGATTCCTTCGCAGAACGGCTACGCCACCGGCCAGATCACCAACCTGACCATCGACGCCAGCGGTGTCATGCTGGCCAACTTCAGCAACAGCCAGACCAAGCCCATCGGCCAGATCTCGCTCGCCAGCTTCACCAACGAACAAGGTTTGCAACCGGTAGGCGGCACCAGTTGGAAAGAAACCTATGCGTCGGGTATCCCGGGCTACGATGCGCCGAACACCGGTACCTTGGGCGAGATTCACTCCAACTCCCTGGAAGAGTCCAACGTCAACCTGACCAATGAACTGGTCGACCTGATCAAGGCGCAGAGCAACTACCAGGCGAACGCCAAGACCATCTCGACCCAGAGCACCATCATGCAGACCATCATTCAGATGACCTGATGCTGGATAGCGCTGCATAAAGAACCCCTCGCAAGAGGGGTTTTTTTATGACCGGGATTTGTCCCTGACGCAGGCATCCTGGTTATCAGTGCTGGCCTCATCGCGAGCAGGCTCCCACAGTAGATCGCATTCCTCCGAGCCAACTCGGCCCTGTAGGAGTGAGCCTGCTCGCGATGGCGTCAGCACAGTCACCACATTCCTCCAGGCAAAAGAAAACCCCCGACCAATCCAGAGGACCGATCGGGGGTTGTCGAGGTCAGCGCCTTTCAGCGCTCACCGGCTCAGCTTATTGGCAAGCTTCGCAATCCGGCTCGTCGATGGCGCAAGCCTTCGGCACTGGAGCAGGGCCGGCAGGTGCTGCCAGGACCGAATCTTCACCGTGGTTGCCGCCGCTGGAAACAGCGTTCAGCTTGCCGGTGTTGATGGTCGATTTCTCGGTGCTGGTCGCGGCCAGGGCACGGAGGTAGTAAGTGGTTTTCAGACCACGGTACCAGGCCATGCGGTAGGTCACGTCCAGCTTCTTGCCCGATGCGCCAGCGATGTACAGGTTCAGCGATTGAGCCTGGTCGATCCACTTCTGACGACGGCTGGCCGCGTCAACGATCCACTTGGTGTCCACTTCGAAGGCCGTCGCGTAGAGCTCTTTGAGTTCTTGCGGGATGCGCTCGATCTGCTGCACCGAACCGTCGTAGTACTTCAGGTCGTTGATCATGACCGAGTCCCACAGACCGCGAGCCTTCAGGTCACGAACCAGGTACGGGTTGATCACGGTGAATTCGCCCGACAGGTTCGATTTCACGTAGAGGTTCTGGTAGGTCGGTTCGATCGACTGCGATACGCCAGTGATGTTGGCGATGGTCGCGGTCGGTGCGATGGCCATGATGTTGGAGTTACGAATGCCTTTCTGTACACGGGCACGAACCGGTGCCCAGTCCAGGGATTCGTTCAGGTCAACGTCGATGTACTTCTGGCCACGTTGCTCGATCAGGATCTGTTGCGAATCCAGCGGCAGGATGCCTTTGGACCACAGCGAACCCTGGAACGTCTCGTAGGCGCCGCGCTCGTCGGCCAGGTCGCAGGAAGCCTGGATCGCGTAGTAGCTGACCGCTTCCATCGACTTGTCGGCGAACTCGACGGCAGCGTCGGAACCGTAAGGAATGTGCTGCAGGTACAGCGCGTCCTGGAAGCCCATAATGCCCAGGCCGACCGGACGGTGCTTGAAGTTGGAGTTCTTCGCTTGTGGCACCGAGTAGTAGTTGATGTCGATAACGTTATCGAGCATGCGAACGGCGGTGTTCACGGTGCGTTCCAGCTTGGCGGTGTCCAGCTTGCCGTTGGTGATGTGGTTCGGCAGGTTGATCGAGCCCAGGTTGCAAACGGCGATCTCGTCCTTGTTGGTGTTCAAGGTGATCTCGGTGCACAGGTTCGAGCTGTGAACCACGCCGACGTGCTGCTGCGGGCTGCGCAGGTTGCACGGGTCTTTGAAAGTCAGCCATGGGTGGCCGGTTTCAAACAGCATGGACAGCATTTTGCGCCACAGGTCTTTGGCCTGGATGGTCTTGAACAGCTTGATCTTGCCCGGGTACTCGGACAGGGCTTCGTAGTACTCGTAACGCTCTTCGAAAGCCTTGCCGGTCAGGTCGTGCAGGTCCGGCACTTCGGACGGCGAGAACAGGGTCCACTTGCCGTCATCGAAGACGCGCTTCATGAACAGGTCAGGGATCCAGTTGGCGGTGTTCATGTCGTGGGTACGACGACGATCATCACCGGTGTTCTTACGGAGTTCGATGAACTCTTCGATGTCCATGTGCCAGGTTTCCAGGTAGGCACAGACAGCGCCTTTGCGCTTGCCACCCTGGTTAACGGCGACGGCGGTGTCGTTCACTACTTTCAGGAACGGGACAACGCCCTGGGATTTGCCGTTGGTGCCCTTGATGTACGAACCGAGTGCACGAACCGGGGTCCAGTCGTTGCCCAGGCCGCCCGCAAATTTCGACAACATGGCGTTGTCGTGGATCGCGTGGTAGATGCCCGACAGGTCATCCGGCACGGTGGTCAGGTAGCAGCTCGACAGCTGTGGACGCAGGGTACCGGCGTTGAACAGGGTCGGGGTCGACGACATGTAGTCGAAGGACGACAACAGGTTGTAGAACTCGATCGCACGGTCTTCTTTGTTCTTCTCTTCGATCGCCAGGCCCATGGCCACGCGCATGAAGAAGATTTGCGGCAGTTCGAAGCGGATACCGTCCTTGTGGATGAAGTAACGGTCGTACAGGGTTTGCAGGCCCAGGTACGTGAACTGCTGATCGCGCTCGTGGTTGATTGCCTTGCCGAGTTTTTCCAGGTCGAAGGTCGCCAGGATCGGGTTCAGCAATTCGAATTCGATGCCCTTGGCAATGTAGGCAGGCAGGGCCTTGGCGTACAGGTCGACCATTTCGTGGTGGGTCGCGCTTTCGGCGACTTCCAGGAAGCTCAGGCCTTCGGCACGCAGGGTGTCCATCAGCAGGCGGGCGGTCACGAACGAGTAGTTCGGCTCACGCTCGACCAGCGTACGGGCGGTCATCACCAGGGCGGTGTTGACGTCGGTCAGGGCCACGCCGTCGTACAGGTTTTTCAGGGTTTCGCGCTGGATCAGGTCGCCGTCGACTTCTTCCAGGCCTTCGCACGCTTCGGTCACGATGGTGTTCAGGCGGCCCATGTCCAGAGGAGCAAAGGTGCCATCGGCGCGGGTGATGCGGATCGACGGGTGAGCGTTGACGGCTTCTTCGGCCGGTGCGTGGGCGGCGCGTTCTTTCGAGCGACCGTCACGGTAGATCACGTAGTCGCGCGCCACTTTCTGCTCGCCGGCACGCATCAGGGCCAGTTCGACCTGGTCCTGGATTTCTTCGATGTGGATCGTGCCGCCCGATGGCATGCGACGCTTGAAGGTCGCGGTGACTTGTTCGGTCAGACGGGCAACGGTGTCGTGGATTCGCGACGAAGCGGCAGCGGTGCCGCCCTCAACTGCGAGAAACGCTTTGGTGATGGCGACGGTGATCTTGTCATCGGTGTAAGGAACGACAGTGCCGTTACGCTTGATCACACGCAGTTGGCCAGGCGCGGTGGCGGACAGATCCGAAGTCGAATCTGCGGCCTGCGGCAAGGTGCCCTGCGGGTTCTCGCGAGTTGTGTCGGTTTGCATGGGGGGTTGTCTCCACATTCTCTATGTTTGTTTGGGCACCATTTGGGTGCCCACCGTTCCGTCCTGAAGCACTACAACCGGCGAGGGGCCGGGCATACCAACTTCGGGACAGATCAGGAAGGGGCTATTGGGGCGCCGCTTCCATGCCGAAGTCTTTGGTCCCAGGGCTTGAACCTGGAACCGGGATCCTTTTGGGTGACAGTAATCGACTGCAACACCCGTACCGTTAACGCCGTTTTCGGCTCAAAAACAGTAGCCATCCGCACACGCGGCTTGGTCTTTCGAAAATACGTTTGGTTCAACCGGAAAGAGGCAATAAAAGCGCTTGAAACCGGTGTCTGATTTGTGTTTGGTTTTTATGCAAAAACCCTACATGTAGGGTTTTTTTGGCGACGGGGTACAAGATAATGCGTTTTTGGGGGTGTTGCAACGTACTACCTGTGGATAAACCTGTGCGTAAATTGTGTGTGAAAGGTGGAACGGGCGTGTAGGCCGCGACCTAGCTGGAGCGGACCGTTTTTCACTGATTTTCACCGATTGAAAACAGTCGCTCGGCTTTTTAAGGGCGCGAACCCTATCACAAAAAACCGCGTTGTCCGAACGCATTTACCGGCTTGTGTTCTTGGCGAGCGGCGTTTATACAATCGGCTCATGCAGATGCATTCTTATCCTCCCCAATCATTACAAAAAGACGGGCGGATCCTTCCTTATAAAGTGTTGTTGGCAAGCAGAGGTCACCGTGGAGCAAGAAGCCTGGCAGGTATTGATTGTCGAGGACGACCAGCGTCTGGCCGAACTGACCCGCGACTACCTGGAAGCCAATGGTCTGCGCGTATCGATCGAGGGCAACGGCGCCTTGGCCGCGGCACGGATCATCAAGGAGAAACCGGACCTGGTGATCCTCGACCTGATGTTGCCGGGCGAGGATGGCCTGAGCATCTGCCGCAAGGTCCGCGACAAGTATGACGGCCCGATCCTGATGCTCACCGCCCGCACTGACGACACCGATCAGATACTTGGCCTGGACCTGGGCGCCGACGACTACGTATGCAAACCGGTTCGCCCCCGTCTGTTGCTGGCGCGCATCCAGGCCCTGTTGCGACGCAGTGAAGCCCCTGAAGTGGCGCCGGAAAAACAACGGCGTCTGCAGTTCGGCCCCCTGGTGGTCGACAACGCATTGCGCGAAGCCTGGCTGAACGACAACGGCATCGAACTGACCAGCGCCGAGTTCGACCTGCTCTGGCTGTTGGTGGCCAACGCCGGGCGCATCCTGTCCCGGGAAGAGATTTTCACCGCGCTGCGCGGCATTGGCTATGACGGCCAGGACCGTTCCATCGACGTGCGCATCTCGCGCATTCGCCCAAAAATCGGCGATGACCCGGAGCATCCGCGGCTGATCAAGACCATCCGCAGCAAAGGTTATCTGTTCGTTCCGGAAGCCTGCACGCTGTGAACTCGATCTTCCTGCGCATTTACGGTGGCATGTGCGCGGCGCTGATTCTGGTGGCGGTGCTCGGCGTGCTGGCCTTGCACCTGCTCAACCAGGTGCGCGGCGAGCAATACCGCGAACGCCTGGCCCACGGCACGTTCTCGCTGATGGCCGACAATCTGAACCCGATGAACGAAACCGAGCGACACCGTGCCTTGCTGGTGTGGGAGCGGTTGTTGGGGATTCCTCTGGCGCTGAAGACCTTTGCCCAAACCGACCTCGACATGACCCAGCGCACCCGCGTGCTGCGCGGTCAGGCGCTGGTGGAACAGACCGGTCCGCACGCGGCGAAGGTTTACCGGTTGGTCAGCGACAAGGAACAGTTGGTGCTGACTGGCGAAGTCCAGCAGATCAGCGAACAACTGGCCCGGGCGACTATTTACCTGCTGGCCGATGAGCTGGTGCGCTACCCGGTGGCCGAGCAGCCCGAGCGCCTGGCGCAATTGAAGCGCGACAAAGGCTTTGGTTTCGACTTGCGGCTGGTGAAGATCGAACAGGCGGACATGGACGAAGACCAGAGTCGCCGGGTGTCCGAGGGCGACACGGTGATGGCGCTGGGCAAGGGCGGCGATTCGATCCGGGTGTTTGCCGGCATGGTGGGGACGCCGTGGGTGCTGGAAATCGGCCCGTTGTATCAGATGAATCCTTATCCGCCGGAGTGGCTGGTGCTGATCGCCGCCCTGGGTTTGAGCCTGATCGGCTTGATCGTCTATTTATTGGTGCGCCAACTTGAACGCCGTTTGCGTGGCCTGGAAGCGGCCGCCACGCGCATCGCCAAGGGCAGCCTGGAAACCCGCGTGCCAACACGCGGCGCGGACTCGGTGGGACGGCTGGCTTCGGCGTTCAACGGCATGGCCGAACACTTGCAGCAATTGCTGGCGATCCAGCGTGAGCTGGTGCGTGCCGTGTCTCATGAGCTGCGCACACCCGTGGCGCGGTTGCGTTTTGGCCTGGAAATGATCGGCTCGGCGACCACGCCGCAGGCGTTGGAAAAATACTGTGAAGGCATGGACCATGACATCGAGGATCTCGATCGCCTGGTGGACGAGATGCTCACCTACGCACGACTGGAGCAGGGTTCACCGGCACTGAATTTTCAGCGGATCGATCTGGATGCGTTGGTCAATCAGGTGATCGAAGAACTGGCGCCGTTACGCGCCGAGGTCACGGTGCAGCGCGGTTTGTGTTTGTCCGCCGCGGACAATGATGATGCCTGGGTCGAGGCCGAGCCGCGTTACCTGCACCGGGCGTTGCAGAACCTGGTGAGCAACGCCATGCGCCACGCTCAATCGCGGGTGACCGTCAGCTATCAGGTCGGGCAGCAGCGCTGTCGAGTGGACGTCGAGGATGACGGACCGGGCGTGCCGGAAACGGCCTGGGAGAAAATCTTCACGCCATTCCTGCGCCTCGACGACAGCCGTACCCGCGCCTCCGGTGGGCATGGGTTGGGGTTGTCCATCGTGCGGCGAATCATCCATTGGCATGATGGCCGGGCGTTGATCAGCAAGAGTAAAAGCCTGGGCGGGGCGTGTTTCAGTTTGAGTTGGCCGAGGAATCAGGAGAAGCGTTGAGATTGTTGGTGTCTGTTCTGGCCTCATCGCGGGCAAGCCCGCTCCCACAGGATTTGTGGTGTTGCATAGATCCCTGTGGGAGCGGGCTTGCCCGCGATGGCGTCATTGGAGACGCTAAAAGCCTTCAGGCCTTGATGCTGACCAGACTCAACAACTGCCCATCCACCACCCCAAACTGCGCATCCAGCTCCGTGCCGTTACGCCACTCGCTGGACAAATCAGTCAGCAACCGCAGCCGCACTTCACCGCTTTCGGTCCACTCCAGCACTTCAGCGTGCTCGAAATAGAAGCGCTGCTGAACGATCGGATACAGCGCCTTGAACAGGCTTTCCTTCACCGAAAACGTCAGGGTGACCAGCATCGCCAACTGGTCGCGACGGCCTGCGGTCATACGTTGCAACTCGGGCGGGGTGAGGATTTCCCCGGCCAGCCGCTCGGCCCGTTCAAGGTTGAGCAGGTTTTCCAGGTCCATCCCCAGGCCGCGATAGTGGGTTTTCTTCGCGACGATCGCCGAGGCCCGGCCGGTGCTGTGGGTGATCGAACCGGTGATGTGCGTCGGCCACACCGGTGCCCGGTCTTCGCCGATAGCCGGGATGAAGTTCAGCCCTTCCAACTGTTGCAACGCCGCCCGAGCGCAAACCCGCCCGGCGAGGAACTCCGCCTGACGCTTGGCGACCGAACGCTGGATGGTGGGCGGCGGCTCGATGGCGCTGCGCTGGAAATCATCGCTGGCCAGTTGCGAGGTATCGAAGTGAGTGCTCAACAGCACCGTATCGGGCAGCGCAAACGGCAGCGGCCAATGGGCATCGAGTGGGGTGCAGCAGACAGGGAGGGCGGGGGCGCGATTCATGTGGGGCATTTTGCCGGGTTGCTCTCAGGCTGGGTAGTAGCAACGGCTTGATCGTTCCCACGCTCCGCGTGGGAATGCCTCAAGGGACGCTCTGCGTTCCAGCTCTCGAAAGGGACGCGGAGCGTCCCGGGCTGCATTCCCACGGGGACCGTGGGAACGATCACTGTGTCAGCTAAATATTTTCTTGAAGAACGCCTGCATGTCCGCCCAGGATTTTTCATCCGCCGCTTTGTTGTAGCCAATATCCGGCCCGCCGTGATCGCCATGGCTCAACCGGTCCGCATCAGGATTGCTGAATCCATGCTTGGCTCCTTCAAGGTTGACGAATTGATAGTCAGCACCTGCCTTGTCCATTTCTGCCTTGAACGCTGCAACGTTATCCGCGGTGATCATGCTGTCCAGAGCGCCATGTTCGACGAGGATTTTGGCTTTCACGCTACCCGGTGTGGCAGGCGTCTTGGTTGCCAGCGCACCGTGAAAACTCACCACGCCCGCCAGCGGCAAACCCTGGCGTGCCGCATTCAGCACCACGCCGCCGCCGAAGCAATAACCGATAGCGGCGATTTTGTTCGGGTCGGTTTGCGGCTGTTTCTTCAGCAGATCGAGCCCGGCCTGAAAGCGTGCACTGGACGCGGCACTGTCTTTCAATGCCGCTTGCATGAAGGCCATCGCGTCCTTGGGATGCTCAGTGTTTTTGCCATCGCCATACATGTCGATGGCCAGTGCGCTGTAGCCCAGACCGGCGAGATCCCGGGCGCGGCGCTTGGTGTACTCGTTGAGCCCCCACCATTCGTGCACCACCACAACGCCGGGGCGTGCGCCCTGAATGGCGTCGTCGTAGGCGAAATAGCCGATCAGCTTGGTGCCGTCAGCACTTTGATAAGGGATTTCCTGAGTCTTGATAGCGGCTTGGCTGAGCCCGCTCAAGGCCAGTAATGCAAAGGCGAGGAAAATGCGCATCGTCGGATCTCCTGCAAAAAGTCATCAAAACAGCCTGGTCGATTTGATTCAGCTCAGGTTCAGCGTGCGTTCAGGGGGAGTTCAGGGCCGGGTGAGTAACCTTGCCCCGTACCCAAATAGCAAATAGCACATAAGGAACTCCCCTATGACTGGATTCAAAAAACTGCTTCTGGCTTTTACTGTCCTGAGCGCGAGTACCGCGGCTTTCGCTTCCGACGACAATTTCGCCAGCCTTACTTTTGGACAGACCAGCGACAAGGTCAAAAAGTCCCACGCCCTGAACGACAACCTCAACAGCCCAAACGCCGACGGCGTGATCGGCAAGGACAACACCTGGGGTGTGCGTCTGGGCCGGCAAAACAGCCAGGGTCGCTACTATGCCACTTACGACAACGTATCGGGCTCGCACAACGGCATTAAACTGCGACAGGAAAACCTCCTGGGCAGCTACGATCTGTTCTACCCGGTGGGCAGCAGCACCAGGTTGTTCGGCGGCGCCACGGCCGGTTTGACCAAAATGACTCAGGAGTCGCCAGGCTTCAGCCGCGACAGCGACATCGGTTACGCCATCGGCGGCCAGGTGGGTGTCCTGCAACAGGTTTCGCAAAACACCTCGGTGGAACTGGGTTACCGTTACCTGCGAAGCAACGCCAGCACCGAGATGAGCGAGCGCGGTGGCAGCAAACAGGGCTCGCTGGACCTGACCAGCAGCGCCCAGACCTACCTGTCGGCGAACTACGCTTTCTGACAAGCATTGCCAGTCAGTCAAGCGCAATCCTGTGGGAGCGAGCCTGCTCGCGATGACGGCGGTACATTCAGCATCAATATGGGCTGACCCACCGCTATCGCGAGCAGGCTCGCTCCCACAGGTCGCCCTGTCAGCCATTGAAGTTTGTTTCTGGAGATGTTGATTTGCGTAGGAGAGCGTTATGAAACTGCTGGTCGTCGAAGATGAAGCGCTGTTGCGCCATCACCTGCAAACCCGCCTGACGGACAGCGGCCACGTGGTCGAGTCCGTGGCCAATGCCGAAGAGGCGCTGTACCAGACCGAGCAGTACAACCATGACCTGGCGGTGATCGATCTCGGCCTGCCGGGCATGGGCGGGCTCGACCTGATCCGTCAGCTGCGCTCGCGCGGCAAGACCTTCCCGATCCTGATCCTCACCGCGCGCGGCAACTGGCAGGACAAGGTCGAAGGCCTTGCCGCCGGCGCCGACGATTACGTGGTCAAACCGTTCCAGTTCGAAGAACTCGATGCCCGCCTGAATGCCTTGCTGCGCCGTTCCAGCGGTTTCACCCAGTCGACCATCGTCGCCGGGCCGTTGCTGCTGGACCTCAATCGCAAACAGGCGTCCCTCGATGAACAACCGCTGGCGCTGACTGCTTACGAGTATCGGATCCTCGAGTACCTGATGCGGCATCACCAGCAAGTGGTGGCCAAGGATCGCTTGATGGAACAGCTCTACCCGGACGACGACGAGCGCGATCCGAACGTGATCGAAGTGTTGGTCGGCCGTCTGCGCCGCAAACTTGAAGGCCCGTCCGGCTTCAAACCGATCGATACCGTGCGTGGCCTCGGCTACCTGTTCAATGAGCGCTGCACTTGATTCGTTCCCTTCGTGTCCGCTTGATGCTCGCTGCCGCGCTCCTGGCGGTGTTGTTCATGCTGGCGCTGCTGCCGGCGATGCAGGGCGCGTTCAGCCTGGCGTTGCAGGACTCGATCGAACAGCGCCTGGCGTCGGACGTCACCACGCTGATTTCCGCCGCGCGGGTGGAGAACAACCGCTTGCAGATGCCGGCGCAGTTGCCCGATGAGCGTTTCAACCTCACTGACGGCCGTTTGCTTGGCTACATCTATGACCGCGAAGGGCATCTGGTCTGGCGCTCGAAGGGCACCCAGGAAGAGCACATCAACTACAAACCGCGTTACGACGGGCGCGGTAACGAGTTCGCGAGAATCAGCGAAGCCAACGGCCAGGAATTCTTCGTCTATGACGTCGAGGTCAAACTGCTCGGCGGCAAGAGCGCGGCGTTCAGCATCGTCGCGCTGCAACCGGTGCGCGAGTACGAAGCCACCCTCGAAGGCCTGCGGGAAAACCTCTACCTCGGTTTCGGTGCCGCCTTGCTGGTGTTGCTCGCGCTGCTGTGGAGCGGCCTGACCTGGGGCTTGCAGGCGTTGCGCCGGCTCAGTCAGGAACTGGACGAGATCGAAAGCGGCACCCGCGAAAGCCTCAGCGAACAACACCCGCGCGAACTGTTGCGCCTGACCGGTTCCCTCAACCGCTTGCTGCACAGCGAGCGCGAACAACGCAGCCGCTATCGCGATTCCCTCGACGACCTGGCCCACAGCCTGAAAACCCCGCTGACTGTGCTGCAAGGCGTCAGCGAAGACATGGCCCAGCGCCCGGCCGATCGTGATCAGGCCTGGGTGCTGCAAACCCAGATCGAACGCATGAGCCAGCAGATCAGCTACCAACTGCAACGCGCCAGCCTGCGCAAAAGCGGTCTGGTGCGTCATCAGGTACGCCTGCGCCCGGTGCTGCAAAGCCTGTGCGACACGCTGGACAAGGTCTACCGCGACAAACGCGTGCGGGTCGCGTTCGATCTGCCGGAGCAGTGTTACGTGCCGATCGAACAGGGTGCGTTGCTGGAAATGATGGGCAACCTGCTGGAAAACGCCTATCGCCTGTGCCTCGGCGAAGTACGCATCAGCGTGCGCGAAAATCTTGGCGGGGTTGAGTTGTGTGTTGAGGATGACGGGCCGGGAGTGCCGCCGGATCAGCGGGCGCGGATTCTGCAGCGTGGGGAACGGCTGGATCGCCAGCATCCGGGGCAGGGGATTGGGTTGGCGGTGGTCAAGGACATCATCGAGAGCTACAGCGCGAAGCTGACGCTGGGGGATTCGCCGATGGGCGGGGCGGCGTTCCGGATTCATTTTCCGGTGGTTTGACCGCGAGTAACCGATCGTTCCCACGCGGAGCGACTGATCGTTCCCACGCTCTGCGTGGGAATGCAGCCCGGGACGCTCTGCGTCCCTTTCGGGAGCTGGAACGCGGAGCGTCCCTTGAGGCATTCCCACGCAGAGCGTGGGAACGATCAGTGGAACTTCAGTTCTCTTGCGCGCGATAAGCCCCAGGCGTAAGTCCGGTCCACTTCTTGAACGCCCGGTGAAACGCCGAAGGCTCGGAAAACCCCAGTTGCTCGGCAATCTGCTGCAACGACAAATCCGCCCGCCCCAGGTGATAAATCGCAATGTCCCGCCGCAGCTGATCCTTCAATTCCTGAAAACTCGACCCTTCCTCCCGCAAATGCCGGCGCAAGGTTTGCGGGCTGATGTGCAAGTGCGCGGCCACCTCTTCAAGATCCGGCCAGTGCGAACTGTCACGGCTGAGCAACCTTCGCAACTGGCTGCTCAAACTGTCGCCGTCGTCCGGGCGCGACAACAGGTCGGCGGGGGAGCGTTCGAGGAAATGCTTGAGTGTCCGTTCATCCTGCAGCAGCGGCATGTCCAGGTAACGACTGTGAAACAACAGGCTGCTCGGCGCCGTGGAAAACGCCAGAGGACAGGGGAACAGCAAATCGTATTCGGCGCCGTGCTCGGGTTTCGGGTAACTGAACGTCGCCTGTTCCAGGCGAATGCGCTGGCCGATCAGCCAGCTGCCGAGACGATGCCACACCAGCAACTGGCTCTCGGTGAGGAAGTGGTCCGGGTCGCGGAACTGCGAGTCGTCGAGGCTCAGGCGAATCAGGTCGTCTTCGCGGGTCAGGGTCAGACGGGGGCTGTTGGGGAACAAGCTGTAAAACAACAGGCCGCGGTGGAGTGCTTTCTCCAGATTGCGGCAGTGGATCAGCGCATGGCACATCATCGCGAAGCTGCCGGTTTTGCTCGGAACCGGTCCGAAACCCAGGTATTCGTCGTCCAGTCCCAGCCACAGGCCCTGGATCAATCGGGTGAACTGTTCAGGCGCGATTCGCGCCCGCGGCTCTTCAAGCAACTCGGGGCTGATGCCGAGTTGTTGCAGCAGATTCGAATAGTCATAACCCAGCCGGCGTGCGCCACCGAGGGCGGCACGGGCGAAATGACTGGCGATGGTGCGTTCGCGCATAGCAGGCAAGTCCGTCCATTGAACGGCCGATGGTAGCCGTGGCGCCTGATGATGAACAAGGCGGATATCCGCCAATTTGTAGGACGAGGTTTGGTCGATGGGCGGAAATCCGCCACTTTGTCGTAACCGTCTGGTGACAAAGAAAAACCTGCAACCCTTGAAGCCAAAAGGCTTGCTGGCGATTTGACGAAGGTGGCACGGGCCTTGCGATACAACTCGCAGATGCCTGCCGCTGCGCAGCTCGACAAAACAAATCCCTCCAGTGCAGGAGGGTTCGCAATTGAGGTGTCAGGTGCAACAGATGGATGTTGCTACTGAGGCACTCTTGAGGAACTTTGCAATGACGACTCGTCAGCCACTGTATAAATCCCTGTACTTCCAGGTGATCGTTGCTATTGCCATCGGCATCCTGCTCGGTCACTTCTACCCGCAGACCGGTGTAGCCCTCAAGCCGCTGGGTGACGGGTTCATCAAACTGATCAAAATGGTCATCGCGCCGATCATCTTCTGTACGGTCGTCAGTGGTATCGCCGGCATGCAGAACATGAAATCGGTCGGCAAGACCGGCGGCTATGCGCTGCTGTACTTCGAAATCGTCTCCACCATCGCCTTGCTGATCGGTCTGGTCGTGGTCAACGTCGTGCAACCGGGCGCCGGCATGCACATCGACGTGACGACCCTGGACACCAGCAAAATCGCTGGCTTCATCTCGGCCGGTAAAGACCAGAGCATCATTGCTTTCGTTCTCAACGTGATCCCGAACACCATCGTCGGCGCCTTCGCCAACGGCGACATCCTGCAAGTGCTGATGTTCTCGGTGATCTTCGGTTTCGCCCTGCATCGCCTGGGTGCCTACGGCAAACCGGTGCTGGACTTCATCGATCGCTTCGCTCACGTGATGTTCAACATCATCAACATGATCATGAAGCTCGCTCCAGTCGGTGCGTTCGGTGCGATGGCCTTCACCATCGGTGCCTACGGTGTCGGTTCGCTGGTGCAACTGGGTCAGTTGATGATCTGCTTCTACATCACCTGCATCCTGTTCGTAGTCCTGGTTCTGGGCGCCATCTGCCGCGCGCACGGTTTCAGCGTGCTGAAACTGATTCGCTACATCCGTGAAGAACTGCTGATCGTGCTGGGCACTTCCTCTTCGGAATCCGCGCTGCCACGCATGCTGATCAAAATGGAACGTCTGGGTGCGGATAAATCGGTAGTGGGTCTGGTGATCCCGACTGGTTACTCCTTCAACCTCGACGGTACTTCGATCTACCTGACCATGGCGGCTGTGTTTATCGCTCAGGCGACTGATACGCCGATGGACCTCACTCACCAGATCACCTTGCTGCTGGTGCTGCTGTTGTCCTCCAAAGGTGCGGCAGGTGTGACCGGTAGCGGCTTCATCGTGCTGGCAGCGACCCTGTCGGCCGTGGGTACTCTGCCGGTGGCCGGCCTGGCGCTGATCCTCGGTATCGACCGCTTCATGTCCGAAGCCCGTGCGCTGACCAACCTGGTGGGTAACGCCGTAGCCACCCTCGTGGTCGCCAAGTGGGTGAAAGAGCTGGACGAAGACAAGCTGCAAGTCGAGCTGGCTTCTGGCGGTCGCGGTATCTCCGACGAGCGTGAAGTAGATGACCTGGGCGTGGCTGAAGGCCCGACCCCAAGCAACGTCAAATAAGACGGCTGCACTGAAAAAACCCGCTTCGGCGGGTTTTTTCATGCCTGGGATTTGAGCGCAACGGTCAGCGCATCTGACGCTTAAGGTGATTGCTGCAAGGGCGTAGGCTGCCTAGTCTGGAGGCATCGTTTACGGAGAACGCCCATGCTCGGTCCACTGGCATCACTCAAGGTTCTGGATTTCTCGACATTGCTGCCGGGGCCGTTCGCCTCGTTGCTGCTGGCAGACATGGGCGCCGAGGTGTTGCGCATCGAATCGCCAACACGCATGGACCTGTTGCGGGTGTTGCCACCGCATGATCAAGGCGTCTCGGCCAGCCACGCCTATCTCAATCGCAACAAGCGCAGCCTGGCGCTGGACCTCAAGCAGCCCGAGGCGCTGGAGGTGATCAAGCAGTTGTTGCAGGACTACGACATCGTGCTGGAGCAATTCCGTCCCGGCGTGATGGACCGGTTGGGTTTGGGCTATGAAGCCTTGAAGGCGATCAATCCGAAGCTGATTTATGTGTCGATCACCGGGTATGGCCAGACCGGCCCCTACAAGGACCGCGCCGGCCACGACATCAACTACCTGGCGTTGGCGGGGCTTTCGAGCTACACCGGCCGCGCCGACAGTGGCCCGTTGCCGTTGGGCATGCAAGTGGCGGATATCGCCGGTGGCTCGTTGCACGGGGTGATCGGCCTGCTGGCGGCGGTCATCGCCCGGCAGCAAACCGGGCAGGGGCAGCATCTGGATGTGAGCATGACCGACTGTGTGTTCAGCCTGAACGCCATGGCCGGTGCCGGGTACCTGGCCTGCGGGGTGGAGCCGGGCAGGGAAAATCAGATGCTCAATGGCGGCAGCTTCTACGACTATTACCGTTCCCGCGATGGGCGCTGGTTCTCGGTGGGCAGTCTGGAGCCGGTGTTCATGCAGCAACTCTGCACGGCATTGGGTCGCCCGGAACTGGCGGCCCAGGGGCTGTCGCCCGAGCCGGCCCGGCAACAGGCGCTCAAGGAGGCATTGAAAGTTGAATTCGAAAAACACGACTTTGCCGAGTTGTGTGAGCTGTTCGCCGGCGTCGATGCGTGCGTCGAGCCGGTGTTGAGCCTGGGCGAAGCGGTGCGGCATCCGCAGGTGAAGGCGCGGGCGCTGGTGACCGAAGTGCCGCGGGGTGACGGGACGACTCAGGCGCAGATGGCGTGTCCGTTGAAGTTTTCGGACGGCTTGCCTGAGCCTCGGCATATTGGCGCGGCCATAGGGCAGCATACGGATCAGGTGTTGGAGGAGTTGGGGTATAGCGCTGAGCAGATCGCGGAGTTGCGCCGTGCCAGGGTCGTTACATAGATCGTTCCCATGCTCCGCGTGGGAATGCATCCCGTGACGCTCTGCGTCACAGTGGACGCGGAGCGTCCATGGCGGCATTCCCACGCAGAGCGTGGGAACGATCATGTGGGTCACTCGACCCGCATTTCCCCACTAAACACCAACGTGCTCCGGCACCGCCGACACAAATACCGTCGCCCCTGTCTCACCAAACCATGACGCTGCGCCGAAAACGGGAAATCGCTGTCGGGGCACGGGCATTTGTAGATGTAGCGGGTCATGCTGCGGCGTTTGACGTCATAGGTGTGGCAGCGATTGGGCGGCAGCTCGTACACGCCGCGCATGATCAGTTGCCACTCTTCGCCATGGGGCTGGATGCGGTCGCCGAACAGTTGATGGGCGATCAGGTGCGCAACCTCATGGGCCACGGTTTGCTTGAGGAAGTCTTCGGTATTTTCCCGGTACAGCTGTGGATTGAAGCGCAGCAGATTCTCGTGCAAATGCGCGACACCGGCTTTTTGCCCGCGCAGCTTGAGGCTCACCACGGGGCGTTTGAAAGGTCGTTTGAAAAAGGATTCGGCTAGCTGGTAACAGTCTTCGACGCGGGAATTGAGTTGCTCGGGCATGCTTGATGGATCTCCAGAGGCGTCGAGTATGCCGCAACCCTTGGGACTTGCGAATCGTTCAGGCGCCGAATGGTCGTCACCGTTTTCTATCCTTGAACATTAGAAGGCCGCCTTGCGGCGGCCTGTGTTGGCAGATCTTGTTTTTGGGTGAAGAGTGGCTAGTTCGTATAGACCGGCCCCACGCCGAGTCCCCAGACAATGACTGTGAACGCCATGATGGCCACTAGCACCACCAGGCCTACAGCAAGCACCGAACTCGAAAACAGAAATCCCTCGTCTGATGGAATGTTCATGAAAGTGGGTAGCCCCACATACAGCAGGTACACCGTGTAGCAGATGGCCGCGGTGCCAACGATCATCCCAAGCCACATGTGTGGGTACAGCGCCGCCAGACCGCCGATAAACAGCGGTGTCGCGGTGTAGGTCGCAAATGCAACGCAGCGTGCCAGGCTCGGGTTGGCGTCATAGGTGCGCGCCATCCAGTGGATGAACGCGCCCATTACCGCCACACCGCCCAGCATCGCCAGGTACGACATGACCGTCATCCATATCGCGCTTTCCATCGTCAGCATCACTGGTGCGCGACTGCCAATGACCCAGCCGACCTGTGTGGTGCCAATAAATGCCGACACCGCAGGGATCGCCGCCAGAATCAGGGTATGAGTGAGATACATGTGGCTGATGCTTTCCTCCTGGTCGCCACGAATCTCTTTCCATTCTTGGTCAGGGTGGGTGAAGAGCCCCACTACGTGATGGATCATGCCAGTCACTCCTCTTGTTTTTACCGTCGCCCCCCAGTGGAGCGCCTACAGGCCAAAGTGGCCGAGTAAGGAAAGGTCTGGATTATGTGTGCGACCTTATGTCGCAGTATAGAAAGGTCTTAACGGCGCGGGTTGCAGGGCTTTAGAGCAAATTGCACTGTAAACACGTCTGTTAATCGCCGCAGGGTCTGTGCACCCAGACCCTTGTGGGAGTGAGCCTGCTCGCGATGGTGTAGTGTCAGTCAATATCAATGCAACCTGTCACACCATAATCGCGAGCAGGCTCGCTCCCACAGGGGATAGGGGGCTCTTCGCCCGTGACCGGTTTTTGCGTAAAATGCCGGCCTTTCGTCACACCTCACGGATTTCGCGTCATGGGCACTCTTACGGTCAACCAGAACAAACTGCAAAAGCGCCTTCGCCGCCAGGCTGGTGAGGCTGTTGCCGATTTCAACATGATTGAAGACGGCGACAAGGTCATGGTCTGCCTGTCCGGTGGCAAGGACAGCTACACCATGCTCGACGTGCTGTTGCACTTGCAGAAGGTCGCCCCGATCAAGTTCGAGATCGTGGCCGTGAACATGGACCAGAAACAGCCAAGTTTCCCCGAGCATGTGCTGCCGGCCTATCTCAAAGAGCTGGGCATCGAGTACCACATCGTCGAGAAAGACACCTATTCGGTGGTCAAGGAGCTGATCCCGGAAGGCAAGACCACCTGTTCGCTGTGCTCGCGCCTGCGCCGCGGCACGCTCTACACCTTTGCCGACCAAATCGGCGCGACCAAGATGGCCCTCGGTCATCACCGCGACGACATCGTCGAGACCTTTTTCCTGAACATGTTCTTCAACGGTTCGCTCAAAGCCATGCCGCCGAAGCTGCGCGCCGACGATGGCCGCAACGTGGTGATCCGCCCGCTGGCCTACTGCAACGAAAAGGACATCCAGGCCTACTCGGACTTCAAGCAATTCCCGATCATCCCGTGCAACCTCTGCGGTTCCCAGGAAAACCTGCAACGCCAGGTGGTCAAGGACATGCTTCAGGAGTGGGAACGCAAGACGCCAGGTCGCACCGAAAGCATTTTCCGCAGCTTGCAGAACGTGATCCCGTCGCAACTGGCGGACCGTAATCTGTTCGACTTCACCAATCTGCGTATCGATGAAACTGCCGCTTCGCGGTTCGTCAACGTAGTCAACCTCTAAACACAATCACTGTGGGAGCCAGCCTGCTGGCGATAGCGGTCGGTCAGACACATCGTTGTTGACTGACCCACCGCTATCACCAGCAGGCTGGCTCCCACATGAGTCTGTTCACTTACTCATCAGGAAAGGGCATGCGCGATTACAAGTGGCTGCACGAATACTGTCTGAACCGCTTCGGTTCGGCAGCTGAACTGGAAGCCCATCTGCCCGTTCCGAAAACCCCGGCGCAATTGCGCAAGATCAGCGACGACCGCTACCTCTCGACCATGGCGCTGCGCGTCTTCCGCGCCGGGCTCAAGCACAGCCTGGTGGACGCCAAATGGCCGGCGTTCGAAGAAGTGTTCTTCAAGTTCGACCCTGAGAAAGTCGTGCTGATGAGTGCCGAACACCTTGAACGTCTGATGCAAGACGCGCGGATCATTCGTCACCTGGGCAAACTCAAGAGCGTGCCGCGCAATGCGCAGTTCATTCTCGATGTGGCGCATGAGAAGGGCAGCTTCGGCGCGTTGATCGCCGATTGGCCAGTCACGGATATCGTTGGGTTGTGGACCTACCTGAAAAAGCGTGGCCATCAATTGGGTGGCTTGTCGGCTCCGCGGTTCTTGCGCATGGTCGGCAAGGATACGTTTGTGCCGAGTTATGACGTGGTCGCGGCGTTGAATGCACAGAAAATCGTCGACAAGGTGCCGACCAGCCTGCGGGATCTGGCGTTGGTACAGGATGTGTTTAACCAGTGGCATGAAGAAAGTGGTGGGCGGCCGATGAGCCAGATATCGATGATGCTCGCCTACACCGTCAACCACTGACGAAAATGATCGTTCCCACGCTCCGCGTGGGAATGCCGCCCGGGACGCTCCGCGTCCCTGTGACGCGGAGCGTCACTTGATGCATTCCCACGCAGAGCGTGGGAACGATCACTGTAGGAGGATCAGGCTGCCGCGGTTTCGCCTTCACCCGCCAACTTGCGGTTCAACTGAAACCGCCATCGCACATACAACAGCGCCGAGCAGAACACCGCCACGCTGGCGCCCATTTCCAGCAAGCCAAACAGCTGCCGGTTCGGGTCATAGGCCGCCAATGCGCCCTTGATGAAATACAGGTTCACCACAAAACACATCCATGAATGCCCGCGCGCACTGCCGATAATCATCCCCGGTGCCAGCAATAGCAGCGGCACCAGTTCGATCAGCAGAATCACCCACGGACGGGCGCCGTGCAGGTCGGCGAAGATCAGGTAGTAGGCACACAGCAAACCCACCAGACCGAAGTAGCACAGCAGGCTGATGACGCGCATCGCCCGAACCCGCGGTTCGAGCCATTCGATGGAGGGCAAAATCTTCGGCTTTTTGGCCACGTCAGTTCCCCAGTTTCTGTGCCGTCTTCGCCAAACGCAGGCCCAAGGCCCGGCACAGCGCGACTTCATGTTCATTCAAGCCGCTTTTGCCATCGGCCCCGGCGTGATGGCTGGCGCCGTAAGGCGTGCCGCCGCCACGGGTTTCCAGCAGGGCCGATTCGCTGTAAGGCAGGCCGGTGATCAGCATGCCGTGGTGCAGCAACGGCAACATCATCGACAACAGCGTGGTTTCCTGGCCGCCGTGCAGGCTCGCGGTGGAGGTGAAAACGCCGGCCGGTTTGCCCACCAGAGCGCCGGTCAGCCACAGGTTGCTGGTGCCGTCGAGGAAGTACTTGAGCGGCGCCGCCATGTTGCCGAACCGGGTCGGGCTGCCCATGGCCAGGCCTGCGCAATTTTTCAAATCGTCGAGGCTGGCGTACAGCGCGCCTTCGTCCGGGATGTCCGGCGACACGGCTTCGCATTCGCTGGATATCGCCGGGACCGTGCGCAACCGGGCTTCAAGACCGGCCTGCTCGACACCCCGGGCGATCTGCCGGGCCATTTCATTGGTCGAGCCGCTGCGGCTGTAATACAAGACCAGAATGTACGGCGCACTCACGGCAGCAACTCCAGAACATTTTCCGGTGGCCGGCCGATGATGGCTTTGTCGCCGACTTCCAGAATCGGTCGCTCCATCAGTTTCGGGTTGGCGGCGATGGCGGCGATCAATTGCGCCTCGCTCAGGCTGTTGTCGGCCAGGTTGAGGGTTTTGTATTCGTCCTCGCCGGTGCGCAGCAGTTGCCGGGCGCTGATGCCGAGCTTGGTCAGCAGGCTCTGGATTTGCGCGGCGTCCAGCGGGGTTTCCAGGTAGCGGACCACGGTCGGGGTCAGGCCACGGGCTTCGAGCAGTTCGAGCGCACCGCGGGATTTCGAGCAGCGCGGGTTGTGATAAAGCGTCAGATCGGTCATGTGCGGTTCGCATCTTGCGTAAGGTGACGGCTATTCTAACTGTGCAGCGCGTAATCCAGAACCTTGGGAGGCGATGGGTCGCAGGCACATTCAATTTTGAACAAGGAATACAACATGACTAGGCGACTGGCAGCGGCATTGGCGATCATCGGTACGTTATTGCTGGGGGGCTGCGGTAACGACTATGGCATCGACCAGAACGGCCAGAAAGTCGCCGCCGAACGCCTGGACAAACAATGGCTGGTGCTCAATTACTGGGCTGAATGGTGCGGGCCGTGCCGAACCGAGATCCCGGAATTGAACGCGTTGGCCGATCAGCTCAAGGACAAGAAGATTGGTGTGTTCGGGGTCAACTTCGACAATGTGCAGGGGGAAGAGCTGAAAAGCGCCAGTGAAAAACTGGGCATCAAGTTCACCGTACTGGCTTCTGATCCGGCTGATCTGTTTGAGGTGCCGCGCAGTGAGGCGTTGCCGGTGACTTACATCATCGATAACAAGGGCAAGGTACGGGAACAGTTGATGGGCGAGCAGACGGCGGCGGGGGTGATGGCGAAGCTTGAGGCGTTGCAGGCGAAGAACTGAGTGCGCTGATCGTTCCCACCTGTGGCGAGGGAGCTTGCTCCCGCTCGATTGCGCAGCAATCGTAAAGCTGTGTATGCGGTGTACCTGACGACACGAAGTGGTTGGGTTTAGGGCTGCTTTGCAGCCCAGCGGGAGCAAGCTCCCTCGCCACAATTGAGAGGGTTAACCCTCTTCAAGCCACCAGCGCAAGGGTTTGCCTTCTGCCGGCCAGAAACGCATCTGGTCGATCGGCGAGACGTCCCAGCGCTGAACGTTTTCCAACGCCTGGAGGAAACGCTTTTCCTGCTCCATCAGCGCCGGCGCACACAGCTTGCGTGTGCTGCCAACCTTGCCGAAGCTCAGCTTGTCGCCTTCCAGGGTGTACGGTGCGAACCAGTGGTTGCAGCCGCCGTTGCCGTAGGCCCGGCCGTCGTCACCGAGGGTGATGGTCAGGTGGCTGTAATCCATCAACGGACGTTCGCCGATCCACTCCAGAATGTAGCTGCGGTTGTGTTGCAATTGCACCGGCTCGGCGGCGCAGCCCAGCAGGCTGGCGCCAACCATCGCGGACAGAGCGAGGCGTTTCATCACGCAGGCTCCTGGCATTTCGGGCACAGGTGCTTCTCGCTGACCGTGGACCAGCCCAATTCGGCAATCCGAGCAGTGGCAGCAGGCTTTTCAGCCTTGTTGCCCAGCTTGGCGTCGACCGCGAACTCGAAGCTCAGCTCTTTGGCGCAGCTGTCGCAGTTGACTTTCCAGGTGTGGATCGCCAGTTCACCGAACACCGGACCACTGGCCACCGCGACCCATTGGCCGGGCGGGTTGATCAAGTGGCGAACCGTTTCGACGGTCAGGCGCATGGACAAGTCCTTGGCGCCTTTCAGGGTCACTACCAGCACGTCGTTGTTACGAATCGAGCCGCCGTTGCCGGTGACTTGATAACGCCCCGGCACAAGGGCGCGGCATTCGGTGAGGGTGTGTTGCGGGTTCATCAGGCTATAGCGGAAATCGTGTTCGACCATGGGTCCTCCAAATATGCGCGGCATGCTAGCACGGACATCAGCGCAGCATGGAGCGGGCGTATGACCTTCGATCTGGTTCAGTCAGCCGTTACCAGATTCGCAGGCGCGCCTGCTGCCCAGGCGGCGATGTTCTGCAGGGTAGTCGCGGCAATCGCGCCTAGGGCTTCGCGGGTGAGGAAGGCCTGGTGAGCGGTGATGATCACGTTCGGAAAGGTCAGCAGCCGCGCCAGCACATCGTCCTGCAGCGGCAGGTCGGAACGGTCCTCGAAGAACAGCTGCGCCTCCTCTTCATACACATCCAGCCCCAGATAACCCAGTTGACCGTCCTTCAACGCGTCGATCAGCGCCGGCGTGTCCACCAGGCCACCGCGGCCGGTGTTGATCAGCATCGCACCCGCTTGCATATGCGCCAGGGACTCGCGATTGATCAAGTGTTTGCTTTGTTCGTTGAGCGGGCAGTGCAGGCTGATGATCTGCGACTCGGCCAGCAGTTGCGGCAGGCTCAGGTAACGGGCGCCGAGCGCTTCGACTTGCGGGTTGGGGAAAGGGTCGTACGCCAGCAATTGGCAGCCAAAGCCGTTCATGATTTTCGCGAAGGTCGCGCCGATCTGCCCGGTGCCGACCACGCCGACGGTCTTGCCCACAAGGTCGAAGCCGGTCAGCCCGTGCAGGCTGAAATCCCCTTCGCGCGTGCGGTTGTAGGCGCGGTGCAGGCGTCGGTTTAGCGCCAGGATCAGCGCCACCGCATGTTCCGCCACTGCGTGGGGCGAGTAGGCCGGGACGCGCACAATCGCCAGCCCCAAACGTTTTGCCACTGCCAGGTCGACATGGTTGTAGCCAGCCGAACGCAGGGCGATCAGGCGTGTGCCGCCCGCGGCCAGGCGTTCGAGCACCGGCGCACTGAGGTCATCATTAATGAAGGCACAGACCACGTCGTGATGCTCCGCCAGCGCCACCGTATCAAGGCTCAGTCGCGCTGATTGAAAGTGCAGTTCAATGCCGGCGGGCAGGTCGGCACTCAGAAAACTGTCGCGATCGTAGGTCTGGCTACTGAAAAGAATCGTACGCATGCGGTCCTCCTGGAAAATTTCACGCTTTTCACGCTTTTCACGCTTTTCACGCTTTTGTAGCAGCTGGCGAAGCCTGCGTTCGGCGACGTAGTCGTCGTAAATCCGGCAAACGCGGTTTACCTGAAAGACCGTAGCGCCTGATTTTACGACGACTACGTCGCCGAACGCAGGCTTCGCCAGCTGCTACAGAGTCCGGTGAGCTTAGCGCTGATGGTGGTCGGCGCCATTGCGTTGCATCAGGCATTTATACGGGCATGGGCGGCCAGGCGATTGATGGCCCGGTCGAGGTCTTCCAGCGCGCTGGGGGCTTTGGGGTCCTGTTGCTTGAGCAGGGTTTCGCTGCGCTGGCAGGCGGCGCGCAGTTGCGGGACGCCGCAATAACGGGTCGCGCCGTGCAGGCGATGGACGCGCTCGATCAGGGCGTTGTGGTCGTTGTTTTCCCGGGCGAAGCGAATCGCCTCGCGATCGGCTTCCAGCGACGCCAGCAGCATCGCCAGCATGTCCGCTGCCAGATCAGCCTTGCCGGCAGCGAGACGCAAACCTTCTTCGTGATCGAGCACCTGCAACTCATGACCGCCACCGTGGCTGTCGCTGGAGCGCTCCGGCCCATGATTGCGCAGCGCCAGGCCGGTCCACTTCAGCACCACTTGGGCCAGTTGCCGTTCGCTGATCGGTTTGGTCAGGTAATCGTCCATGCCGCTTTGCAGCAGCGCGCGTTTTTCGTTGGCCATGGCGTGAGCGGTGAGGGCAACGATCGGCAGCGGCGTGCAATGCCGTTCACTTTCCCACTGGCGAATCGCTTCGGTGCTTTGCCGCCCGTCCATGCCGGGCATCTGAACATCCATCAGCACCAGGTCGAAGGTTTCGGTCTGCACCGCCTTGACCGCCGCGTAGCCGCTTTCCACCGCGAGGACTTTGGCGCCCAAGTCTTCGAGCAGGGTTTGCACCAGCAGCAGGTTGGCCGGGTTGTCGTCGACACACAGCACTTTTGGCGCGCGGCTGGACACCGGTTCGCCGGGTTCGCTGCGGTGCTGACGCGGGTTGACCAGGTCGGACAAGGCCCGCCGCAGCTTGCGGGTACAGGCCGGTTTGGCCTGGAGCTGGCTGTGCGGGTTGGGCACCGAGAGGTGGAACAGCGTCTGTTCGGTGGTCGGGCACAACACCAGCACCTTGCAGCCCAGGTGTTCGAGGTCCCAGATGTGCTGGTTGAGGCGCTCGGGTGGCATGTCGTTGCTGGTGATGCCGAGCACCGCCAGGTCGATCGCCTGATCGGTCTGATGCGCGCCGGTCACGCCATTGGTCAGGCTTTCCAAGGTATTGAACGGAGTGACTTCGAGGCCACAGTCTTCCAGTTGATGCTGCAATGCCTGGCGGGCCAGTTCGTGGTTCTCCAGCACGGCCACGCGACGCCCGAGCAACGGCGGACCGGGCAGGTCTTCGGCGTCGTCGCGGGTTTTGGGCAGGCTCAGGCTGATCCAGAATTCCGAGCCTTCGCCCGGCGTACTGTCGACACCGATCTCGCCGCCCATCTGTTCGATCAGGCGTTTGGAAATCACCAGCCCCAGACCGGTGCCACCCGGTTGCCGGGACAGCGAGTTGTCCGCCTGGCTGAAGGCCTGGAACAAGGCGCGCACGTCCTGGTTCGACAGCCCGATGCCGGTGTCCTGGATGCTGATGCGCAGTTGCACGCTGTCTTCGTGCTCTTCCTCAAGCATGGCGCGGGCGACGATGGTGCCTTCGCGGGTGAACTTGATCGCATTGCTGACCAGGTTGGTGAGGATCTGCTTGAGCCGTAGCGGATCGCCTACCAATGACAGCGGCGTATCGCGATAAACCAGGCTCACCAGCTCCAGTTGCTTGGCGTGGGCGGCCGGGGCGAGGATGGTCAGCGTGTCCTGGAGCAGGTCGCGCAAGTTGAACGGGATATTGTCGAGCACCAGTTTGCCGGCCTCGATTTTCGAGAAGTCGAGAATCTCGTTGATGATTCCCAGCAGGCTGTCGGCGGATTTTTCGATAGTGCCCAGATAGTCGAGCTGGCGCGGGGTCAGTTCGCTTTTTTGCAGCAGATGCGTGAAGCCGAGAATGCCATTGAGCGGCGTGCGGATTTCATGGCTCATGTTGGCCAGGAACTCGGATTTGATCCGGCTGGCTTCAAGGGCTTCCTTGCGCGCCAGGTCCAGTTCGATGTTCTGGATCTCGATGGTTTCCAGGTTCTGGCGCACGTCTTCGGTGGCCTGGTCGATGCTGTGTTGCAATTCTTCCTGCGCGTTCTGCAGGGTGCCGGCCATGCGGTTGATGCCGGACGCCAGTGTGTCCAGCTCCTGGCTGCCGAGGGGCGGCAGGCGGGTTTCCAGATGACCGTCCTTGAGTTGCGCTACCGCTTGCTTGATCTGGCTCAGCGGCCGATTGATGCTCCGGCCCATGCGCAACGCCAGCAGCGCCGCACCGGCCAGGCCTGCGCCGATCAGCAACAGGCTGGCGAACAGGCTGCGGTAACCGCGCAGCAGCATGCCGTTGTGGGACAGTTCGAGCTCGACCCAGCCCAGCAGGCGATCGGCTTCGTCGGGAATCAGGTCGCCGGCCAGATTGCGGTGCTTGCCGAACACCGGCAGCAAGTAACGCGTCGCGTCATTGCCGCTGCGGCGCAGCATCTGCGCACCGTTGCCGACCGGCGCCTGATTGAGCATGGTCGGCCCGGCATGGGCCAACAAAGAGCGGTCGGGGGCGAGGAACGAAACGGCGCGAACGTCCGATTGTTCCAGCGATTGGGTGGCAATGCGTTCCAAAAGCTCGGTGTTCTTGTGGCCCATGGCCGGGGCCACCAGCGGCGCCAGTTGTTCGGCGATCATCTCGCCACGCTGCATGAGCTGGGTTTGCAGGTCGGATTGCTGCATCCAGGTGAAATAACCGCCCAGAACCAAGGCCATCAGGCTGGTCGGCAACAGGGTCAGCAATAACACGCGGCCTTTAATTCCAAGTTTTTTGAGCACGCATCTCTCCTGCATCCAGCGATTTAACGACCTGCACGTACGTCCAGCACGCGCCATTTGCGCAGTGTAGCGATTTGCAGGCGGGCAATCTTCGTAAAATTGATGTCGGCATTCGTCGGCTGGATCAACACTTTTACCTTACGGGCAAACCTTGTGTTGCCCGCAGCGAGGCAATCTTTAATAATCGCCAACTGAGAATTATTTGCAGATAGTCATGACTCCCATCACTGCTGGCCATCCTCGTATCCTGTCTATAGAAGACGACCTCGTACTCGGTGCTTATGTTCATGAGCATCTGGGACGTTGCGGTTTTCAGGTGACGTGGTGCCAGAACGGACTGGAAGGCTTGACCATCGCTCGCCAGCAAGCTTTCGACGTGGTGCTGATGGATATTCTGCTGCCGGGCCTGGATGGGCTGAACGTACTGACGCAGTTGCGCCAGAGCCATTCCACCCCGGTGGTACTGATGTCGGCGCTCGGTGCCGAGGCGGATCGCATCAGTGGTTTTCGCCTGGGCGCCGATGATTACCTGCCCAAGCCCTTCAGCATGGTCGAGTTGCGGGTGCGCATCGAAGCGATCCTGCGACGGGTCGCGCTCGACCGCCGGCCAGCGCCGGCACCGATTACCCCTTCGGCGGACAGCCTGCGTTTCGACGATGAATGCTGTGATGTCTTTTACGGCGAACACGCCGCCGGCCTGACCCGCAGCGAATACCGGCTGCTGGAAACGCTGAACCGCAATGGCGATGAAGTCCTGAGCAAAGCCTTCCTCTACCAGCATGTGCTGCAGCGCGGTTACGCGCCCCATGACCGCAGCCTCGACATGCACATCAGTCAGATCCGCCGCAAGCTCAAGGCTGTCGGCTACCTCGAGCGCGAAGTGCGCACGGTGTGGGGCAAGGGTTACGTATTGAGTGCTGTCGATGAAGTGGACTGAGCTGCCGGGCAGGCATTCGCTGTTCTGGAAACTGGCGTGTTTGTTGGTGGCGTTCTGTCTGCTGATGATCTGGCTCAGTTGGTCCTGGGGCCGCTACATGGAAAAGAAAAACCTGTTCCTGTCCGACGAGGCACGGGGCACGCTGATGCGCTACGCCGCCGAGGCGGAGCAGGCGTGGAATAAGCGCCAGAGTGCAGGCGTCGATGAATGGTTGCACGGCGTGGGCCATCGCGAGTCGACATGGGTCGGTGTGATTGGCGGCGATTTGCAGTCATTGAGCAGTTACCCGCTGACGGAAAAAGAAACCCGGCGCCTGACCTTTTTGCGCGGTCTGGATTGGCCGACGAGTCGCCATACCAAAGGATTGCCATGGTTGAGAGTGCCTTTCCCCAAGGATCCGTCCGCTGGCAGTCTGGTGATCGAACTGCCCCAGCGTTTCGTGCCCGGCCGTTACCGGGTGATCTGGCGGGTGATCACCAACGGGGTGATTCCCGGCTTGTTCACCTTGCTGCTGTGCGTCGGACTGTATCGGTTGCTGGTTGTGCCTTTGAACAGTCTGCGCGAACAGGCCAATGCCTGGCGTGCCGACCAGTTGAACGTGCGGTTGTCGAGCCGTATCACCAATCGCCCGGATGAGTTGGGTGAACTGGGTCGAGCCTTCGATCACATGTCCGAGCGTCTGCAAAGCACAGTGGCCCTGCAACAACAACTGCTGCGCGACTTGTCCCACGAACTGCGCACGCCACTGAGTCGCCTGCGGGTGGCCAGCGAAAGCGAGCAGGGGCTGACGCAATTGCGCGAACGCATTGGCCGAGAGGTCGATGGCATGCAGCGACTGGTCGAAGACACCCTGCAACTGGCCTGGCTCGACACCGAGCGCACTCGGTTGCCCGACGAATCGATCCAGGTTCAGGCGTTGTGGGAAATGCTCACGGAAAATGCCTGCTATGAAAGTGGCTGGCCGGCGAGCCAGTTGCAGTGCGCGGTGGATTCTTCCTGCTGGGTGCGCGGCCATCTCAATACGTTGGCTCAAGCGCTGGAAAACATCCTGCGCAATGCCATTCGTCATTCACCGCAGGGCGGCGTTGTGCGTTTGGGTGGGCGGCGCGATGGCGACTTCTGGCACGTGTGGCTGGAGGATGAGGGTGGCGGGGTGGCTGATGAAGATCTGGAACGGATCTTCTCGCCGTTCATCCGACTCGACGGATCGCGGCCGGGGGATGGTGGATTTGGCTTGGGGTTGAGCATTGCGAGGAATGCGGTGCAGCGGCAGGGTGGGCTGCTTTGGGCTGAGAATTCTGGGGCGGGGTTGCGGCTGAATATGCGGTTGGTGGCGGATGACGGTGGAGTCAGTGACGACGCTATCGCGAGCAGGCTCACTCCCACATTGGATGGGTGTCGGCCGCAAATGGTGTGATCACCCCCCTAACCCTGTAGGAGCGAGCCTGCTCGCGATGAGGCCCTCCCAGCTACAACCGTTCTAACTTTGCCGGAGCGTTCCCGTTATTTTGTACGACCTTTCCTAAAGGTCATTGCCGACACCTTAAGCCTGATTTGACGGAATAGACTCGCGTTTTCCTTCGTCCTCCAGGAGTTCGGCATGACTGCACCCAGCGTCCCCGGCAGCACAACCGAAGACCGTTTCAATGAAGTGCTTGCGCTGATTCAAAGTGCCAAGCAGCAGGCCATGCAGGCGGTGAATACCCAGTTGATCGAGCTGTATTGGCAGGTGGGTGCTTACATCAGTCGCAAGCTGGAAAAAGCCGAATGGGGCGATTCTGTGGTCAGCCAGTTGGCCGAGCATCTGGCTCAGACTCAACCGGGGTTGCGTGGGTTTACCCGCCCCAATCTGTTTCGCATGCGTCAATTCTACGAAACTTATCGCGGCGACGAGAAAGTCTCACCGCTGGTGAGACAAATATCCTGGACTCATAATCTAGTCATCTTCAGCCTGGGCAAACTGCCGGAGGAGCGGGAGTTCTACCTGCGTATGGCAGTTAAGGAAAAATGGTCGAAGCGTGAACTGGAGCGTCAGTTCAAAGCTGCACTGTTCGAGCGAAGCGTGACCCAACCAGCAAAAGCCTCTGCAGTGCTGAGACAAACTCACCCTGAGGCACTGAACGTGTTCCGCGACGCCTATATGCTCGAGTTTCTCGACTTGCCCTCCGGCCATGGCGAAACCGATCTGCATAAAGGGTTGCTGGCGCGCCTCAAGGAGTTTCTGATCGAACTGGGTCGCGACTTTTGTTTTGTCGGCTCTGAACACCCGATGCAAGTCGGCGGGCGTGATTTCGCCCTGGATCTGCTGTTCTTCCACCGTGGGCTCAACTGCCTGGTGGCCATTGAGCTTAAGGTCGGCCGTTTTGAGCCGGAGTATTTGGGCAAGCTGAACTTCTATCTGGAAGCGCTGGATCGCAAAGAGCGCAAACCCCACGAAAACCCGGCCATTGGTGTGTTGCTGTGTGCCAGCAAGGATGACGAGGTGGTCGAGTACGCCCTTAACCGCAGCTTGTCGCCAGCGCTGATCGCTGAATACCAGGTGCAGCTACCGGACAAACAGTTGTTGCAAGCCAAGTTGCATGAGTTCTATGCATTGAATGTCGCGCAAGGCGAAGAGTACTGATCCAGCCCCTTATTCCCATAAACCATAAGCACCGTACTTTGCGTGATATGGCCTTCGAAGGTTTGCCGGTATGATAGGCGCCCCCGCAGTCTGGATTGCGAATACGCCATGACCTTGCAGTACCCAACCATCGCCGATTGCGTCGGCAACACTCCGCTGGTCCGTTTGCAGCGCCTGCCTGGCGCCACCAGCAATACCCTTTTGCTCAAGCTCGAAGGGAATAACCCGGCGGGTTCGGTCAAGGACCGTCCGGCGCTGTCGATGATCACCCGCGCTGAATTGCGCGGGCAGATCCACGTCGGCGATACGCTGATCGAAGCGACCTCGGGTAACACCGGGATCGCCCTGGCGATGGCCGCCGCGATCAAGGGTTACAAGATGATCCTGATCATGCCGGACAACTCCAGCGCCGAGCGTAAAGCCGCGATGACGGCGTATGGCGCCGAGCTGATTTTGGTGACCCAGGAAGAGGGCATGGAAGGCGCCCGCGACCTCGCCCAGCGCATGGAAGCCGAAGGCCGCGGCAAGGTGCTGGATCAGTTCGCCAACGGGGACAACCCCGAAGCGCACTACACCACCACCGGCCCGGAAATCTGGCGTCAGACCGAAGGCACCATCACCCATTTCGTCAGCTCCATGGGCACCACCGGTACCATCATGGGCGTCTCGCGCTACTTGAAAGAGCAGAACGAGAGCGTGCAGATCATCGGTCTGCAACCAATGGAAGGCTCGGCGATCCCGGGCATTCGTCGCTGGCCGCAGGAATACCTGCCGAAGATCTACCAGGCCGAGCGCGTGGACCGGATCGTCGACATGGCGCAAAGCGAAGCCGAAGACGTGACCCGTCGTCTGGCCCGCGAAGAAGGCATCTTCTGCGGCGTGTCCTCAGGCGGTGCGGTGGCAGCGATGCTGCGCCTGTCCAAAGAAGTTGAAAACGCGGTGATCGTCGCGATCATCTGCGACCGTGGCGACCGTTACTTGTCGACCGGCATTTTCGACGCGCCCAACTGATGGCCAAGCAAGAGAGAGGCCTGCGCTTCCAGCCCACCGGCGGCAGCAAGGCCCCGCAAATTCCGACTGGCAAAAAGCAGCGCTTGAGTATCGAGCGCCTGGCTAATGACGGTCGCGGTATCGCGTTTTTTGAAGGTCGCACCTGGTTCGTCATCGGTGCATTGGCCGGTGAAGAAGTCGAAGCACGCGTGTTGGGTGCCCACGGCAAAGTGGTCGAGGCGCGCACTGAGCGGGTGTTCCAGGCCAGCGAACTGCGCCGCCCGGCACCATGTCCGCATGCCGGTCGCTGTGGCGGTTGCAGCGTGCAACATTTGCCGCACAACGAACAACTCGCCCTGAAACAGCGCATGCTCGCCGAGCAATTGTCCAAGGTCGCCGGTGTTGAACCCGAAGAGTGGGCCGCGCCGTTGAGCGGTGCGGAATTCGGTTATCGGCGTCGCGCCCGAGTGGCGGTGCGCTGGGACATGAAGGCGAAAAAACTCGAAGTCGGTTTCCGCGCCGCTGGCAGTCAGGACATCGTTGCGATCAACGAATGCACGGTGCTGGTACAGCCCTTGCAACCAATCATGACCCGCTTGCCGGAAATGCTTCGGCGCTTGAGCAAACCTCAGGCGCTGGGGCATGTGGAGTTGTTCAGCGGTTCGTCGTTGGCGGTGCTGCTGCGGCACATGGCGCCGCTGTCCGACGCCGACATGACGATCCTCAAGGATTTCTGCGCGTTCCATGAAGCCCAGTTGTGGCTGCACGGTGACGGTGAACCGCAACCGGTCGAGGCTGACCAGTCGTTGGGTTATCGACTGGAACAGTGGGATTTGGACCTGGCATACCGACCGGGAGATTTCATCCAGGTCAACGCCGGGGTCAACGAAACGATGATCGCCCAGGCGTTGGAGTGGCTGAAGCCGACGGCGGATGAACGCGTTCTCGATCTATTCTGTGGCTTGGGTAACTTTGCCTTGCCGCTGGCCAAGGTCGTTCGCGAAGTGGTGGCGGTGGAAGGTGTGCAGGCGATGGTCGAGCGGGCAGCCGCGAACGCTGCTAGCAACAATCTTCATAATGCGCAGTTTTTTCAGGCCGATTTATCCCAGCCTTTGACCGATGCCGAATGGGCGCGCGAAGGCTTTTGTGCGGTACTCTTGGACCCACCGCGTGACGGTGCTTTCGAGGCAGTGCGCAAGCTTGCGTCCCTGGGCGCCAAACGGTTGGTGTATGTGTCGTGCAATCCGGCAACGCTGGCGCGCGATACGGTCGAATTGATCAAGCAGGGCTACCGGTTAAAACGTGCCGGGATTCTCGATATGTTTCCTCAGACGGCACATGTCGAGGCCATGGCGTTATTTGAAGCGAGCTAGGACGGCTCGTCTGGTCCGACTGGCCCGCCCGTGCAGCCGCGTATTAGCCCTTACGTGGGCACACGGGCAACGAAGGTCAGCGATTTGACGCATTGAATCTGCGTCGTAGGGAAGGTAAGCAAGATGGTACAGGTGAGAGCACACCAGCCGATCAACACCGACGGCAGTATCAATCTCGAGGCTTGGCTCGATCATGCGGTCAGTGTCGATCCGGCACTGGATCGCGAAGCCTTGAAGGAAGCGTGCGAGTTTGCTCGTGCGTCTGAACAACAAGCCAATGCGGCGAAAAACCTGTGGTCCGAAGGGACCTCGAGTTTCCGTACGGGCCTTGAGATCGCCGAGATTCTCGCCGACCTCAAACTCGATCAGGATTCGTTGGTGGCCGCGATCCTGTATCGCGGCGTGCGCGAAGGCCAGATCGAGTTGCCGGCGATCAGCCAGCGCTTCGGCCCGGTGGTCGCCAAACTCATCGACGGCGTGTTGCGCATGGCGGCGATCAGCGCCAGCCTCAGCCCCCGCCAATCCCTGGTGCTGGGCACGCAGGGCCAGGTTGAAAACCTGCGCAAGATGCTGGTCGCCATGGTCGACGACGTTCGCGTTGCGCTGATCAAACTGGCCGAACGCACCTGCGCCATCCGTGCGGTGAAAACCGCCGATGACGAAAAACGCAACCGCGTCGCCCGTGAAGTCTTCGACATCTACGCACCTTTGGCTCATCGTCTCGGTATCGGTCACATCAAGTGGGAACTGGAGGATTTGTCCTTCCGCTACCTTGAGCCCGATCAGTACAAGCAGATCGCCAAGTTGCTCCACGAGCGACGTCTGGATCGCGAGCGCTTCATCAGCGATGTGATGAGCCAGTTGAAGAATGAGCTGACCGCCACCGGCGTCGATGCCGACATCAGCGGCCGGGCCAAACACATCTATTCGATCTGGCGCAAAATGCAGCGCAAGGGTCTGGAATTCAGCCAGATCTACGATGTGCGCGCCGTTCGCGTGCTGGTGCCGGAAATGCGCGATTGCTACACCGCGCTCGGTATCGTCCACACCCTGTGGCGGCACATCCCGAAAGAATTTGACGACTACATCGCCAACCCGAAAGAGAACGGCTATCGCTCGCTGCACACCGCAGTGATCGGCCCCGAGGGCAAGGTGCTGGAAGTGCAGATCCGCACCCATGCCATGCACGAAGAAGCCGAACTGGGCGTGTGCGCGCACTGGAAGTACAAGGGCACCGACGTCAAGTCCGGCTCCAACCACTACGAAGAGAAAATCTCCTGGCTGCGTCAGGTCCTCGAGTGGCATGAAGAGTTGGGCGATATCGGCGGCCTGGCTGAACAGCTGCGGGTCGATATCGAGCCGGACCGGGTCTACATCTTTACCCCGGACGGTCACGCCATCGACTTGCCGAAGGGCGCGACGCCACTGGACTTCGCCTACCGCGTACACACCGAAATCGGTCACAACTGCCGTGGCGCGAAGATCAACGGGCGCATCGTGCCGCTCAACTACAGCCTGCAAACCGGTGAACAGGTCGAGATCATCACCAGCAAGCACGGCACCCCGAGCCGCGACTGGCTGAACCCGAACCTGGGTTACATCACCACCTCGCGGGCGCGGGCGAAGATCGTTCACTGGTTCAAGTTGCAGGCGCGCGACCAGAACGTCGCCGCTGGTAAAACCTTGCTGGAGCGTGAACTCAGTCGCCTCGGTCTGCCAGCAGTGGATTTCGACAAGCTGGCCGAAAAGGCCAACATGAAGGTGGCCGAAGACATGTTCGCCGCGTTGGGCGCAGGCGATTTGCGTCTGGCGCAACTGGTGAACCTGGCGCAACAACTGGTCGAGCCGGAACGGGGAAACGAACAGCTGGAACTGATTCCGCGCAAGGCCACCGGCTACAAACCGGGCAAGCGCGGCGACATCCAGATCCAGGGCGTCGGCAACCTCATGACCCAGATGGCCGGCTGCTGCCAGCCGCTGCCGGGGGATGCGATCGTCGGTTACATCACCGTGGGCCGCGGCGTGAGCATTCACCGTCAGGACTGCGCCTCGGTGCTGCAACTGGGCAGCCGCGAACCCGAGCGGATCATCCAGGTCAGCTGGGGGCCGGTGCCGGTACTCACCTATCCGGTGGACATCATCATCCGCGCCTACGACCGGTCCGGCCTGCTGCGTGACGTTTCGCAAGTGCTGCTCAACGAGCGGATCAACGTGCTGGCGGTCAACACCCGCTCGAACAAAGAGGACAACACCGCGTTGATGTCCCTGACCATCGAGATTCCGGGGCTGGATGCATTGGGACGGTTGCTGGGGCGGATTTCCCAGTTGCCGAACATCATCGAAACCCGCCGTAACCGGACGCCTTGAAGATGACCAATGTGGTAGCGAGCCTGCTCGCGATGGCGGTATTTCAGTCGACATCTGTGTTGTCTGCCAGTCCGCTATCATCGCGAGCTGGCTCGCTCCCACAGGTTTTTGTGATGAGACATGATTGATGTACAGCCTTGAAGACTTGCTGCACCTGATGAGCCGTCTGCGCGACCCGCAATATGGCTGCCCGTGGGACATCAAGCAAACCTACGAAACCATCGTCCCGCACACCCTTGAAGAAGCCTACGAAGTCGCCGACGCCATCGAGCGCGGTGACTTCGATCACTTGCAGGGTGAGTTGGGGGATTTGCTGTTCCAGGTGGTTTATTACAGCCAGCTGGCGCGGGAAGAAGGGCGCTTCGAATTCGCCGGCGTCATCGACAGCATCACCCGCAAATTGATTCGTCGTCATCCGCACGTGTTTCCTACCGGTGATCTGTACGCGCCGCTGGATGTTCCGCGGCTGAATGAAGATCAGGTCAAGCAGCGCTGGGAAGAGATCAAGGCCGAAGAGCGCGCCGAGAAATCATCCACGCCAATGCAGCTGTCCTTGCTTGACGACGTACCCGCAGCACTGCCGGCATTGTCCCGTTCGGCGAAGCTGCAGAAGCGCGCGGGGCAGGTCGGGTTCGACTGGCCGGACGCCTTGCCGGTGCTCGACAAAGTGCGCGAAGAGCTCGATGAAGTGCTCGAAGCCATGGCCGACAATGACTCGGCAGCGATTGCCGATGAAGTCGGTGATTTGTTGTTTTCCGTGGTCAATCTGGCGCGTCATCTCAAGGTCGATCCCGAAACTGCACTGCGTGGCGCCAACAGCAAGTTCGAAAGACGCTTCCGTTTTATCGAACAGGCATTGCGCGACACCCACCGTCCCATAGAAGATTGCACCCTCGAAGAGTTGGACGCCTTGTGGGGCGAAGCCAAACGTCAGGAAAAGAATTTGCCCAGCTGCGGTTGAGCAGTTGCCTAAGTGAGTAATAAGCACCATGAGCATTTCCCTTCGCGACCAGTTGCTCAAAGCAGGGCTGGTCAACCAGAAGCAGGCCAAACAGGTCGGCAAAGAGAAGCAGAAACAGCAGCGTCTGGCCCACAAAGGTCAGATCGAACTTGATGACTCGCAGCAGCGGGCGGCTCAGGAAGCCATGGCCGAGAAGGTCAAGCGCGATCAGGAGCTGAACCGTCAGCAACAGGAGAAGGCCGAGGCCAAGGCTCGCGCAGCCCAGGTCAAACAGTTGATCGAAGTCTCGCGTCTGCCGAAGCTGACGACCGAGGACTACTACAACTTCGTCGACGACAAGAAGGTCAAGCGCATCTGCGTCAACACGCTGATGCGCAACAAGCTCAGCAGCGGTTCGCTGGCCATCGTGCACCATGCCGGCGGTTATGAAGTGATCCCGCGTGAGGCGGCCCTGAAGATCCAGGAGCGCGATCCACAGCGTATCGTGCAGATGAACGTGAAGACCGAAGAAGTCGCTGCCGAAGACGATCCGTACGCGGCCTATCAGATCCCGGACGATCTGATGTGGTAAGTCGATAAAGGCTGCAACAACGACAAACCCCGCTCATGGCGGGGTTTGTCGTTTTTAATGCTGTCATTGCTTATGCGGATTGGAGCGCTCGTTGCTGCTCCAGTTTTTCCAGCTCGGCCTTGTAGCTGTGGGCATCGGTTTCGGAGTGGAACATCCCCACCAGCATGTCTTGTTGATGCACGTCCCAGATCCGGAGACCGGCGGCTATGCCTTCGTGGGATTTATGTGAATCGTCGCGTTCAGTTACTTTTACAGTCATCTGCTAGCTCCAATCTCTGTTATCTGCAGCAAGGCGTGTGCAGGACTCCGTTATAGGTTTGGTTAGCCTGCTAAGTAAATGGCCGAGTCTGGTAACGGTTTTTTGCAAAATCAGAGAAAATCCTGCAGCCCTTGAAACACGTGGCATTTGGTCGCAGGCCGCTGGGTTTCATGACAAAAGCTTCATGTTCGCATTGACGAAAATGTCTGGCTTCACACAAAACCTGTGGGAGTGAGCCTGCTCGCGATAGCGGTCTCATTCATACAGAAATGTTGAATGTGGTGCCGTCATCGCGAGCAGGCTCGCTCCCACAGGATTGCGGTGTTCAATCTTTCAGGCACAAAAAAACGCCCCGAACCAGTCGGGGCGTTTTTGTGTGCAGCTTAGAAGGGCGGGGTATTACTTACCGGCCCAGCGCTTCAGTACCAGCGTGGCATTGGTGCCACCGAAGCCGAAGCTGTTGCTCATCACGGTGTTGATGGTGGCGTCTTCACGAGTCTTGGTCAGGATCGGCATGTCAGCCACTTCCGGGTCCAGTTCGTCGATGTTGGCGGAACCCGCCATGAAGTTGCCTTCCATCATCAGCATGCAGTAGATCGCTTCGTGAACGCCGGCGGCGCCCAGGGAGTGACCCGACAGGCTCTTGGTGGAGCTGATGGCCGGAGCCTTGTCACCGAACACTTCACGCACACCTTTCATTTCCATGACGTCGCCGACCGGAGTCGAGGTGCCGTGGGTGTTCAGGTAGTCGATCGGAGCGTCAACGGTGGACATGGCCATCTGCATGCAGCGGATGGCGCCTTCGCCGCTTGGAGCGACCATGTCGTAGCCGTCGGAGGTCGCGCCGTAGCCAACGATTTCCGCGTAGATCTTCGCGCCACGGGCCAGAGCGTGTTCCAGCTCTTCGACCACGACCATGCCGCCACCGCCGGCGATGACGAAACCGTCACGCTTGGCGTCGTAGGCACGGGAAGCTTTTTCCGGGGTTTCGTTGTACTGGCTGGACAGTGCGCCCATGGCGTCGAACAGGAACGATTGGCTCCAATGCTCTTCTTCACCGCCACCGGCGAACACGATGTCCTGCTTGCCCATCTGGATCTGTTCCATGGCGTTACCGATGCAGTGAGCACTGGTGGCGCAGGCAGATGCGATGGAGTAGTTCAGGCCCTTGATCTTGAACGGCGTGGCCAGGCAAGCGGAAACGGTGCTGCTCATGGTCCGCGTTACACGGTATGGGCCAACGCGTTTCACGCCTTTCTCGCGCAGGATGTCCAGCGCTTCCATCTGGTTCAGCGTGGAGGCACCACCGGAACCGGCGATCAGGCCGGTACGCGGATTGGAGACTTGCTCATCGGTCAGACCGGAGTCGGCGATGGCGTCTTTCATGGCCAGGTAGGCGTAAGCCGCCGCGTGGCCGACGAAGCGAAAGATCTTGCGATCGATCAGCTCTTCGAGGGGAAGGTCAATGGAGCCGGAAACCTGGCTACGCAGACCCATTTCGGCATATTCCGGGTTGAACCGGATGCCAGGGCGGCTTGCACGCAGGTTAGCGGAGACGGTCTCTTTGTCATTGCCCAGGCACGAAACGATGCCCAGACCAGTGATAACGACGCGGCGCATGCGGATAACCCTTAGAAGTTGTCAGTGGAGGTGAAAACGCCGACCCGAAGGCCTTCGGCGGTGTAGATCTCGCGGCCGTCGACGCTGACCGAACCATCGGCGATGGCCAGGTTCAGCTTGCCTTTCAGTACACGCTTGATCTGAATGTTATAGGTTACTTTCTTGGCGGTCGGCAGAACCTGACCAAAGAATTTCACTTCGCCCGAACCCAGGGCGCGACCGCGGCCCGGCAGACCTTGCCAGCCGAGGAAGAAACCGACCAGTTGCCACATGGCGTCGAGGCCCAGGCAGCCTGGCATCACCGGATCGCCTTCGAAATGGCAGGCGAAGAACCACAGGTCCGGAGTGATATCCAGCTCGGCGACCAATTCACCTTTGCCGTACTTGCCACCCTCGGCGCTGATATGGGTGATGCGATCCACCATCAACATGTTCGGGGCGGGCAGTTGTGCGTTACCTGGGCCGAACAGCTCACCGCGACTGCAGCGCAGCAGGTCTTCCCGAGTAAAGGCGTTTTGTTGGGTCATGCGAGCTCCTCAATAGTCCCATGCGGCAGGTGGGGCAAATCTTCCCGGCCGATCGAAGCGTTCATGCCTCGAGTCAGCAGCCTACTCATAGACTATTGCGTTGTGGTGAAAGTCACAGCACCAAGGACATGAATGTACACTTGTGCACTGAAATTATTATTCAAGCCCCTTTTCGGGCCTGTTCGGGTGCCTAAGACTGCCGCACTTTCGCCTTTCACGCCAGTCGCAGATAGCCGAAAGGCCTGCACTACTGCACCCAGCGCTGCAGAATTTGCTGCAAATCTGTGCGTTTGAAGGGCTTGGCCAGGTAATCGTTCATTCCCGCCGATAAACAGGCTTCGCGGTCGCCCTGCAAGGCGTTGGCGGTCAGCGCGATGATCGGCAAGTCTGTGCAGCCGGGTAATTGGCGAATCTGTCGGGTGGCCTCGTAGCCGTCGATGATCGGTAGCCGGCAATCCATCAGAATTGCTTCGAAAATCAGACTCTCCGCACTGCGCACGGCCTGCGCGCCATCGGTGACGACGCTGACAGTAAAGCCCAGACTGCGCAACATTGCTTCGATGACCGTCTGATTGACCGGATTGTCTTCCACCAGCAACACGTTGCGCCCTTCGCCATCACCGCTGCCCGTCGGTGTACGTGGCGCCAGCACGGGTGGCGTCTGTTTATAGAGCGCCAGCGGGATTTCCAGGGTGAATACCGAGCCGCGACCTTCCTCGCTCTGGGCGCGCAACGTGCCGCCCATGCGTTCAGCCAGCGTGCGAGCAATCGGCAGGCCCAGCCCGGTGCCACCGTATCGCCTGGAAATAGAGCTGTCGGCCTGTTGGAAGGCGTTGAACATCAATTCCAGGCTTTCAGCCGAGATCCCAATCCCGCTGTCGCGCACAGTGCAGGTGAACCACAGCAGTTCGTGGTCCAGCGATTGCCATTGCGGTTCGATGCTGACGCGGCCCTGTTCGGTGAATTTCAGTGCATTGCCGATCAGGTTGACCAGGATCTGCCGGATCCGCGTCGGGTCGCCCTGCACCTGCAACGCGCGCATGTCGTCCGGGATCGACAGCGCCAGGTCGAGCCCGCGTTGCGCTGCGCTGTGCGAGAACGACTGGGCACAACTGCCGATCAGGTCTGCGAGGTTGAATGGAATGTGCTCCAGCTCCAGTTCCGAACGCTCGATGCGCGAGAAATCGAGAATGTCGTTGATGACTTTGAGCAGGTGTTCGGTGGACTCCGAGGCGAGCGCCGCGTATTCGACCTGCTCCTCGGTCATCTCGGTGGTTTCCAGCAGTTGCAGCATGCCCAGCACGCCATTCATCGGCGTGCGCAGTTCGTGGCTCATCATCGCTAGGAAATCGGATTTGGCGTTGTTGGCCTTTTCCGCTTCCTCGCGCGTCTGGATCAACTGCGCCATCGCTTGATGCTGTTCGCGGCTGGCTTGTTCGAGCCCGTTGGCGAGGTTGTTGATGTGTTGCGACAGCGCGCCCAGTTCAGTGTCGTCGACGATCGGAAGCGGGGTTTTGTAGTCGCCGTCCTGAATCGCCTTGACCGCGTTGCCGATGTCGCGGATCGGTTGCGACAGGCTGCCGGCCAGGCGCCGGGCCAGCAGAAAGGTGAACAGCAGGGCGAACAGCGCCAGGATCCCGGCCTTGAGCAGGATTTCCTGTTGACGCTGGCTGAAGGCGTCATTGGACAGGCCGACGATCACCCGACCCAGATAATCCTCGGTGGGCGCCGCGTTGGCGACGCGGCTGCCCTGCAGGAAATCATTGTGCAGCTGGATGCGTTGCAGCCGCACGGGGGCCTGGAACACTTCGACCTGGTGTGAGCGGTTGTGAGTTTGCGACGGTTGCTCGACGTACACCAGAATCCGGTTGGCGCTGTCCTGGACTTCCAGAAAGCGCACATTGGGCGTGGCCAGGGTCGCCTTGAGCAAACTGTCGAGCACCTCGTTGTTGCCCGAGATCACCCCGTATTCGGTAGCCGGCGCCAGTTGGTTGGCGATCAGTTGCCCGGTGTGATTGAGCTCCTGACGCAGGTCCTGGATCCGCACGAAGGTAAAGAAGCTGATCAACAGCAACGTCAGCAACAGGGCAGGGCCGAGGCTGATGATTTGTGTGCGGGTGTTGATGTCCCAACGGCGACGGAAGGTCATGGGCGATTTTCTCCTTCGGCCAACTGTGTTGCGACAGACGCGTCGTCCATCTGTTCAATACCTAATGAACGAGCCACTTGCGCGTTACTCAAGACTTTGAAGCGTTGCGGGTAGTGCGCGCGAGGCCAGGTGGCCGGTGGCCGGTCGAGCAGTTCGTCGAGCATTGCCAGCCAATCGCTCTGATCGCTGTAGGTGCTGGCCAGGCTCCCGGCCCTGACGAACCCGGCGTTAGGTCCGATCAGCGCCATTTGCCGTGCATAGCTGCTGAGCAACAGGTTTTTCACGGTTTTCGGGTTGTACAGGTCGGGATCGTCGAGGCCCAGCAACACGTCGCTGTTCTTCAGCAAGTTCTGCAACGGCCGACTGTCGTTGGTGTTGTCCCAGCGCTCGGTGACCACCTCAAGGCCCAGGGAGTGGGCGGCCTGATGCAATTCCTGCAAAAGGAATTCGCTGTGGCTGTCAAAGAGCACGCCGACCCGTTTGACCTGCGGCAGCAGCAATCGGGTAAGGCGCAATTGGCGGTCCAGCGGCGGGTCGCTCCAGAGTAGGCTGAGGCGCGGGGGCAGGGTGGTCCCCAGACGCTGGCGGGCTTGCAGGCGGCTGATGCGCAGCACCAGCGTCGCCGGGCCTTGGGCGTCTTGCAGACGCCAGTCGAGGCTCGGCAGATCGAGCAGAATCAAACGGGTCCCGGCGGGCAGCTTGCCTGGCGCCGGCAGACTGGCCAGCGGCTGGAAGCGCACGTTATCGGCAGACCGCAAGGTGCTCAGGGCCTGGGTGAAGGATTGCATGGCCGGGCTGTCCTCCGCCCCGGTCAGCAAAATGTCCGCGGCGCTGGCCGGCAGGCTGCTCAGCAGTCCGGTAAACACCAGGCACAACCCGGCCAGCAGGCGGCCAAGGATTGGCGTTTTGCGTGACGGGCTACACAGCACCTTAGAACGCCAACTCTGCGCTGAAGTAAAGCACTCGGCGCTCGTCGTAGTTGTTGTCGAGGAAGGTTGTGGGCTGGTTGTCGAGGCGTTGCTGGAGCACCCCGGCCAGTTCCAGGCTGGCCTTGCCCAGGCCGATGCGTTTGGCGATGCGCGTGTCGACCCGTTCGAAGCGGTAGCCGTTCAGGGCATCGTCCCCATAGTAGAAGAGCGCGCTGTTCCAGCCATGGCCCCAGGTGCGCAGCCAACCGGCGGAACCGCTGTTTCGCGCGGTTTGTTGTGCATCCTGAGGGTTGCTCGCCTCGGCATCGACGTAGGCATAGGTCAGACGCAGGCGATCGGCGCTGCTGATTTGCCAGTCGAGTTGGGTTTCTGCCCCGGAGAAGCGTGCGCTGTTCGAGTTGCTGGCGATGTACTGATTGTTGCGCAACGGTTCGCTGATCATCCCGGTGATTTCGTCGTAGAACAGTTTTACATCGACCGCCAGCCCCGCTTCGGCAAAGTAGCCGTTGTAGCCCAGCTCCCGGGAGCGCATGTGTTCCTGTTCGAGGTCGCCGGGGCCACGGGTCTTGACGAAATAACGGGCACTGGACTGGCCATAGGCGCCGGGGCGCAGGCTCTTCACCTGATAGCTCCAGTTGACGTTGTTCTCGAACATGTCCGGCGAGCGGATGGCTTCCGAGTACACCGCGCGCAGGCCATGGCGCGGGTTGATCAGGTAGTTGACCGCCACCCGCGGGGTGAGCGAACTGCCGATCAATTGCGTGTCTTCGAACATCGCACCACCCTGCAGCAACCAATGCTCGGTGGCGCGCCACTCGAGTTGGCCGAACGCCCGCCAGGTGGTGTCGTCGAGGGTGCCATTGAAGTAGGTCTCGGAATTTGCCCGGTCGTAACGATAGTTCATGCCGCTGACCAGCCGCAGACTGTCGGACAGGCTGAGGGTGTCCTGCAATTCAAGGTCGTAGCGCGATTCCCGGGTGCTCTGGTCAATATCGCCACAGAGGGTTTGCCGGGCGCCGTTGCGCCATTGGTCGAGCACTTGATTGGCCAGTGCGCGCTGGGTCGGATCACCTGCGGGTGCGCCGGGACCGGTGTAGCGCTCCATGTTGCGCGCCAGGCGTTCGGTGTAATTCGGGTTGAGCTGCCAGAGTTCGGTCAACTGCGGGCTGAACGAAACCTCGGCATCGCAGGCACGCCAGGTCTGCTGGCGATCCCAGTGCTGTGCCGAGCCCTGAACGTAAAGGCTGTGATCGGGATTGATGTCGAGGTTCCAGCGCAGCGAACCGGCATAGTCCTTGGCGATGACGTCGGAATTGTTCCCGGCATCGGTAATCCCAGAGAAGACCGGGCGGTAGGTATACGGCCGCTGGTTGCTCCCCTCTTTGGCATTCAATTGCCAGTCGATACTCTGGTTTTCCGTGAGCGTCTGGCTGACGGCGAGGTTGAAGCGGTTCAAGCGGCGGCTGTCGCGGTAATCGGTGCCGTTGCGGTCCGAGTCGAAGCCGTTGTCTTGCTGGCCGGACAGCGACAGGCGCAAGTCGCCGCCGTCCCAGCCCACGCCCTGGCTGGCGTAAAAGTCGTCGATGCCGCGCTGCCCACGGCTGACTTTCATCCGCGTGCCGTGGCTGTCGGCCGGGTTACGCGTGAGGATATTGACCACCGCCATCAGCGCATTGGCGCCATAGCTGACGGTGTTCGGGCCACGAAAAACTTCGATGCGTTCGATGTCTTCCAGGGCCACCGGAATGTCACTCCAGTCCACCGTGGCCAGGCCTGCGCGGTATACCGAGCGGCCGTCGATCAACACTTGCAGGCGTCGCGCTTCGCTCGCATTGGTGCCGTGATAGTTCACCGCCGCCTGGTTGCCGTTGATGTTGCCGACCATCATTCCCGGTACCAGTCGCAGCAACTCGCTGATGTCCCGGGCGCCACTGGCGTTGATCAGTTCGCTGTCGATCACCGTCATGCTTCCCGGTACCGCGGCCGGCGACTGCTTGAGCCGCGTGGCGGTCAATACTTGCGGCAGCGGCTCGCTGTCGAGGAACAAGTCGTCGGCCAGCAATGGCGAACTGAAGAGCAGTGCCAGTACCAACGGCGAGCGCGGTGATGGAGAGCCAAACGACACAACACATCCTTGATAGCGAACAATTGGCGCGCATGTTAACTGAGCGCAATGACTTTTCCAGTCACGTTGTGGGCATTTTCCTCGGTTTTCTTAGTCTTCTTCCTACAAGTGTCGGTAATTGATGTGGGGGCTGGCCGCCACTGGGGCGCTCCGTATAATGCCGACATCGCCACTGGTATGGATTAACGGATTGCATATGACTGAACAGCGCCCAATTGCGGTCCTGGGAGGCGGAAGTTTTGGTACCGCCGTGGCTAATCTGCTGGCCGAGAACGGGCATCAGGTCCGGCTGTGGATGCGTGACCCCGAACAGGCCGAGGCCATTCGGGTCAATCGCGAGAACCCGCGTTACCTCAAAGGCATCAAGATTCTGCCGGCCGTGGAAGCGGTCACCGACCTGCTGGCCACCCTGCAAGCCTGCGACCTGTGCTTCGTCGCACTGCCGTCCAGCGCGCTGCGCTCGGTATTGATGCCGCACGCCGAAGTTTTGAACGGCAAATTGTTGGTGAGCCTAACCAAAGGCATCGAAGCCCACACCTTCAAACTGATGAGCGAAATCCTCGAAGAGATCGCCCCGCAAGCGCGCATCGGCGTGCTGTCCGGGCCGAACCTGGCCCGTGAAATCGCCGAGCATGCGCTGACCGCCACGGTGGTCGCCAGCGAAGATGAAGAACTCTGCCAACGGGTCCAGGAAGCGCTGCACGGCAAGACCTTTCGCGTATACGCCAGCGCCGACCGCTATGGCGTGGAGCTGGGCGGGGCGTTGAAAAACGTCTACGCGATCATTGCCGGCATGGCCGTGGCGATGGGCATGGGCGAAAACACCAAGAGCATGCTGATCACCCGGGCGTTGGCGGAAATGACCCGCTTTGCGGTGAATCAGGGCGCCAACCCGATGACCTTCCTCGGTTTGGCGGGCGTGGGCGATCTGATCGTCACCTGCTCGTCGCCCAAAAGCCGTAACTACCAGGTCGGGTTCGCCCTCGGCCAGGGCCTGAGCCTTGAAGAAGCGGTGACGCGCCTGGGCGAAGTCGCTGAAGGGGTGAACACCCTCAAGGTACTCAAGACCAAGGCTCAGGAGGTGGGCGTGTACATGCCGCTGGTCGCCGGGCTGCATGCCATCCTGTTCGAAGGGCGCACGCTGGAGCAGGTGATCGGTCTACTGATGCGTGCCGAGCCGAAAACCGACGTCGACTTTATTTCCACCAGTGGTTTCAACTGAGCATCAGGGAGAGCGAGACATGAACGATCCGAAAACAGAGGACAAGTACGAATCCATCCTGCTGCGGGTGTTGTGGATGATCGTCTATGTGCTGGTCTGGCAAGTGGCGCAGTTCATCCTTGGCGCCGTGGTGCTGGTGCAGTTGATCTATCGTTTGATATATGGCGCCCCGAGCGCCAGCCTGATGAACTTCGGCGACAGCCTGAGCCAGTTCCTGGCGCAGATCGGTCGATTCGGCAGTTTCCACAGTGACCAGAAACCGTGGCCGTTCGCCGACTGGCCGACGCCGCGTACACCGGAAGGTGAAGCGCCGCACACTGTGGCGCCGGCACCACACCCGGCCCGAGATGAGGAGCCCAAGCTATGAAACTCTGGATACTGCGTCATGGTGAAGCCGAGCCACACGGCAAGCGTCCTGATTCGGAGCGGGCACTGACTGCCCATGGTCGTGAAGAAGTGCTGCGCACTGCCGCCGAGTTGGCCGGCCAGCCGCTCACCGCCATTTACGCCAGTCCTTTCCTGCGAGCGCAGGAGACTGCGGAAATTGTGCGCACGGCGCTGAATTTCGCACCGGAGATCCGCACGGTCGATTGGCTGACCCCGGATACCGACCCGGACAAGGTGGCAGAACAGCTGGTGTCGGTGAGTAACGTCCTGCTGGTCAGTCACAATCCGCTGGTGGGCAATTTGCTGAGCTATCTGCAGCACGGCGCCGGCTATCCACCGGAAAAAGTCAGTACCGCCGGCTTGGCCGAGCTTGAGCACAACGAACTACTGATCGGGTCGATGAAGCTTAACGGCATCAAACATCCTTGAAAGTCAAAAGACCGCAGCCTGTAGGAGCCGCCGAAGGCTGCGGTCTTTTGATCTGGCTCTCCCCTCAAATAATTTAACCAAGCACTTGCTTGGTTGACTACGCTTGCTCCAGACCAAAAATAAAGGAGCGAGTCGCATGCCTGCTGCTTTTCGTTTGCCGCTGGACGTTTTCTACGAGCGTGAGGCCCGTCATCCCCGCCAGCGCTTTCTGGTCCAGCCCACGGGCGGTGGCCAGGTCGAAACCCTGAGCTGGGGCGACGTCGGGCATCAGGCGCGCTGCGCTGCGCATTGGTTGCGCGCGCGCGAACTGCCCCAAGGCAGCCACATCGCCCTGATTTCGAAAAACTGCGCGCACTGGATCATCGCCGACCTGGCGATCTGGATGGCCGGGCACGTGTCGGTGCCGCTCTACCCGAACCTCACCGCCGAGACCGTGGCCCAGGTCCTTGAACACTCCGAAGCGGCGCTGGCGTTCATCGGCAAACTCGATGACTGGCCCGGCATGTCTCGCGGAGTCAGTGCCGACCTGCCGACCATCAGTCTGCCATTGCATCCGCCTGGAACGTTCGACTACAGCTGGGCCGACCTGCAAAAGAGTTCACCGATCCAGGACGATCCCAAGCCGTCCGGCGACCAGTTGGCGACCATCATTTACACCTCCGGCACCACCGGCATGCCCAAAGGCGTGATGCACAGTTTCGCCAACCTGGGGTTTGCCACCACTCGCGGCACGCAGTTGTTTGGCTTGAATGAGTCGGATCGGTTGCTGTCCTACCTGCCGCTGTGCCATGTCGCCGAACGGATGTTCGTCGAACTGGCGTCGATCTATACCGGACAAACGGTGTTTTTTGCCGAGAGCCTCGACACCTTCCTCACCGATTTGCGCCGTGCTCGACCGACCGCGCTGTTCGGCGTACCGAGGATCTGGACCAAATTCCAGATGGGCGTGTACAGCAAGATCCCGGCAAAGCGCCTCGACTTCCTGCTCGGGCTGCCGATTATCGGCAAGCGGGTCGGCCACAAAATCCTGGTCGGGCTCGGGCTGGATGCCTTGCACATCGCCTTGTCCGGCGCCGCGCCCGTGCCGCAGACCTTGCTGCTGTGGTACCGCAAGCTGGGGCTGGATGTGCTGGAGGTGTACGGCATGACCGAAAGCTGTGGTTATTCGCACATTTGCCTGCCGGGCCAGAACAAACCCGGCTGGATCGGCAAGCCCTGCCCGGAGGTCGAGGTGCGGATCGCCGAGTCGGGCGAGGTCATGGTGCGCAGCGGCGCGACCATGCTCGGGTATTTCAAGGAACCCGAGAAAACCGCCGACACCATCACTGAAGACGGCTTCCTGCGCACCGGTGACAAGGGCGAAGAGGACGCCGAAGGCAACCTGCGCCTGACCGGGCGACTGAAGGAAATCTTCAAGACCAGCAAAGGCAAATACGTCGCCCCGGCACCGATCGAGAATCGTCTGGCGGAGCATTCGCGCATCGAGCAAGTGTGCGTGGTGGGCGATGGCCTGAGCGCGCCGCTGGGGTTGTGCGTGCTCTCGGCGGTCGGGCAACAGGACGCCAGCGGAACGGCGCGGGCGGGCCTGCATTCAAGCCTGGAAAAACTTCTGGAAGAGGTCAACGGCGTCCTCGACAAACACGAACGCTTGCATCGATTGGTGGTGGTCAAGGACAGCTGGGCGGTGGAAAACGGTTTTCTGACGCCGACCCTGAAGATCAAGCGCAACGTGATCGAAGCCGCCTACGGTGCCCGCTTCGAAGAATGGAGCGAGCGCAGTGAAGCGGTGCTGTGGCAGGATTGAGTCACGAATAAAACCTACAAAGGAAAGTAACTATGAGTTTGTGGCGTACTACTCCCAGCATCGAACATTTGAACGAAACCCGGAAAAATACCATCGGTGAAGTGCTGGATATTCGCTTCGAAGCCTTCGACGACGAGTCCCTGACCGCGAGCATGGTCATCGACCATCGCACTCACCAGCCTTACGGCTTGCTGCACGGCGGCGCCTCGGTGGTGCTGGCCGAAACGGTCGGCTCGATGGCCAGTTACCTGTGCATCGACGCCAGCAAGTTTTACTGCGTGGGCCTGGAAATCAACGCCAACCATTTGCGCGGCTTGCGCAGTGGGCGGGTCACGGCGGTGGCCAAGCCAATTCACATTGGTCGCACGACGCATGTCTGGGATATCCGTTTGACCAGCGATGAGGGCAAGGCCAGTTGTGTGTCGCGGTTGACCATGGCGGTGGTGCCATTGGGTGAGAATCCACCCTCCCGCTGAAACGCTTTCCATGTAGCAGCCGAACGCCGCCTCCTTGACCGGACTGTCATCATTCATGGCACTTACGGTCATTGCTGTAGGACGTCGTCTTACGGACAATCAACCCTCGTTTTCGTTGATGGATCACCGGTATGTCGCAACAGATATTTTTCGCCCACGCCAACGGGTTTCCCTCGGGCACCTACGGCAAGTTATTCGCGGCGCTGGCGCCCGAGTACCAGGTGACGCATCTGCAGCAGCACGCCCACGACCCGCGTTTTCCGGCGGATGACAACTGGTACAACCTGGTCGACGAGTTGATTCATCACCTCGAGCAACAACCGGAACCGGTGTGGGGCGTAGGCCATTCCTTCGGTGGCGTGTTGCATCTGCACGCGGCGTTGCGGTGCCCCGAGCTCTATCGCGGCGTGGTGATGCTTGATTCGCCGGTGCTGACCCGCGCTGATCAATGGGTGATCCGCGCTGCCAAACGCTTCGGTTTCATCGATCGACTCACCCCGGCCGGCCGTACGTTGGGACGGCGGGAAGAGTTCACCGATCTGGAAGCGGCTCGACACTATTTCGCGGGCAAAACCCTGTTTCGCGGCTTCGACCCGGAATGCTTCGACGCTTACCTGCAACATGGCTTGCACAAGGTGGGCGACCGGTTGCGCCTGCGCTTCGACCCGGCCACGGAAATCAGTATCTACCGCGGCGTGCCGCACACCAGTCCCGGCCGCACACGGCAACTGAAAGTGCCGCTGGCGGTGGTTCGCGGGCACAAGAGCCGGGTGGTGATGCGTCATCACGCAAGCCTCGTGGGGCGCTTGCCGCTGGGCGAGTCCCTGACCATGCCTGGCGGCCACATGTTTCCCCTCGAACGTCCCCAGGACACGGCCACGCTGCTGAAGAACCTGCTCAGCCGGTGGGACGGTCGCCACCAACAGGATTGCGCATGAGCAATGTCGTTGAAGAAGTTCGCCTGAGCCTGCCGCACATCGAGTTGGCGGCGCATTTGTTTGGCCCCGAAGACGGCATGCCGGTGATCGCCTTGCATGGCTGGCTGGACAACGCCAACAGCTTCGCCCGGCTGGCGCCGAAGCTCAAAGGCTTGCGCATCATCGCACTGGACATGGCCGGTCACGGTCATTCCGGGCATCGGCCGAGCGGTGCCGGTTACGCGCTGTGGGACTATGCCCATGACGTGTTGCAAGTGGCTGAGCAATTGGGCTGGAAGCGCTTTGGGCTGCTGGGGCATTCCATGGGCGCGATCGTTTCGCTGGTGCTGGCCGGTTCGTTACCGCAACGCGTGACCCATCTGGCGTTGATCGACGGCGTCATTCCTCCTACAGACAAGGGCGAAAACGCTGCCGAACGGATGGGCATGGCCTTGCAAGCGCAGCTGGATTTGCGCGAGAAGCGCAAACCGGTCTACCACACCCTCGACCGGGCCATCGAGGCGCGCATGAAAGGCTTGGTCGCTGTCAGTCGCGAAGCCGCAGAACTGCTGGCCCAACGTGGATTGATGCCGGTGCCGGGCGGTTATACCTGGCGCACCGATAACCGCCTGACCCTACCATCGCCGCTGCGTCTGACCTCTGAACAGGCGATGGCCTTCGTCCAGCGGGTCAGTTGTCCTGCAAAACTGCTGGTGGCTGCCGACGGCATGCTCGCCAAACATCCCGAGTTGCTGGAGCGTCTACCCTTTAGCCGGGAACAGCTGCCTGGCGGCCATCATTTGCACCTGAATGACGAACCCGGTGCCGAGCTTGTCGCAGACTGTTTCAATCGGTTCTTCGCCGTTCCTTGACTTGCGCCGGGCAACTGTCGAGGCTGGGCGGGTTGAAATGGGAGACAACCATGATAGATCTCTACACCGCTGCGACCCCGAATGGCCACAAGGTCTCTATCGTGCTCGAGGAACTCGGCCTGCCCTACACGGTGCACGCCTTGAGTTTCGACAAAAAGGAACAGAAGTCCGAGGGCTTCCTCAAGATCAATCCCAATGGCCGGATTCCGGCGATTGTCGATCGCGCCAACGGCGATTTCGCCGTGTTCGAATCCGGTGCGATCCTGATTTACCTGGCGGAACTGAGCGGCAAACTGCTGCCAAAAGACCCCAAGGGGCGTTCAGTGGCATTGCAATGGCTGATGTTCCAGATGGGGGGGATCGGCCCGATGCAAGGTCAGGCCAACGTGTTTTTCCGTTACTTCCCCGAGAAGCTCCAGGGCGCCATCGATCGCTATCAGCATGAAACCCGCCGCCTCTATGAAGTGCTCGACACGCGTCTGCAAGCCGTGGAGTTTCTGGCCGGTGAATACAGCATTGCCGACATCGCCACTTATCCGTGGGTCCGTGGCCATGAATGGTCGGGTGTAGAGGTCGAAGGTTTGCCGGCCCTGCAGCGCTGGATGGCAACCATGGAGGCGCGTCCGGCGGTACAGCGCGGTTTGCTGGTGCCTGAGCGCATCGATGACGCCAGTATCATCAAGGGTGCCCAGGCCATGCTGATCCGATGAGTCTATCCATGCGTTCATTCAGTCTGCTGGCGCTGTGTTGCTTCAGTCCGCTGTTATTTGCCGCCGATGTCCCGGGCAGTCAGGACCTGCCGGTCGTGCCGCGTATGGCCGATGCGCAGATCGTTGACTATCGTCCGGTCGCCGAACTCGAGCGGATCTATCCACTGGGCTCAATCCGCAAAATCAGCGGCCAGTTGCGCTTTGACGGCCAGGTGGCTGCCCGAGGGCAAGCCACTTCGGTAACCTACGAGTTGCCACCGGAGCATTCCTCCACCGAGGCCTTCACCGCCGCTCGTGAAGCCTTGCAGAAGCAGGATGCCCAGTTGCTGTTCTGGTGCCAGGCCCGAGATTGCGGCGAAAGCAGCCTGTGGGCCAATGATGTCTTCGGCAATGCCAAGCTTTATGGTGCCGATGATCAGCAAGCCTATTTGCTGTTGCGCCTGGCGGCCCCGCAGGACAACACGCTGGTAGCGCTTTACAGCATCACGCGCGGCAATCGCAAAGCTTATCTGCACGTCGAACAGTTTGACGCCGCCGCGCCGCTGGGCGATTTGCTGCCGACTTCTGCAACCTTGCTGCGAGAGCTCAAAAGCACCGGTGAACTCGATTTCCCCAAACTGACCGGCGATCCTGACGAAACCTGGCTGCGCCTGATCTCGCGCGGGTTGAATCTGGACACCACATTGCGGGTCAGTATTTCCGGGCCGAAGGCTGAAGCCTGGCGTCAGGCACTGATCGGGCAGGGTGTGCGTACCGCCAGGATGGAAGCGGGTAGTGTCGAAGGTGCTGGCTTGCACATCCAACTGTTGCGATAAGCTTTATCCGGCGAACGCACACGCTGCGTTCGCCTACTCTTTTGCGGACTGACTTTTTTCGAGATTTAGATGATCAATAACGATCGGCTGTTGGTGCAGATCCTGCTCCTGGTGCTGTTTGGCGCGAGCTTCTGGGTGATGGCGCCGTTCTGGTCGGCGCTTTTCTGGGGCGCGGTGCTGGCGTTTGCCAGTTGGCCGCTGATGCGTTTGCTCACGCGGTTGCTCAATGGTCGCGAATCTCTGGCGGCCGCGGTGCTGACGCTGGGCTGGATGTTGCTGGTGGCGTTGCCGTTGGTCTGGCTGGGGTTCAACCTCGCGGACCATGTGCGTGATGCCACGGCGCTCATCAAGGATGTGCAGGTCGACGGACTGCCGGAAGCGCCGACCTGGCTGGGTAGTATTCCCCTAGTGGGCGAGCGGCTGGTGGGGCTCTGGAACAGCATCGATCAACAAGGCGCGGCGATGATGCTGGCGGTCAAGCCTTATCTGGGCCAGGTCGGCAATTGGCTGCTGGCGCGCAGTGCACAAATTGGCGGCGGGATACTTGAGCTGACGTTGAGTATCGTCTTCGTGTTCTTTTTCTACCGTGACGGGCCGCGTCTGGCGGCATTTGTTCACGGGTTGCTGGAACGTCTGATTGGTGACCGTGCCGGGTATTACATTGAGTTGGTGGCAGGCACAGTGCAGCGGGTAGTGAACGGCGTGATCGGGACGGCGGCGGCCCAGGCGGTTCTGGCGTTGATCGGGTTTTTGATTGCTGGGGTTCCCGGGGCGCTGGTGCTGGGGATCGTCACGTTTTTGTTGAGCCTGATTCCAATGGGGCCGCCACTGGTGTGGATTCCGGCCACGGCCTGGCTGGCCTGGAAGGGCGAGTACGGGATGGCGGTGTTTCTCGGGGTTTGGGGGATGTTCATCATCAGCGGCGTCGACAACGTGCTCAAGCCGTACCTGATCAGCCGGGGCGGTAATTTGCCGCTGGTGATTGTCCTGCTCGGGGTGTTTGGCGGGCTGATTGCCTTCGGGTTTATTGGCTTGTTCATCGGCCCGACGTTGTTGGCGGTGGCCTACAGCCTGCTGAACGACTGGAGCAAGAGTCAGGCTCGGGTCGAGGATCGCCGACCTTGAGATCAGGCCCACAGAACCTGCGCCATTGCTGTCGCTATCCTGCGTTCGGTAACGCTCTGACTCGACACAATGGGGGCAAGGGCTAGTCTTGCTTGAGCCGCCTCGACGAATTACCGATCATCGGGTCCCGCAGAGGCGCTGGTTCCGCTACAATGCGCGCCGATTTCGACCTGCCTGAGAGCCCACTCATGTCCGCCTGCCAGACTCCTATCATCGTCGCCCTGGATTTTCCCACTCGTGACGCCGCACTGAAGCTGGCCGATCAGTTGGACCCGAAGCTGTGCCGGGTCAAAGTCGGTAAAGAACTGTTCACCAGCTGTGCTTCGGAAATCGTTGGCACCTTGCGTGACAAGGGCTTCGAAGTGTTCCTGGACCTCAAGTTCCATGACATCCCGAACACCACCGCCATGGCCGTCAAGGCGGCTGCGGAGATGGGCGTGTGGATGGTCAATGTGCACTGCTCCGGTGGTTTGCGCATGATGGCCGCGTGCCGCGAAGTGCTTGACCAGCGCACCGGTCCGAAACCCTTGCTGATCGGCGTGACCGTGCTGACCAGCATGGAGCGTGAAGACCTGGCGGGTATCGGTCTGGATATCGAGCCGCAGGAGCAAGTGTTGCGCCTGGCCGCGTTGGCGGAAAAAGCCGGGCTGGACGGTCTGGTGTGTTCGGCCCTGGAAGCCCAGGCCCTGAAATCGGCGCACCCGTCGTTGCAACTGGTCACTCCGGGGATTCGTCCCGCGGGCAGCGCCCAGGACGATCAGCGCCGCATTCTGACGCCGCGTCAGGCGCTGGATGCCGGTTCCGATTACCTGGTGATCGGCCGTCCGATCAGCCAGGCCGCGGATCCGGCCAAGGCGTTGGCTGCCGTAGTGGCCGAACTCGCTTAACCAAACGCTGAAGATCCCATGTGGGAGCGAGCCTGCTCGCGATGAGGGAGTGTCAGTCGACATCAATGTTGGCTGATCCACCGCTATCGCGAGCAGGCTCGCTCCCACATTTGTTTGGGGTTAAACCTTCAACACCAACTTCCCGAAATTCTCGCCGCTGAACAATTTCATCAGCGTCTCCGGGAACGTCTCCAGTCCTTCAACAATATCTTCCTTGCTCTTGAGTTGCCCCTTGGCCATCCAACCGGCCATTTCCTGTCCGGCTGCGGCGAACTGCGCGGCATAGTCCATCACCACAAATCCTTCCATCCGCGCGCGGTTGACCAGCAGCGACAGGTAGTTGGCCGGGCCTTTGACCGCTTCCTTGTTGTTGTACTGGCTGATGGCGCCACAGATCACCACCCGGGCCTTCATGGCCAGGCGACTCAACACCGCGTCGAGGATATCGCCGCCGACGTTATCGAAATACACATCGACACCTTTCGGGCATTCGCGCTTGAGACCGGCCTGGACGTCTTCGTTTTTGTAATCGATGGCGCCGTCAAAACCCAGTTCGTCGATCAGGAACCGGCACTTGTCCGCGCCCCCGGCAATGCCGATTACCCGGCAACCTTTGATCTTGGCGATCTGCCCGGCAATGCTGCCCACTGCACCGGCCGCGCCCGACAGCACCACGGTGTCGCCAGCCTTCGGCGCGCCGACATCGAGCAGGGCGAAATAGGCGGTCATCCCGGTCATGCCCAGCGCCGACAGATAGCGCGGCAGAGGCGCCAGTTTCGGATCGACCTTGTAGAAACCTCGTGGCTCGCCTAGGAAGTAATCTTGCACACCCAAGGCACCATTGACGTAGTCCCCGACTGCGAAGCCCGGATTATTCGACGCAACGACTTTGCCTACGCCCAATGCGCGCATCACTTCGCCGATACCGACCGGCGGGATGTAGGACTTGCCCTCGTTCATCCAGCCACGCATGGCCGGGTCCAGGGACAGGTATTCGTTTTTGACCAGGATCTGACCCGCAGCCGGTTCGCCGACCGGTACTTCCTGATAGGTGAAGGTCTCGCGGGTCGCCGCGCCCACCGGACGTTTGGCGAGCAGGAACTGGCGATTGATCTGGGTAGTCATGACAGGCACTCAAGATGAATGAAGACTTGTTGATAGACCTTCATGAACGATGCCGCAAGTTTGGCTGATGCGGCGAATGCACATCGATCCAGTGCAGTGATAGTCGCCCCGGCGGTTTTATCACTGGCACTCATGGACACCCAACCGGCCTTTTGATAGTGCTGCCGCGCCGCAGGTCCTTGTGGCTAGATTGCCAACACGCAATCCCCCGCATCTTCTCTTCGAGGACATAACAATGAGCATGACGTTTACTGGCCGGGTCGCCGTTGTGACGGGCGCTGCCAATGGCATTGGCCGCGCGACCGCCCAGGCATTTGCCGCTGAAGGCTTGAAAGTGGTAGTGGCCGACCTGGACGTGGCGGGTGGTGAGGACACCGTGGCGCTGATTCGTACTGCTGGCGGTGAAGCCACCTTCGTGCGCTGCAACGTAACGCAGGAGAGCGAGGTAAAAAATCTGATGGACGAGGTGGTCAATACCTACGGCCGTCTCGACTACGCCTTCAACAATGCCGGCATCGAGATCGAGAAAGGCAAACTGGCCGAAGGTACGGTCGACGAGTTCGACGCGATCATGGGCGTCAACGTCAAAGGCGTCTGGTTGTGTATGAAGTACCAGTTGCCATTACTGCTGGCCCAGGGCGGCGGTGCGATCGTCAACACCGCATCGGTAGCCGGCCTCGGGGCTGCGCCGAAGATGAGTATTTACGCGGCGTCGAAACATGCAGTGATCGGCCTGACCAAATCGGCAGCCATCGAATACGCCAAGAAAAAGATTCGGGTGAACGCGGTGTGTCCGGCAGTCATCGACACCGACATGTTCCGCCGTGCCTATGAAGCCGACCCGAAGAAAGGCGAGTTCGCCAATGCGATGCACCCGGTCGGGCGCATCGGCAAGGTCGAGGAAATCGCCAGCGCGGTGCTGTACCTGTGCAGCGACGGCGCAGCGTTCACCACAGGGCATTCGCTTGCGGTGGACGGTGGTGTTACGGCGTTCTGAATACAGGCAGTGAAACGTAGGAAAAAACCCGCATGTGTGCGGGTTTTTTTTCGGTTCCTTAAAGGGGGCGGACAATGTGTTTCAAATGGTTAGAACCGAGGGTTTTGGCGGTTTTGTCGCACAACTGATCGACCGCTCTTGTGATTAACTGTTTCCCGCAAAACGGACAGGAGTTTGCTTGCTCATGGAGTTGAGAATCGATCGACAGGCATTGGTGCCGGTCGTACAGCAAATCGTCGACGCGCTAGCCTGCTGGCTGTGCCGTGGCGAGGTGCCACCGGGGACGCGTTTGCCTTCTGTGCGGCAAATCGCCCGGATCAATTTGCTCAGTCAGTCCAGCGTCGCTGAGGCCTGTGAGCGTCTGGTGGCTCAAGGGGTGCTGGCTCCGCGTCATGGCGCCGGTTTCATTGTTGCCATCCCAGCGTTGGCCGCCCAGGGGCAACAGGATTGTCCCTGGTTCGAGGGGGCAGAAAGGACACAGGGCGGCACCTCGGGCCGACTCAAGCTGGGATGTGGCGGACTGCCCGAGAGCTGGCGTGAAACTGACGACCTGAGCTACGCGATCCGCCAGGTCAGTCGCACCGACATGGCCGGCCTGTTCAACTACAGCACGCCGCTGGGCCTGCCAGCCTTGCGTCTGCAGATCCACAAACGCCTGAAACAGCTGGATATCGTGGTGGAGGAAAGCCGAATCCTGACAACGGCGGGGGCCAGTCAGGGGCTGGACCTGATCGTGCGGACCTTGTTCAAGCCGGGTGATTGCGTGGTGGTGGAAAGTCCCGGTTATTGCTTGCTGTTCGACCTGCTCAAATTGCACGGGGTCAACATGATCGAGGTCCCGCGAACCCCGCGCGGGCCGGACATTGACGCGCTCGAGGCGCTGCTGGTCCAGTACCGGCCCTGCGGGATCTTTATCAATAGCTTCTATCAAAATCCCACTGGCAGCAGCCTGGCGCCGGTGGTGGCGCAACGGGTTGTGCAACTGGCCAAAGCCCATGGCCTTCTGGTAATCGAAGACGACGTCTATGCGGATTTGCACAGCGGCCCCGGTACGCGCCTCGCTGCGTTGGGTATCGATGACAACGTGATCTACGTCGGCAGCTACTCCAAAACCCTCAGCAGTTCGTTGCGGGTCGGTTTTGTAGTGGCCGGCGCCGGGGTTATATCGCGGCTGGCCGAGGTCAAGATGATCAGCAGCATGGGCGCTTCACGGTTTTGCGAGTCGGTGCTGGCAAGCCTTTTGGCCAGCGGTGCCTACGGCAAACTGGTCCAGCGCCAGCGCCAGCGTTTAAGCAATGACAGGGAAGCTGCGCTGCAAGTGCTGGAAGACGCCGAATGGGAGGTTTTCGGCAAACCGGCCGGGGGATTGTTCATCTGGGCGCGATCACGGATGTCCGACTACGCTCAGGTGCGCAAACAAGCCCAGCGCTTCGGTGTCCTGTTGTCTTCTGCGACGGCATTCAGTCCCGCCGCAGAGGCCGGTGACTGGCAGCGTATCAATGTGGCCTATGCCTGTGATCCGCGAGCGCGAGCGTTTTTTAAGGCCACCGCTCTGGATCGACCTCAAGCGTTCTGAAAACGACGCAAGCGTAGCTTTTTGCCATTATTCAGACGCCAGAGACTTGTGTTGATACAGGCCCGTTGCGAATCTGCGTCAACAGACTATGTCAGGGGACTAAGTGCAATGATTTCGGCCGTGCAAGGACGTTTTGCCAACCTCGGTATGGCGAAAAAACTGGGTGTCGGTTTTGTACTGGTGCTGCTGTTGACCGCCTTGGTGGCGGCCATCGGCGTTTGGTCACTGCAAACCATCAGCCAGCGCTTCGACGGGCTCAAGCAGATGTCGTCGCTCAACAGCGGTTTGCTCAAGGTGAGACTGCTCGAGCAGGAATACGCTTTGCACGGCAACCCGAAAACCGCTGATGCGCTACGCAAGGGCGTTGACGGCTTGATCGCCCTGGCAACCCAACTGAAAGCGGCGTCTGCGGCCAACGTGCCGGTGATGAATGATGTGGAGCAGTCGTTGGGGGCTTATCGCAAGGCCTTCGACGAGTTCGTCTCGCTCAGCCAGGGCAAGGACCTGGCGCTGGAGATGGCCAGTTGGTCGGTGTCCAGCGTGGCCAATAACCTCGACGTGCTGCAGGCCGGGCTGGCCGATGACGGCGCTTATACCTTGAAGGAATCCGAAGGCAAGGACGGAGGGCAGTTCATCGAACAGGCCAATCAAGTCAGCCAGGTGTCGCGGTTGATGTTGCAGGCCATGAACGAAGCGCGCGTGCGCCTGGACCTGAGTCGCAAAGGCGATGACAGCGCAGGGCAGGGCAAGATCGAGCAGGCCGACCAGGCGCTGACCCAGGCCGAGCAGTTGAAAACCACGGTCAAGGATGAGGGTTACCAGACGGTCCTCAATGAAGTGGTCGGGCACATTGGCGGATTCAGCGAAAAACTCGCCGAATACACCGGCCTGCTGGCGCAGGAAAAAACCGTCTATGAGCAACTCCATCAGCGCGCTGCTCAGGTGATGGAGCGGGTGGACCAGGCCTATGTCGCCGAAGACCAGTCGATGCAGGCGGAGCTGAAAAAGAATTCTATGCTGATCATCGGTTCCTCGGCGCTGGCGCTGCTGGTCGGGCTGATTGCGGCCTGGGTGATTACCCGGTTGATCGTGGCACCGCTGCGCAGCGTGATCCGGGTTGCTCAACAGATTGCCTCTGGCGATTTGAGTGCAACGGTTGAAGTGACCCGTCGTGATGAGATCGGGCAGTTGATGCAGGCCATGCAGCAGATGGGCGCAGGGCTCAGCAGTATTGTCAGCGGTTTGCAGGCGGGTATCGAGCAGTTGGCCAGTTCAGCGCAGTCGCTGTCGGCGGTGACCGAGCAGACCAATCTTGAAGTCAGCAGCCAGAAGGAAGAAACCGAACAGGTTGCTACTGCGATGAACCAGATGACCGCCACCGTGCACGACGTTGCGCGTAATGCTGAGGAGGCCGCTCAGGCAGCGCAGACGGCAGACGACAAGGTTGAAAGTGGCCAGCAGGTGGTGCGCCAGAGCATGGCGCGGATCGAACAGTTGGCGGATTCAGCCACCTCGGCCAGTTCGAGCATCGAAAGCTTGAGTGCCGAAATCCAGAACATCGGTACGGTGCTGAGCGTCATCAAGAGTGTGGCCGAGCAAACCAACCTGTTGGCCCTCAACGCCGCGATCGAAGCGGCTCGAGCCGGCGAGCAGGGCAGGGGCTTTGCGGTCGTCGCCGATGAAGTGCGGGCCTTGGCCAAGCGTACCCAGCAATCGACCGAGGAGATTGAACGACTGGTGAGCGCCTTGCGTTCGGCGGCTCAGTCTTCTGTTCAGCAGATTCAGAACAGCGGCGAACTGGTGAAGCTGGCGGTGAGTGATGCGTTGCAGACGGAGAGTGCGCTGGGGAGTATTGCAGCGGCGGTGTCTTTGATTCAGCAGATGAACCAGCAGATCGCAGCAGCTGCCGAGGAGCAGAGTTCGGTGGCGGAGGAGATCAATCGCAGTGTCACGAGTATTCGCGCCAGTGCGGATCAGTCTTCGTTGGCGATGCAGGGGAATGCGGCTTCCAGTATCGAGTTGGCGCAGTTGGGGGTTGAGTTGAAGGGGATGGTGGGGCACTTTCGGCTCTGAGGCGAGCTAACGCTCGGCCTGTTGAGCGGTGAGGGGCGGCGGGTGTATGCCGCTCTGCTTTTGGCTCTGTAGGAGCAAAGCTTGCTCGCGATGGCGGCCTTGCGGTTGTACATCGTCCAATTGTGGGAGCGAGCCTGCTCGCGATGGCGACCGATAGTCGACCTTACTGTCGCGGCTGTACCCGTCCATCAAACTCAACGCAAAAAAAAGCCACCTGCTCAGGTGGCTTTTCTTCTTTCTGTGATCAGTCGTAGATCACTTTTTTCTTCCAGTCTGCATCGGCCTCGACGTCTTTGAGGCCTTCGGTCAGCTGGTTCACTTCGCCTTCTACCGGGGCGATGTTGTCCATGACTTGTGCGTTGGCGCGAGCCAGGAGTTTTTCCAGGTATTCCAGCTGTTCGGCATAGACCTTGGGTTCTTGTTGTTTGCGCAGGTATTGCACGCCGCGTTCGAATGCCAGGCGGGCCTGGCCGGGCTGGTTCTGTTGCAGGGCGTGCTGGCCGAGGTTGTTGAAGAATTCAATGTGCAGCAGGACCAGGATGTGGCGAACTTCGCGGATCCAGCGTTTGGCTTCGTTGGTCGGCAAGAAGCCGTCCTGGGCGGCGCGGGTGATTTGGCCGTGCAGGGCTTCGAGCAGGAAACGTACGTCTTTGGCTTTGGCTTCGGTCTGGATCGGTGCCGGCGGGTTGTTGACCGGGATCGATTCACCCTGGCCGACCAGGGCGCTCAGTTCGCCAATCCGTGCCTTGAGGTTGGCGTTGGTTTTTTCCAGAGTGAGCAGGCGTTGGCAGACGTTCAATTCCAGGCGGGTCAATAGCAATTTGAGGCCCGGTGTCATCAATTGGCCGGGAAAGGTCTCGGTGATTTCGCCGCAACGACGCAGACGATCGTTGAGCTCAACTTTGGCGCGGGCCTTTTCCAGCTTATTGTTTTCCACCACATGGTTCATGTAGCCAATGGCGATCAATAGTGCGATCCCGGCTACGACTAGCAGGGTGATCATGAGTGGTGTCACCGGTAAGACCTCTTTATGGGGTTCGCGTGCGAGTGTAGTGGCTTGGCATTGAGGCGCATAGCGCCGCTCGGCGAGTTGAATCGGCTACTGCACTGTCTGTATCGGCCGCGTTCCTGCTTATATAAGTAATAGCGTGCGAGGTGCACATTGCCATCATCTTTGGCGTGGGTGGACTATAACGTCTTGGCGGGTGTCAGAATATAGGCGTCAAACCCCGAGCGACGGAAAAGCCCGATTAGTGTCTCAAAGCAGGGCGAAGTCATTGATTTAAATAAATTTATATCTGGGGGTTGACGACCCCTCAATCCATCCATAGAATGCGCGCCACTTACAGCGTAAAGCACACAGCGAAACGCGGTAGGCAGTGAATGTTGTACGTGTGTCCCCTTCGTCTAGTGGCCTAGGACACCGCCCTTTCACGGCGGTAACAGGGGTTCGAGTCCCCTAGGGGACGCCATATGCGGGAATAGCTCAGTTGGTAGAGCACGACCTTGCCAAGGTCGGGGTCGCGAGTTCGAGTCTCGTTTCCCGCTCCAATTTTAAACAGCGTTGCTTTCGGGCAGGGCTGAGTGAAACCAGAACCAGCATCTTCGGATGCGGATTTGGGCACTGAAATACACACCATGTGTTTCAGTTAGCGTGTCCCCTTCGTCTAGTGGCCTAGGACACCGCCCTTTCACGGCGGTAACAGGGGTTCGAGTCCCCTAGGGGACGCCATTTGCGGGAATAGCTCAGTTGGTAGAGCACGACCTTGCCAAGGTCGGGGTCGCGAGTTCGAGTCTCGTTTCCCGCTCCATATTTAACAAAAACGCCGCTCAATGAGCGGCGTTTTTGTGTGCGCGTATAAAAACGCCTCAACCGCTAAGGCTTTGCACCAGGCTTTCGAGCGCTTCAGTGGTTTTTTCATCTTGCGCCATTTGCGCAGATGCAGTTGCTCTGAGTTGGCGTGCCAAGCGGTATTCGCTGGGCGTGCAGTTTGCGAACTGCTTGAAGGCACGAGCGAAATAGGAAGGATCCTTGAATCCGGCCTCATAGCCGATGCTGGTAATAGGCATCTGGCTGTTGTCGAGTAGTTCTTTGGCGAAGTTCATGCGTTTGTTCAAGATGTAATCCGTGAAGCCAAGGCCATTGGCTTCCTTGAACAGACGGCTGAAGCGAAAGGTCGTCATGCCGCAGCGCTGCGCCAAATCCCTCTGGTCAATGCTGTCCCGAAAGTGCTGCTCGATGTACAGCATGATGCTGCTCAGGGCCTGATGTTTTTGGTGTCCGGAGGTCAGCCGGATGCTGTCCGGCAGGGTCGGGGAGTGGTCGATCAGCTGTGTCTTGCGGTGGTCGATAACATTCCGGCGCAGCTCGCAGAGCTGAACTACAGCAGTCAGGTAGCGATTCCTCTCACTGACCGAGAGGGGGAGCACTATGTATTCCCAGACGCTGGAACGCATGGCCCAGACGGCCAGTTCTTCCGAGTGCTGCACGGTGAACATGGTGATCGGGATGGCCGGTGCGCTGCGTTTGATGTCCAGCAACAGCCTCAGGCCTGGTGTATCGGGGCGATCGAAATGGATGCAGATCATGTCTGCGTTTACCCCGATGGGCAGCACGGAGTTTTTCGCCAGTTTGCCGTCGCAGGTACCCTCGAACTGCGCGATGAGTTCTTTCGTGGATCGATCATGAGTCAGATCGAACCATAGGAGCGTTGGCCTTCTGGTCAAGTTGGACGTCATGTCTCTACTCTTGGATTCTTAGTGACTCGCTAAGCAGTATCGTCAATGTGCCATCACTTTGCAGATTTAATCTCGATAGGAAAGACGAGTTTTAGTTCTGTTCGTTCTATGGGGGCCTGGAAAGCGACTGTTTGCTTGTGTGTCTTCGATGAGCACGGGTTGAACCGCTTATCGCTTGTGAATCAATGAAAATCGCATTTGCCCTGCCATGCCCTGTTTACCCCTCCCGTTACTTCTGCAAAGGCTAATTATCCCTATTTGGCCGCTCCGCAAAAAAGTCCTAGCGATGTGCAAAATCCTCCTAACGGCTATGCCTTCACCCTGACTAAGGTTGCATCAGGCAGGACAGAAAGTACTGCTTCCAGAAAAAAACATTCGAGTGAGGTGGGCAAAATGAACATGCAAACAATCAAGGCTTCGGTAATGAAGTTCGTCAAAGACGAAGACGGCCTGACCATCGTGGAATACGCGGTGGCCGGTGGTTTGATTACGGTGGCTGTCGCCGCAATGTTCGTGAAACTTGGGGGCGCGGTGAATACCCAAATCACAGGACTGTGCGCTGCGGTCAAAGGTGCTGCTTGCTGATAACGGTAATTTCCATTGGCTGACATGGCGATGCCCATGGAGTAGACAGCTGCTTCTATTTTGCTGATGAGGCTGCCGGACTACTTACTTAATGGGCTTCGCGTTTTCTCTAGCAAAGTATGTTCTGAGCGGTTTGACCGCTAGAACGGGAGTACATCATGACTCTGCAAACAATCAAGGCTTCGGTACTGAAGTTCGTCAAAGATGAAAACGGCCTGACCATCGTGGAGTACGCGGTGGCGGGTGGGCTGATTACGGTCGCTGTTGCCGCCATGTTCGTGAAACTTGGAGGCGAGGTGAATACCCAAATCACATCGCTGTGTAAGGCCGCCAATAGCAACGTTGCGTGCTAACGACTAATCCCAGTAGGGAGACACGCCATGTCCACGGAACTGATGGTATCGACTGTTTTACTGATAGGACTTTTGGGCGTGGCGGTGGTGAGTGATCTGCGTCGCCACCGTATTCCCAACATGCTGGTCCTGTTGGGACTTGCCCTGGGATTGGTCGGTCAAATGTATTCAAGTGGTGTCAGCGGATTGGGTGACAGCCTGCTGGGTATCCTGATCTGTTTTGGGCTGTTTCTGCCGATGTACGCCTTGGGGGGCATGGCCGCCGGCGACGTCAAGTTGATGGCCATGGTCGGCAGTTTTCTACCCATCCATTTCGCGTTGTGGGCTGCCTTTTTCAGCCTGATCGCCGGTGGCGTGTGCGGTCTTTTGATCGTACTGGTTCGAGGTCAATTGCTTCAGACCCTGGAGCGCTATTGGTTGATTCTAAGAGCGCACGCCTATTATGCGCCGACTTCAGATGAAGTAGCCGGCAAGCCTTTCCCTTATTCGATTGCAATCCTGATCGGGACTTTAAACAGCGTCTACTGGCAACTCGTTGCCGGTGGATTGGGAGCTTAGTCATGCACGTCATCGTCGATAGTGATGCCTACCCCTGCGACCGGGAGGCGGTGCAACGACTGGCACCTCAGCCCTGCACTATTCGCGAGACGGGTCTGACCGACAGTTTTCTCGGTGAGTTGGTGTGCAAACATTTGTTTGATGCCGGTGTGCTGGACATGTCGCGGCTGGTGGAACGCCTGGCGCTGACCGGCGCGGTACTTGAAGAGGTCCTGGCGTTTCTGCGCAAGGATGGTCGTGTCGAAGTGCTTGGCCAGGGGAGCCAAACGGGCGGGCAGATGTTGCGTTATGGCTTGACCGAGCGCGGTCGCAGTGCCGCCCGCGATGCCCTGTCGCGCAGCGGCTATATCGGTGCGGCGCCCTTCCCGGTGAGCACCTACCGGTCCCTGATCAAACTTCAAACCATTCACCATGGTCGCATCAACGCCAACGATATGCGCAATGCCCTCGCGGGTGTGGTGCTCACGGAAGGGATGCTCGATCAGTTGGGGGTGGCGATGAACTCCGGGCGCGCGATCATGATTTATGGCCCTGCGGGTACTGGCAAGACCTATGTCAGCAGTCGGCTGATTCGTCTGTTTGCCGAAGCCATCTGGGTGCCTCACGCCATCGTCATCAACGAATCGGTGATCGAGATTTATGACCCGCAGGTGCATCAGCGTCTGAATGACAACAGTCAAATGAACAATCTGATGCTCAACGAAGGGATCGACCGTCGACTGCTGTGCTGCAAACGCCCGATCGTCATTACCGGCGGTGAATTGAGCATGGAGCAACTGGACGTTCGCTATGACCCTTCCACCCGTCAATACCAGGCGGCCTTGCAGCTCAAGGCCAGTAATGGCCTGTTCATCATCGATGACATGGGACGCCAGCGCATGGCACCCGCCGAGCTGTTGAATCGCTGGATCGTCCCGATGGAAGAGAAGCGTGACTTCATCAACCTGGGCGGCGGCCGGCATTGCGAACTGCCGTTCGATCTGATTCTGGTGTTTTCCACCAACCTCAATCCTCTGGAGCTGGCCGATGAGGCCTTTCTTCGCCGGATTGGCTACAAGCTGCAGTTTGGTTACCTGAAGCCTGAGGAGTACGAAAAGATCTGGCGTCAGGAAAGCGAGCGCCTGGGCATTCCTTTTGACCAGCTGCTGGTGCGGTATGTGCTGCAAAGGCTCTATGCCAGTGAAGGCATGCCCCTGGTGCCTTGCCATCCCCGCGATCTCCTGAACATGGCCCTCGATCGTCAGCGTTATATGGGCGGTTCCGGATCACTGTCACCGCAAGATTTGGAATGGGCCTGGCACAACTACTTCGTCCAGCTCAACTTTCTTTGATACGGAGATACTGACATGAGCTCTCGTACTCTTACCCTGATAGGCGTTTCCCTGGTCATGGGCCTTGGCGCTGCATGGATGGCCGACTCCTGGCTGAGCGCACGACTCAGCGCCAGCCCGGATGACAACCTTCGAAGCGTGGTGGTCGCCACGGTAGAGATTCCATTCGGGCAGATGGTCGAAGCCCAGCAGGTCACGACCGTACGCATGCCCAGGGACACGGTCCCGGACGACGCCTTCGACTCCAGCGAAAAAGCAGTGGGCAAGATCGCTACGTTCGACATTTTGCAGGGCGACATTGTGCGCGGAGCACGTCTGAGTGAGCACCTGGGTGGCAGCACTCTGGCCTCTTTGATTGACCCCGACAAACGCGCCATATCGGTACGGGTGGACGATGTGGTCGGTGTCGGCGGATTCCTGTTGCCGGGTAATCGGGTCGATGTACTGGCGACTAAAACCACCGGTGCCGGCAGTAACAGTGCCGTGTCCAGAACCATCCTCGAGAACTTGCGGGTATTGGCGGTGGATCAGACGGCGGGTACCGACAAGACCCAACCCGTGGTGGTACGCGCAGTGACGCTGGAGATGTCGGCCTCTGAAGCGGAAGCACTGGTCACGGCGCAGACGGAAGGCAAGTTGCAACTGGCGCTGCGTAACCCACTGAACCTGGAGAAGAAAATCGCAGCCGTTGCGCCTGTTGTGCCAGCCGTGGCGGTGGCCGCCGTCGCGGCGCCAAAACGCGTGGTACAGCGCCGCAGTAGCGAGGGTGGCGGGGCTATTACCGTTATCCGCGGGACCGAAGCCAGTGTAGTCAAACGTTGACAGGGCGGTAGTGGTGCCCAGGCACCAGGTATTGGCGGAGCCGATCCGGATCAGTATCGGCAAACGAGGGCTTGATGATGAATATTCGTGTTCAGCGGCCGTTCACTTCGACGCCAAGGCGCCAGGAAGGATCGGTGAGTGTATTGATGGTGATGGTGTTGGCGGTGATTGGCATGGTAGCGGCGCTGGCTTTGGACGGCGGGCATATGATGCTGAACAAAACGCGCTTGCAGAATGCGGTGGACGCCGCCGCGCTGAGTGGTGCCAAAACCCTGAGTCAGGTGGAGGGTGGCAGCAATATTGCCAGCACGACGCGCGCCGCCGCGCTCAATACGCTGATACAGAACGCCAATGCCACGGGCAACAACGAATTGGCCACGGCTGTCGGCGGCAACGCAGGCACATTTGCAGTGGTGGAACTGGCCGCGAGCGTCTATGGCCCTTTCTCCTATCCCGGGCCTTCGGATGCCAAGTACGTTCGGGTATCGGTGCCGAACTATAGCCTGACGGGATTTTTCTGGAACTTCGCTCAGGTGTTCGGCGCTGGCGGCCTGGGGGCCAAAGCGGTGGCGGCGATCGCTACCGCGGGACCCAGCCCTACCAGTCCTTGTGATCTCTCACCTTTGATGGTCTGTGGCGACCCGACTCAATACGACCCGGACGCTGGCATGTTCTGGGGCTTCCAGTTTGGTGATTTGAAGGTATTGAAGACCGCTGCCGGCAATTCGTCGCCCATTGGCCCAGGCAACTTTCAGTTGCTCGATTTTGGCTCGGGCGGCAGTACCGTCAGGGAGGACCTGGCCGGAGGCGGCAGCGTCTGCCGCACGGCGGGGGACACTGTCCAGACCGCCCCCGGCAACAAAGTCGGCCCTACCTCTCAAGGCCTGAATACGCGCTTCGGCATCTACAACGGCCCGGTCAGTGCCTCGGACTATCCGCCGGACCTTGTGACCACGTCCAGCAACCCCGCAATCACGTACGACGACTCAGTCTCCCCGCCACAAGCGAAGTACCAGGGGCAAGTCGTCACCTCGAGCAACGGCAATCTCACCGCGGGCAGCAACGCGATATTTGACTACAACGACTGGCGTGCGAGCACTGCCGCGTGTGTGGCAGGGGCCAGTGGCTGTCAGAGCAATGGAGTGTTCGAGCGCCGGATGATGAAAATCGTGGTGGGCAACTGCACCGGGATGCAGGGCGGTTCAACCTCTATCCCCGTCCTGGGTTTCGGCTGCTATTACGTGGTGCAGCCAATGGATGGCGGTGGTGGGGACGCGCAGATCTTCGGACAGTTCGTGAAGGAGTGCGAAGGCGACAACGTGGCAGGTCCTTCGCCGTCAACCGATTCCGGGCCGCAGATCATCCAGCTCTACAAAACCTATCTCGGCAGCGGCACTGGCATTCCGAGCACTGACTCGTAGGAGGCGTCATGAGACTTCACGGGTTTAAACATTCGAAGCGCCAGCAAGGTCTGGCCATGGTGGAATTCACCCTCGTCCTGCCGGTGTTGCTGTTGCTGTTGCTGGCCTTCGGTGAGTTCGGTCGCATGCTCTATCAATACAACGTGCTGCTACAGGCCAGCCGCGATGCCGACCGTTTCGTTGCTAGCCGGGCCTGGGATTCGACGCTTGGTAAGGTCGCTCTGAGCAATACGCTACTGACCCAGACGAAAAACGTTGCGGTCTATGGTGTGCCTGCCAATACCGGGACCGCGGTAGTGTCAGGGCTGACGACTGGCAACGTGGACGTCGCCGCAGTGGGTATCGACCATGTGCGGGTCACCATCACTTACACGTTCTGTCCAGTGATTGGCGGTGGCAATTGCGGCGGCTCGCTTCCCGGTTTCTTTGGTACTCAGATTGCGCTGAGCATTCCGCTGGTTGCCACTACCGTGATGAGGGCACTGTGATGAAAAGAAAACACATGCGCGGTACCTACACGGTGGAGTTCGCCTTCATTGGCCTGCTGATGTTCACGCTGTTGTTCGGCGTGTTGGAAATGGGCCGCCTGTACTTCACGGTCAATGCACTGGATGAAGCCGTACGGCGTGGTACTCGCCTGGCGTCGGTGTGCAATATCAGCGATCCGGTGGTTCTGCGGCGGGCGATCTTCAATGCCGCGACCGATGCAGGTACGAGCCAACTGATCGGCAATCTGGCCACCACCCACCTGACGCTGACTTATCTGGACGTCAATGGTGCTCTGGTGGCCAACCCCGCTGACCTGGTCAGCGTCAATGGTTTTCGTGCCATCCGCTATGTCCAGTTGAGTCTGCAAAACTTCGTTTTCAATCTGTTTATTCCCGGGTTCGCCGTGCCCATTACCTTGCCTGCATTCAGGGCAACGTTGCCACGCGAAAGCCTCGGGCGTCATTCCGATTCCGGGGAGATCACACCATGCTGAATACCAAGGAAACTCCAGTCTCTACCTCGACCGGCAAAGCCGGGCTACGGTTGCTGATCAGCAGCCGTGATGCCACGTCGTTGCGCGACCTGCAAGGCGTCTGCCAACGCATGCCCAGCCTGGAGGTGAGTACGCGGCTGGTGAGCAACGGGCATGTCGACCCGCTCTACGGTCTGGACCGGATGCCCGATCTGCTGCTGTTGCGCGTTAGCCACCTGTGGCGTGAAGAGCTGTCGGCGTTGTTGCAGCGTCCGGCCCATGAGCGTCCGCCGATGTTGGTGTGCGGACTGCTGAGCGAACAGGAAGCTATGCGCCTGGCGATGCAGGCCGGCGCCCGGGACGTGCTGCCGGAGCCCATCGCCGAGACCGAACTGGCCGCCGCCTTGAATCGTCTGGTCACGGAAGTTCGGACCGGCAGTGGGGCAGAAGGAAAACTGATCGCCGTAATGAGCGCCAAGGGCGGCTCTGGCGGAACCCTGCTGGCCTGCAACCTGGCTCAGCAACTCAGCATCATGGGTGGCAGTACCCTGTTGCTGGACATGGACCTGCAATTTGGCAGCGTGACGCATTATCTGGATGTAGCGCAGACGCACAGCCATTTGGAGGTGTTGCACCAGATCGATGGGATGGACAGCGTCGCGTTACGCGGTTTTTGCAGTCACTTCAGCCCGACCTTGCATGTGCTGGGCGGTCGGGCCGGTGAGCTGTGTTTGCCGCAGGATACCCAACCTGAGCAACTCGACACCCTGTTGCAGTTGGCCCGCGCCAGCTATGGCTGGGTGGTGATCGACCTGCCGCGGCAAATCGATCACCTCACCGGCTCTGTGCTGGAGCAGGTGGATCGGGTGTACGTGGTGGTGCAACAGAGCGTCAGCCATCTGCGCGATGCCAGCTCCCTGGTGCGGATTCTTCGCGAAGACCTGGGCGTGCGTGGGGATCAATTGCAGATAGTGGTCAACCGCTATGACAAGGCGGCAGCGGTCAGCCTCAAAGATATCGGCGAGGCGCTGCGCTGCACCAATGTGTCGAAGTTACCCAACGACTTCAATCTGGTCAGCCAGAGTCAGAACACTGGCGTGCCGTTGGGGCTGCATGCGCCGAGGGCGGCGATCACGGCTGCACTGCGCAACATGACCGAGGACCTGATCGGTCAACAGGTGGCCGGCAACCAAGGCTTGCTCAAACGTGCCTTCAACCGTTTTTTCGGGGGATGACCCATGATCAGCGACTTTCGTAACCGCTTGCGCAAACAGTCCGGTAAACCCGCCGCTGCCCAACTGGGCGACGACCTGTTGGATCCGGTAGAGGAAATAATGGCCTGGGAGCGTGCAGCGCCGGACGTTCTTTACGAAACCAGAAGCCAGGTCACCCCGGTGGAGGCGGAATGGCGGGAAAAGATCTACCAACAGTTGCTCAAGGTCATGGACCTGTCCTTGCTGGATTCCCTTGAGCAGGCCGAGGCTACTCGGCAGATTCGCGATATTTGCCAGCGTCTGCTCGATGAACATACAGCACCGGTGAGTACCGCCAGCCGCCAGTTGATCATCAAGCAGATCACCGACGAGGTGCTCGGTCTGGGGCCTCTGGAACCGCTGCTGGCCGATCACACGGTGTCCGACATTTTGGTCAACCGGCATGACTCAGTGTATGTCGAGCGCTTCGGCAAGCTGCAACGCACCGATGTGCGCTTTCGCGATGATCAGCATTTGCTGAACATCATTGACCGCATCGTCTCCAGCCTGGGTCGGCGTATCGACGAGTCTTCGCCGTTGGTGGATGCGCGGCTCAAGGACGGTTCGCGGGTCAACGCGATTATTCCGCCGCTGGCCATCGACGGCCCGAGCATGTCGATCCGGCGTTTTTCCGTGGATCTGCTCAATACCGATAGCCTTATCCAGGTGGGGGCGTTAAACCCGGCCATTGCCCTGCTGCTCAAGGCGATTGTCCGCGGGCGCTTGAACGTGCTGATTTCCGGCGGTACCGGCAGCGGCAAGACCACCATGCTCAATGTGCTGTCCAGTTTCATCCCGCACAACGAGCGGATCGTTACCATCGAAGACTCAGCCGAACTGCAGTTGCAACAGCCCCACGTGGTACGCCTGGAAACCCGGCCTTCGAATATCGAGGGGCGTGGCGAGGTGAGCCAGCGGGAGTTGGTGCGCAACAGCTTGCGGATGCGTCCGGACCGCATTGTGATCGGCGAAGTGCGCGGCGCCGAGGCGCTGGACATGCTGACGGCGATGAACACCGGTCATGACGGCTCGTTGACCACGATCCACGCCAACACCGCACGCGATGCGCTGGGGCGGATCGAGAACATGGTGTCGATGACCGGGGCGACCTTCCCGATCAAGGCCATGCGCCAGCAAATCGCTTCGGCCATCGGAGTGGTCATCCAGCTGGAACGCCAGGAGGACGGCAAGCGTCGCCTGGTCAGTGTGCAGGAGATCAACGGCATGGAGGGCGAGATCATCACCATGACCGAAATCTTCTCCTTCGTCCGCCAGGGCATTGGTGAAAACGGCGAAGTACTGGGTGATTTTCGGCCCAGCGGCATGATCCCCGCCTTCCGCGATGTGCTGGCCAAGCGCGGTATCGAGTTGCCGCTGACGATGTTCAGGCCCGAGTGGATGGAGGCGCGGCAGTCATGAACAATATTCCTGGTGAGTTCATTCTGATGTTCCTGGGCATGGTGTTTATCGCTGTGTTCCTCCTGTCCCAGGGTGTGGTGGTGCCGGTGTTCGGCGAGGCCGGCAAGATGCGCAAACGCATCCGCGGCCGTTTGCATGTGCTGGAGAAAGCCAACAATCAGCCCAACATGCAAACGGTGTTGCGGCAGAAATACCTGACGCGCTTATCGCCACTGGAGGCCATGCTTGAGCAGTTGCCTTTTATGGCGAACCTGACACAGCTGATCGAGCAGTCCGGTCATGAATATCGTGCTTATCGGGTGCTGTTGCTTGGGCTGTTCCTGGGCGCCTGTGCAGGCGTCTCGATCCTGATGATCTCGTCAGTCTGGTGGATGGCGCTGCTGGCGGGCTTCGGAGTGTTCTGGGTACCCCTGCTGAAAATTTCGCGTGACCGTGGCAAACGCTTCGCTGCGTTTGAGGAAGGCCTGCCGGATGCACTGGATGCCATGTGCCGTGCCCTGCGCGCCGGACACCCGTTCAACGAAACCCTGCGCCTGGTCGCCGAAGAGCACAAGGGGCCGGTTGCACATGAGTTCGGTCTGGCCTTCGCCGACATCAACTATGGCAACGATGTACGCCGCGCCATGCTTGGTCTGCTGGAGCGTATGCCGAGCATGACGGTGATGATGCTGGTGACCTCGATCCTCATCCATCGCGAGACAGGCGGTAATCTGACCGAGGTGCTGGAGCGTCTGAGTCGGCTGATTCGCGGGCGCTTTCGCTTTCAGCGCAAGATCAAGACCCTGTCGGCGGAAGGGCGGATGTCGGCCTGGGTGTTGGTGGCGATTCCCTTCCTGCTGGCGATCGCTATCGTCGTCACCAGCCCCAGTTACTTGCCTGTGCTGCTCAATGATCCCATAGGCCATAAGCTGATCATCGGGGCGTTCTGCGCCATGTTGCTCGGGATTTTCTGGATACGCAAAATCATCCGGATTCAGGTTTAAGTGGTATTCGCTACCGGGAGGTAGAGATCATGGACTTTTTGCTCGGGTTGTTCAGTCGGGTCACGGGGAACGAGGAGCTGGGGCGCCTGTTGTTCATCGGCTCGATCGGTTTGAGTACAGTGCTTGCGGTCGTCGCTGTGATCTTGCTGATGATGGGGCTTCAAGATCCGGTGCAGCGTCGTCTGGCGCTGATCAAGCGTGGTCATTTAGGCAACACCGCAGGGCAGGAGGCTCCGGGTAATCTGCAACTGTTGCTGGAACGGGTCGGACAGCGCTTTGCCTCGGCCGAATCTGCTCAGACGTCCGTCACCCAGACCCTGTTGATACATGCGGGGTACCGTTCCTCGTCGGCGGTGCAGATGTACTGGGCCGTGCGCTTGATGTTGCCGCTGTTACTGATCGGTGTTGCGTTGCTGCTGTTGCCGATAATTCCCAAGATGTCCCTGATCATGGGGCTGCTGCTGGTGGTCATGGTGGCCGGTATCGGCTGGTTGGTGCCAGGGCTCTATGTCTCCAAGCGCAAGCAGTTGCGACAAGGTCGGTTGCGTGCCGCGTTTCCGGATGCGCTGGATCTGATGGTGGTGTGCGTGGAGTCGGGCCTGGCCCTGCCCGCGACCATCGAGCGGGTGGCTGAGGAGATGTCGGTCAGTCAGGTCGAGCTGGCTGAAGAACTGGCCCTGGTCAATGCGCAAATCCGCGCGGGCATTTCCAGTACCGAGGCGCTCAAGCAACTGGCCCTGCGCACGGGTCTGGATGATGTACAAGGATTGGTCAGCCTGTTGGCGCAGAGCATCCGCTTTGGTACCAGCGTGGCCGATACCCTGCGTATCTATGCCGACGAGTTCCGTGACCGGCGTATGCAGGCCGCCGAAGAGATGGGAGCGAAAATCGGCACCAAGCTGATATTCCCACTGATTTTCTGTCTGTGGCCGAGCTTCTTTCTGGTCGCTATCGGCCCTGCCATGATCGGGGTGTTTAGAGCATTCGGGTGAAGTAAACGGCCGGAGGCTGTCGAGCGCGATGGCCTTGCCCCCAAGCCTGATCTGCACTTTCCTGTCATAGATCTACACATTTCCCGCAGGCTGCGATCTTTTGATTTTTCTGGCAGGCAATTCGTTGCCTGGTCCTCTGAATCAAATGATCGCAGCCTGCGTCAGTTCCGGGGTAATCCGGCCAGGGTTGAAAAATGTATAGAGACCACTGCTTTCCTGCACACGACATTAAGCCCGGCTTTGCAGCCAGGCTACTCCGGACGATGCCAGAGGCTGATCATCCATTGACATGCCTCAGTTGCCGCTAGTGATCTCTCCCGCTACATCCTGGTCATAAAACTCCGGAATCGGGTAGTTGAAGCTATTCAGCCAGCGCTGCATGGCCAGGTCACGTTCAGTGGCCGAAGCGGTTTGCAGGTGAGGGGAGGCAACCACACCGCGAATCTGCAGTTGCAACCACTGCTCGGTGCCTTGTTGATACGGCGAAGAGGGGCCCGGCTCAATGGCCCAGGCAGTGGTGGACAGGCACGCCATGCACACGATCAAAAGTCTTTTGGTCTTCATCTCGACTCCTCGTACGTTCTACTTGATCGCACTGGAAGAGGCATCGGCTACCTCGGTCCGGCGATTCCTCTCGGAAGCCACCACTTTGTTGGCGGAGGCCTTGAGTTTTTCCGCGCGGGCCTGAGCCTCGGCAAATTGCTTGGGGCTCAAGTCGGCGCGGGTCACGAGTTCGGAAGCCGCCTTCCAGTTGTCCTGGTAGATCAGCAACGTCACCATATTGAGTGCCGCCAGTGTGTTTGCCTGCTTGAGTTCCATGGCGGTCATGAACTCAAAACGCGCTTCCGGGATCCGTCGCTGATTGAGGTAGACGACCCCCAGGTCATTGCGCATCTTGTCGTCGGTGGGGGCCATCTTCACCGCACGCTCAAGGTGAAGGGTCGCGGCGGCGTTATCATTTCTGGCTGCGGCCAACTGGCCCAGACCATGTTCCCCATCAGCCGCCAGGCAGGTGCGAAGCAAGCTTTCGTACAACGGCGCCGCCTCGCTACGCCCCATCAAGCGCAACACCCGGGCCTTGCGCAGGCGAACCTGGACCAGACTGTCAGGCAATCCTTCCAGATTCGCCAGGCTGGCATACAAACGACCTTCGTTGGCCATGTTGTCGGCCAGGCTCAGGGCCAGCTCTTGCTCCGAAGCGGGCTTGGCACATTCAGGTGGCCGCGAAGTCACGCCGTTGGACGCACAGCCCGCGAGCATCAATGTCGCTGTAATTGCAATGACTGCTTTCATCGAATGTCCTCTGGCTACAACACGTTGAACCCTTGGCCATTGGCAATAAGGCTGGCCCGGCAAGCGTTCAAGGTCACCGTTACGAGTGAGGGCGAGACACGTCTTGTTCAGGTCATGGCTCATTGCGAGAGCCCGCTCATACTGTCGAAGTCGCCACGTTCGAGGAAGAACATGCGGTAGAAGTTCGGGTCGTAATTACGCAGTTGCTCTCCTGGCAACGACGGCAGTTTTGCGTTGACAGCCAGTGGCTGGACCAGGTGAGGGGTGACGATCATCAACAGTTCACGCTCTTCACGGTTGATGGAGTTGTCGCGAAAGAACGCCCCCAGAATCGGGATATCACCCAACCCCGGAAACTTGTTTATCTGAGAACTGTTGCGGGTGCTGATCAGGCCGCTGATGACGAAGCTTTCGCCATCGGCCAGGGAGATGCTGGTGTCGGTACGGCGTATGGTCAGCGCCGGAACGATGGTGCCGGCGATGCTTACAGCGTTGGTGAAGTCCAGTTCACTGACTTCTGGTGCCACCTTCAGCGCGATGCGGTTTTTCCCGATGATGGTCGGTGTCAGGGTCAGGCGGATCCCGAATTCCTTGTACTCGATGGACACGTTATCGCTGCCTGAACTGGGCACCGGAATCGGCACTTCACCACCCGCCAGGAAGCTCGCACTCTGCCCACTGAGCGCTACCAGGCTTGGTCGTGCCAGGGTGTAGGCGAAACCGCTGCCTTCCAGCGCGTTGATCGACACTAGCGTATCGCTGGACAAAAAGGAGAGGTTGAACATGTCGTTGTTCACCGGCAACGACGGCCTGACAATGCCGTCGATGGTGGGCAAGGTTCTCGGCGAGCCGAACAGGAAGTTGCCCTGGCGACCAAAAATCGAGGCATTGGCTTCCTTGAGTTTGGTCCGGCTGACTTCAACGAAGCGGATGTCGGTTTGCACCTGGATCGGTAATAGCGGGTCTTCGGAAGGTATGGTCGAGACGCTGGTCAGCGCCGCGGTGGCCTTACCCTTGACGAACACCATGCTTTGGCGCGGCGTTTTCGAACAGGCGGTCCAGACCATCAGACTGGTGGTCCCCGGTGCAACGCCCGTGAGTATGAACGCGTTGTCGCCACTGTTGGCACTGGATTGCACGTCGGCAATTTTCGGGTCACCCACCGCCAGTTGTGTTACCGGAACGGGGCTGCGCAGTTCACTTTGCAGCCCCTGGCCGACCTCATACGTTGTCGGCCAATTGTCCAGTTGCGAACAATTGTTCGGTGCGGCTTGAGCCGCATTCACGCTGAGGCCCATCCAGAACAGGCCATGGAAAATTCGCTTGAAAGCGGGCACGGGACGAAGGCTCATTTAATACATCCTCACTGGATAGGCCATCTTTAGGCTGACTGATTTGTCCGGATCACTTCACGGGGACCGGACTATCCCCCCCAATGCGTCAGGCCACCTGTCCATGGCCTTGGTGTTTCCTTACGTGCTACAGACGAGCGGGTGCAATTCGCTGATCTGCCTGGACCGCGAGCGACCTTTGCTAAAACGGTTTTTAATGATCCGGTTCTCTGGACTGCCCGCCAGAGTGAACTTTGCGGCTATGGACGAGACTGTCCGCCGACCTGGCTCCCCCGGAAAGTAATCGGCAATGTAGGTACAAAGCCGCAAAGCGCCTGACAGGATCATAGAAAGGTAACTCCTTTTGCCAATTCACCATCTGATCACTGAAGCTAACGTGAAAACTCGAGCCGTTATGACTTCTTATTGCTTGACGTTAGTTCAATCAAACCAAAGTGCCATGATTTTAGAAAAAACCATGGGGGCAAAGACTGGAGAAAGGCGGGCGGGCGAATGGTGCGGGCAGGGGCGTAGCGCAGTGCGATTGCCTGATATTGACGGGGATGCTGAATGTCTAGTCAGCGGGGTAAGGCACGGAACGTTGTGACGCAGAATCTTGCGTACGGCGGTGTGAGAGGGCGGCTGTGAAGCCGCCTCCTGCTCGATTCGCGTGTATTTACATCGACAAAATCAACCGACCAGCAAACAGGATCAGGATCACCCCCATGCTCCGCTCGAACCAGTGCCCCAAGCGCAAGAACAGCAATCGCACTCTGCTGCTTGAAAAGAACAGCGCGACGATCACAAACCACAGCGCATTGACAAAACACATCCACATTCCGTAAAGCGCCTGGATCTTCATCGGCGTTGTGGCGCTGATGATAGTGGTGAAGATTGCCAGGAAAAACAGAGTGGCTTTCGGGTTGGTCGCGTTGGTCAGGAAGCCGGTGGTAAATGCCTTCCACAACGTTTGTTCTACAACCGGTTCATCAGGCTTATCGCCTTCCAGTACGGTCTTGGGCTTGCTGCGCAACAGGCTGACACCGAGGTACAAAATGTAAGCGCCACCCACAACCTTGGCCGCCGTCAGCAGCCAGGGTGTCGTGTGCATCAGCGCGCCGACCCCGAACAAGGTGTAAAGCACGTGCACGGAAATGCCCGCGCCGATGCCCAGTGCCGTGCAAATCCCGACCAGTCGGCCGAAACGCACGCTTTGCCGGATAGTCACTGCGAAGTCCGGTCCGGGTGCAACCACGGCCAGAAAGTGAATAGTCGCCAGCGCCAGAAACTCGCCCAGGTAATTCGAAAGCATCTCAACTCCAAAAAGTAAGGGGTGAAGCATTGCCGCGATAGCCGACAAAGAACGAAAGGCTCAAGCGCGGATCAGCCACACCCGGAGTCACCGAATGCATGCAGCGCGAGTTGAACATGATGAAATCACCCGGCTCGGGAAGAATCTCCAGGGTCGGCGTCCCGAGCAGAGCCGGGTCGATGCCATAACTGTCGCCACGCATTTCGTCGAACTGGTCCGGGGAGATGTCGTGGTCCCACATCTGCAGGGCACCGCCCTCGAGGGGCATGTTCAGGTAAACATTGCAGGCGAACTGCGCTTCCAGGCTTTTGGCCTGATAGCTGTCCGGGGCGTCCTTGGCGAAAATGTCGTGGTGGGCCAGAAAGCAGATCCCGGGTTTCACCACCCGGGACAGCCCCACATACATCTTGCGACCGTAGAGATTTTCCAGATGCGCACCCGCCGGCCAGGACTCATCGAGCATGCAGCGCAGGGTGTCGACGGGGGACGAATAGGGCGCACAGCGGTTGCGTAATTCCGCAATGTTGCGGGTGGCGCGTTCAAAATAATCTTCGATCAGCAGCGGCTGGTTTTCCGCTTCATAAAACGCCATGCCGATGCGACCGATGCTCGGCGCATTGATATAGCCTTCGAAGCCCGGGGCGAGGATCTTGTCGCCGATCTGAATCGCCAGCGGTTTGGGCAACAAACCTTTGACGCGGATGGCGAGGATCTCTTCATTGGCCAGTTTTTTTATGCACGTCTCATCGAGACGCTCGACGTCAAGCATCATGTCTTAGGTCCATCTATCAAATAGTCAACAGAACCCGCGACCGCAGGTTCCTCCGGCGTCAGGCGATGACAGGAACGGCATCGCCCACATGCTCAATCCACGCTGTAGTGGACAGACAGCGTTCCCTTCTTCAGTGAAAGGGAAGCGATCGTGACCGTGCCCAAATCCTTCAGGCTGCGTACATGGGTGCCACCGCAGCCATAGGCGGGCAGATCACCGAAACCGATTTCCCGGGCGCCTTCACGCATCGATGTCAGGCGCGGCAGATCATTGGCGATCCACTGCTCGATGCCGTGCTGAATCATCTCGGCATCAACCTCTTTTGCCGACTCTGCCGGTTTGAATTGCACGCGTCCTTCGCCCGGCCAGTGATGAGCCTTGATCGGCATCCAGCCCATGGCCTGGACGAAGTGGCCGATCAGATGACCGGCGGAATGCATACGTGAATTGAACTGACGGCGTTGTTCGTCGACCCGAATCTGAGTCATGCCTGGTTTTACCGGATGGTCGACGAAATGAATGATCCGGTCCGGATCCTGAACAACCCGCAGGACCCGGCTTTCGCCAATCCAGCCGGTGTCAAAGGGCTGTCCACCGCCCTGGGGGTGAAACAACGTGGCGCGCAGCACCACGGCAAATTCGTTCTCGTGGGGCGTGCAATCCAGGACTTCCACATTGGCCTTGAGGTCATCACTATGGAAAAAGAGGCGAAGCGTCATATTCCATGCCCTTATTAACAATTCTATTTTTTATTATATGAAGCGTGGAATTGCGTGATAATCCGTTCAAACATCAAAGGACTGTTGCGCTGTGAGCATAAATCTTCCACTACCGCTGCTCGGTGAAATGGCGATTTTCGTCAAGGTTGTCGAGACCGGCAGCTTCTCTGAGGCTGCTCGCCAGTTGGGTTCTTCACCTTCGGCGGTCAGCCGCAGCATTTCGCGTCTGGAAAAGGCGCTCGCCACTCGTTTGCTGCAGCGAACCACGCGCAAGCTGCGTTTGAGCGACGGTGGCGAAGAGGTGTTCAAGCGTTGCCAGGAAATGGTCAGCGCCGCCAAATCGGTGATGGAAATCAGCGGCCAATTCACCCATGAAGCGGAAGGACTGGTGCGCGTCAGTGTGCCGAAGGCGGTGGGGCGTTTCGTGATTCATCCGCATATGCCGGAATTCTTGCGTCGCTATCCCAAAGTGGATGTGGAGCTGTTGCTTGAGGACCGCCAGGTGGATTTGATCGACGACAACGTTGATCTGGCGATTCGTATTACAGATCGGCCACCTGCCGGACTGGTCGGGCGGCAATTGCTCACCATCGATCATTTGCTCTGTGCGACGCCGCAATACCTGGCCAAACACGGCACACCGACCCATCCCCACGACTTGCTCAACCACAGCTGCATCTACCTGGGCGAAACCCCGAGCGATGCACGTTGGAAATTCAAGAAAGGCACCAAGGCTGTCACCGTTGGCGTGCGCGGACGGTATGCGGCCAATCACACCGGCGTGCGCTTGGGCGCGGTGTTGCAGCACATCGGGATTGGCAGCCTGCCGTACTTCACCGCGCGTTATGCGCTGGAGCAGGGGCTGATCGTGCAGGTGCTGCCGGACTGGACCTTTCTGGCGTCATACCACGGCGGTGCCTGGTTGTTGCATTCGCCGACTCGTTATCTGCCACCGAAATTACGGGTGCTGATCGACTATCTGGTGGAATGCCTGGAGAAGGAGCCGACCCTGGGCAAGCCGGGTAAGCCAAATGCATTGGGCAAGGGCGCGGCAGAGTATGAGTTGCCCGAGAGTGATGGGTTGCTTTGACAGACGCCTTCGCGGGCAAGTCGAAGGGGCCCGATCAGCCACTGCATCACTCGAAGCAAGGCACAAAAAAGGCCCGCATGAATCACCATGCGGGCCTTTTGCATTTCTGAGCGAGGATCAGTGCTTGCTGTCGTCTTTCGACATCGCCAGCAGCTGTTTTTCCTGGTTCCAGTCGAAAGGTTCGTCGTTTTGTTCAGCTTCGAAACGACGTTCTTCCAGCGCCTGATACAAGTCGATTTCATCGTCGGGCATGTAATGCAGGCAGTCACCGGCGAAGTACCACAACAGGTCGCGCGGGACCAGGTGGGCGATTTGCGGGTAGCGGGTGATCACCTGGCACAGAATGTCCTGGCCCAGGTATTGGCTTTCGATCGGGTCGACCGGCAGCAACGCACGCAGTTCGTCGAAGCGCTCCAGGAACAAGGCATGGCTTTCTTCGGGAACCTGTTCGGCCTCACCTACGGCGACCAGGATGCTGCGCAGGTGGTCGAGCAAGACAAGATGATCGGCAACGACATTGGACACGAGATAAGTCCTCAAGAGCAAAACGGGCGCGGGAGTATAAAGCGCCCGCGTCCATTTTTACAGGTAGAAGGCACAGGGTCAGCGGAATCAGCGGACCTTTCCTTCACCCAGTGTCAGTTCAACTTTGTCGAAATCATCGACATCAATCACCTTGCGCCGGGCAGCTTCGGCGTCACGCAGGGTCTGCGCTTCCCTGGGTTGCAACACGCCAGCTTCAAGCGCTGCATCGATGACGTGTTCCCCGGCGACCGGTTTGACCTGGCCGCTTTTGAGCGCGACATGCAGCTTTTTGCGCAGCGGTTGCGCGGCATTCAGCAGGTTGCACGCCTGTTGCAGGGCGCCGACCGGGTCATCAGTGGATTGCGGCCGGTAGCAACCACCGAGTAACTCTTCCAGGGTCGGATCACCCTTGGCGCGGCCGATCACCGCCGCCACTTCGGCGCCGAGTTTGTCCGATGGCCCTTTGTGACGACGACCGAACGGAAACACGATCACCCGCAACAGGCAACCCAACACCTTGTTCGGGAAGTTGCTCAGCAGTTCATCCAGCGCTCGTTCCGACTGCCCCAGGCTTTCTTCCATGGCCCAGGTAAACAGAGGAGCCATGTGCTGCGGTGAATCGAGGTCGTGGTAACGCTTGAGTGCGGCGGAGGCGAGGTACATGTTGCTGAGCACATCCCCCAGACGTGCCGACAGACGTTCGCGTCGTTTCAATTCGCCGCCCAGCAGCATCATGCTCAGGTCGGCGAGCAGGGCGAACGCAGCAGCCTGGCGATTGAGGGCGCGGAAGTAACCCTGGCTGAGCTTGTCGCCTGGCGCGTGTTCAAAGTGACCGAAACCAAGGTTCAGCACCAGCGTGCTGGCGGCGTTGCTCACGGCGAAACCGATGTGTTTGAGCAGCAGGCCATCAAATTCGGTGAGGGCCTGGTCTTTGTCTTCACGACTGGCGAGAGCCATTTCCTTAAGTACGAAGGGATGGCAGCGAATCGCACCCTGACCGAAGATCATCAAGTTGCGCGAGAGTATGTTCGCGCCTTCCACCGTGATGAAAATCGGCGCGCCGTTCCAGCTGCGACCGAGGTAGTTGTTCGGCCCCATGATGATCGCCTTGCCGCCATGAACATCCATGGCGTGGCTGATGCACTCGCGGCCGCGTTCGGTGAGGTGGTACTTGAGAATCGCTGACAGCACCGATGGCTTCTCGCCCAAATCCACCGCATTAGCGGTGAGCATCCGTGCCGCGTCCATCATCCAGGCGTTGCCGCCGATGCGCGCCATCGCTTCCTGAATACCTTCGAAGGCCGACAGAGGAACATTGAATTGTTCACGGACTTGAGCGTACTGGCCGGTCACCAGACTGGTGAACTTGGCGGCGCCAGTGCCGACCGCTGGCAACGAAATCGAACGCCCAACCGACAGGCAGTTCATCAGCATCATCCAGCCTTTGCCGAGCATTTCCCGGCCGCCGATGAGGAACTCCAGCGGTACGAACACATCTTTGCCGGAGTTCGGGCCGTTCATGAATGACGCGCCCAACGGCAGGTGGCGGCGGCCGATTTCGACACCGGCGATATCGGTCGGGATCAACGCCAGGCTGATCCCCAGGTCTTCCTCCTCACCCAATAGGTGATCCGGGTCGTAGGCCTTGAACGCGAGGCCGAGCAGGGTGGCGACCGGACCCAGTGTGATGTAACGCTTTTCCCAGTTCAGGCGCAGGCCCAGGGTTTCCTTGCCTTCCCATTCACCTTTGCAGATCACCCCGGTGTCGGGCATCGAGCCGGCGTCAGAACCGGCCAGTGGTCCGGTCAGTGCGAAGCACGGTATTTCATCGCCGCGAGCCAGTCGTGGCAGGTAGTGGTTGCGTTGCTCGTCGGTGCCGTAATGCAACAGCAATTCGGCCGGGCCGAGGGAGTTGGGGACCATCACGGTAGAGGCAAGGTCGCCGCTGCGGGTCGCCAGTTTCATCGCCACCTGGGAGTGGGCATAGGCGGAGAAACCTTTGCCGCCGAACTCCTTGGGAATGATCAGGGCGAAGAAGCCGTTTTCCTTGATGTAGGCCCAAGCTTCGGGAGGCAGGTCCATGTCTTGACCGATCTGCCAGTCGCTGACCATGGCGCAGAGTTCTTCGGTCGGGCCGTCGATAAAGGCCTGTTCCTCTTCGCTCAGCTGCGCTTTTGGATAGGCCAGCAGTGTGTTCCAGTCCGGGCGACCGCTGAACAGTTCGCCATCCCACCACACCGTTCCGGCATCGATCGCATCGCGTTCGGTTTGCGACATCGGTGGCAGGGTTTTCTGGAACCAGCTGAACATCGGCGCGCTGAAGTATTTGCGGCGCAGGTCGGGCAACAACAAGGGCGCTGCGACAGCCGCGATCAATATCCACAGAACCAGCAGTAACCAGCCAGGTGCGCGGCTGAAAGCACCCATCGCCACCACGTAAACGGCAACGACGCACAGGGCGGGCAGCGGGGCGATGCGACGGTGGGCTAAATACGCAATCCCGACAACCAGAACCAGTATCCACAACAGCAGCATATTTAATCCTCCGTGAAACCAGGGCAAAAGCAACCTTCAGAGCTTAGACGGCATCCGTAAAACAGGGTGGTCAGAGCGATGTGATTGAAATCGTGGGAAACCTTCGATGAGTTTTGTAGGACCCGGTTGGCACCAGGACGCGCAAATCGTTCGATGGGCGGGCGGCAAAGCGTCCATGTTTGGCCGAAACGTCGTTATCTCTGTGCTGAACGTGTCGCTAGACTCGTGGCTTCCCCCAGGAGATTGTTCTCATGCACGAGTATCTGAGTCCCGGCCGCTTCATCGATAGTGACCACTCGTCGGTGGTGGAGTTCGCCGAAAAACATCGCGGCAACAGTCGCGATCCTCTAGAGCAGGCGATCAATCTCTATTACGCCGTGCGCGAAGCCGTGCGTTACAACCCTTATACCTTCAGTCGCGACCCGAATACGTTGCGCGGCAGTTATGCGCTGGCAGCGGGGGAGAGTTATTGCGTACCCAAAGCCACGTTGTTGGCAGGTGCCGCCCGGCATTGCGGGATTCCCGCGCGGATCGGCCTGGCGGATGTGCGCAATCATTTGTCGACGCCGCGGTTGTTCGAGTTGCTCAAGAGCGATGTGTTCGCCATGCACGGTTATACAGAGCTTCACCTGAACGGCCGCTGGGTCAAAGCCACGCCAGCGTTCAATCAGGGCTTGTGTGAATTGTTCAATGTCGCGCCGCTGGAATTCGACGGCATCAACGACAGCGTTTTCCATCCGTTCAATCGCGACGGCGAGCTATTGATGGAATACCTGATTGACCACGGCCAGTTCAGCGACGTGCCTGAAGCGTTCTTTTTCGAACACCTGGAAAAGTGCTATCCGCATCTGTTCAGCGACCAATCGCCCGTGCTGCTGGGTGACATGCAGGGCGATTTGAGTCGCGCCTGATCCGGCGTATGCTGCCTGCGCATTCATCCATAAAGAGGCGGTCATGCTGAAGATCTGGGGTCGGAAAAACTCGTCGAATGTCAGGAAACCTTTGTGGGCCGCCGAGGAACTGGGCCTGGCTTATGAAGCCATCGATGCCGGCGGCGCCTTTGGTGTCGTCGATACGCCGCAGTACCGCGCGATGAACCCCAATGGCCGCGTGCCGGTGATTGAAGACGAGGGTTTCGTACTGTGGGAATCCAACGCCATCGTGCGTTACCTGATGGCTCGCCACGCCAACGGCACGGCCTGGTATCCAGAGGATCTGCAGGCCCGCGCTTCTGCCGACAAGTGGATGGACTGGACCACTTCAAATTTTGCCGGGCCGTTCCGCACAGTGTTCTGGGGCGTATTGCGTACCCCGGCAGACCAGCAGGACTGGCCTGCAATCAACGCCGCGATCAAGGAGTGCGATGGCCTGCTGGCCATGGCCGACCAGACGCTGGCAACCCAACCGTACCTGTCCGGCAATGAGATCGGCATGGGCGACATTCCTCTGGGCAGTTTCATTTATGCCTGGTTCGAGATGCCGATCGAGCGCGCACCGCAGCCTCATCTGCAAGCCTGGTATGCACGCCTGAAACAGCGTCCGGCGTATCAGAAAGCGGTTATGACCGCGTTGACTTAATACTCACTATCGACACGCTTGACTGTACTTGTGTGGCGGTGACAAGCACCATTGCGCTCGTGCGCCGTGGTTGTAATAGTCGCCGCCCGCCCTTATTTGTCCCTTTCTTCCCTTCTTGGTGCGTAAATCCGATATGAGTTCCGCTCTGTCCATCCGGCAGCTAACCAAAACCTACGGCAACGGTTTCCAGGCCTTGAGTGGTATCGATCTGGACGTCGCCGAAGGTGACTTTTTCGCCTTGCTCGGCCCCAACGGCGCCGGCAAATCCACGACCATCGGCATTCTCTCGACCCTGGTGAACAAGACCAGCGGGACGGTAAATGTTTTCGGTCACGACCTGGACAAGAATCCTGCGCAGCTCAAGCGCTGCATCGGCGTGGTGCCCCAGGAATTCAACTTCAACCAGTTCGAAAAAACCTTCGACATCGTGGTGACCCAGGCCGGTTATTACGGCATTCCGCCGAAAATCGCCAAGGAACGCGCCGAGCAGTACCTGACCCAACTGGGTCTGTGGGACAAGCGCGATACGCCGTCGCGTTCACTGTCCGGCGGCATGAAGCGTCGACTGATGATTGCCCGTGCGCTGGTTCACGAACCGCGCCTGTTGATCCTCGACGAACCGACGGCGGGTGTGGACATCGAACTGCGTCGTTCGATGTGGACGTTCCTCACCGAGCTGAACAAGAAAGGCATCACCATCATCCTCACCACCCACTACCTGGAAGAGGCTGAGCAGTTGTGCCGCAACATCGGCATCATCGATCACGGCACCATCGTCGAGAACACCAGCATGAAACAGTTGCTCAGCCAACTGCATGTGGAAACGTTCCTGCTCGACCTCAAAAACACGCTGCAAACTGCGCCGCAGTTGCTCGGTTACCCAACCAAGCTGCTCGACAGCCACACCCTTGAAGTTCAGGTCGACAAGGCCATGGGCATCACTGCGCTGTTCACCCAATTGGCGCAGCAGAACATCGAAGTGTTGAGCCTGCGTAACAAAACCAATCGCCTCGAGGAGTTGTTCGTGTCCCTGGTGGAGAAAAATCTGTCGAAGGTGGCGGTATGAGTTCCGAGCTGCAACCCAACCTCGTTGCCCTCAACACCATCGTTTACCGAGAGGTCAGGCGCTTTACCCGGATCTGGCCGCAGACGCTGCTGCCGCCAGCCATCACCATGGTTCTGTACTTCGTGATCTTCGGCAATCTGATCGGCCGGCAGATCGGTGACATGGGTGGTTTCACCTACATGGAGTACATCGTGCCGGGGCTGATCATGATGTCGGTGATCACCAACTCCTACGGCAACGTGGTCTCGAGTTTCTTCGGCAGCAAGTTCCAGCGTTCCATCGAAGAATTGATGGTGTCGCCGGTGTCGCCGCATACGATTCTGATCGGCTACACCCTGGGCGGTGTGCTGCGCGGCTTGATGGTCGGGCTCATCGTGACGTTGCTGTCGCTGTTCTTCACCGAGTTGCAGGTGCATCACCTGGGCGTGACCATTCTGGTGGTGGTGCTGACGGCGACGATCTTCTCGCTGCTGGGCTTCATCAACGCCGTGTTTGCGCGAAACTTCGATGACATCTCGATCATCCCGACGTTTGTGCTGACACCGCTGACCTACCTGGGCGGGGTGTTCTACTCGATTTCCTTGCTGCCGCCGTTCTGGCAGACCGTGTCGCTGGCCAACCCGGTGCTGCACATGGTCAACGCCTTCCGTTACGGCATTCTTGGCGTTTCGGACATCAGAATCAGCGTGGCGATCACCTTCATGCTGATCGCGACCGTTGTGCTGTACATCGGTTGCGCACGGCTGCTGGTCAGTGGTCGCGGGATGCGTACCTGATCGAGACCGCGTCGTCTGCTTCGCGAGCAAGCCCCGACACCGCAAAAAAAAACGGCCTCCCACTGTGGAGGCCGTTTTGCGTTTACTGCATCCGTTTTTTCTGACGCCGCCGCCACTGCCTTCCGACCCACCAGCGCCAGTACATCATGGTCAGGCAATACGCGAGCGCGCCGAGCACCAGTCCCGTCACCACCGAGCCGAGCAAGAACGGCTGCCAAAGCGTCGAGAGTTCGCCGCTGATCCATTCCCAGGTCAGCTCGTCCGGCAAATGGCGGGTGGGAACGTCCATCAGCCAGGCACCGGTCTGGTAAGTGCAGAAGAACACCGCCGGCATGGTGATTGGATTGGTCAGCCAGACCAGGCTCACCGCAATCGGCATGTTGCCGCGCACCATGATGGCGAGAATGGCGGCGAGCAGCATCTGCAAGGGAATCGGCAGGAACGCCGCGAACAGGCCAACAGCCATGGCCCGTGCGACGGAGTGGCGGTTGAGGTGCCAGAGGTTCGGGTCATGCAGCAGGGTGCCGAGAAAGCGTAAGGACTTGTGTTCCCTGATGCTGACCGGGTCTGGCATGTAACGTTTGAATAAGCGCCGGGGCATAAGGCTTCTCGGTCGGTTAAGGCGGCAAGTATGTCTGGATTCTATGAACTGCCCATTCAGACTTTGTGACAATTAATAACGATGGCGGTGCGATAGCCGGCTATGCCTAAGAGGTGACTCTCAAGGACGGGCGTATGCGCACAGGGATGATGGCGCTGGCGTTGGGTCTGTTGATCCTGCGTTTTTTACCGGTATTACCGCCGGTCTGGTTATTGATGTTGCTACCGGTCATCGGTTTGATGTTGCTGCCGTTTCGCAGCTATCCACTGGCTTTTTTCCTGTTCGGCTTCAGCTGGGCGGGCGCGAATGCACAGTGGGCGCTGGATGATCGGCTGCCGATGAGCCTTGATGGCGAAACCCGTTGGGTCGAAGGCCGGGTGACGGGATTGCCCCAGAACAATGAGGCCGTCGTGCGTTTCGAGTTGGCGGACGCCCGGTCGCGACACGGCAAGGTGCCGCAACTGATGCGCCTGGCCTGGTATGACGGGTCGCCGGTCAACAGCGGCGAGCATTGGCGACTGGCGGTCAAGTTGAAGCGTCCTGCGGGGCTGCTCAACCCCCATGCCTTCGACTACGACGCCTGGCTGTTGGCGCAACGCATCGGTGCAACCGGGACGGTCAAGGCTGGCGAACGGCTCAAGGAAACCCGATGGGCCTGGCGCGACGGCGTCCGTCAGCGCTTGCAGTCCGTGGATGCCCAGGGGCGAACGGGAGCGCTGACGGCGTTGGTGCTGGGGGATGGCGCCGGGCTGAGTCGCGAAGACTGGCAGGTGCTGCAAGACACCGGCACCGTCCATCTGTTGGTGATTTCCGGCCAACACATCGGGTTGTTGGCAGGGCTGGTGTACCTGTTGATCGCCGCGCTGGCCCGCTATGGCCTATGGCCGAAACGCTTGCCTTGGCTGCCGTGGGCCTGTGGGCTCGCATTCGCGGCCGCTCTCGGTTACGGGCTGCTGGCCGGTTTCGAGGTGCCGGTGCGGCGGGCCTGCGTGATGATCGGCCTGGTGCTGTTGTGGCGCCTGCGATTTCGTCATCTCGGCGCCTGGTGGCCGTTGTTGCTGGCGCTCGACGGTGTTTTGCTGCTGGATCCGCTGGCGAGTCTGCAACCGGGTTTCTGGCTGTCGTTCGCGGCAGTGGCGGTGTTGATCTTCACCTTCGGGGGGCGTCTGGGCCCATGGCGTTGGTGGCAAACCTGGACCCGCGCCCAATGGCTGATCGCGATTGGCCTGTGCCCGTTGCTGCTGGTGCTCGGGTTGCCGATCAGTCTCAGCGGGCCGGTGGCCAATTTGCTCGCGGTGCCGTGGATCAGCCTGGTCGTGCTGCCCGTGGCCTTGCTGGGCACGTTGTTTTTACCCCTTCCTTATGTGGGCGAAGGGTTGCTGTGGCTGGCAGGAGGTCTGATTGACCTCTTGTTCAAGGGCTTGACGCTGATGGCCGGGTACGTGCCCGCGTGGGTGCCGATGGCCATCCCGTTGTGGATTTGGGCAGTCGGCACACTTGGGTCGCTTCTACTATTAATGCCTCGGGGGGTGCCGTTTCGCGCGTTGGGTTGGCCGATGCTGCTGTTGCTGGTTTTTCCGCCCCGGCAAGTCTTGCCTGAAGGCATTGCCGAAGTCTGGCAGCTGGACGTCGGCCAGGGTTTGGCGATCCTGGTGCGCACCCGTCATCACACACTGTTGTATGACACTGGGCCACGATTCGGCGATTTCGACCTGGGCGAGCGGGTGGTGCTGCCGGCATTACGCAAGCTGGGCGTGGAGGGGCTCGATTTGATGTTGATCAGCCATGCCGACGCCGATCATGCAGGCGGCGCCCGGGCCGTGGCCGATGGTCTGCCGGTAAAACGGGTGGTCAGTGGCGATCCCCAGGCGCTGCCGACGGAGTTACAGGCGCAGGGCTGCGAGAGCGGCAAGCAATGGGTCTGGGATGATGTCAGGTTCCAGCTCTGGCAATGGCCTTCGGCCAGCGAGAGCAATCAAAAATCCTGTGTCCTTCAAATTGAAGCCAATGGTGAGCGTCTGTTATTGACCGGTGATATAGACGCCGCCGCCGAGCGGGCACTGCTCGACAGTCCACTGGCCGTCACCACTGACTGGTTGCAGGCACCGCATCACGGCAGTCGTAGTTCGTCTTCAATGGCGTTGCTTAGCGGGCTGCAACCCAAAGCAGTGTTGATCTCCCGCGGTCACGGCAATTCATTCGGTCATCCCCATCCTACGGTCGTCGCGCGTTATCAAAAGCGCGGCCTGTCGATTTATGACAGCGCCGAGCAGGGTGCCATCCGTCTGCAACTGGGACGTTTCAAACCGCCGTGGACGATGCGTCAAGAACGGCGCTTCTGGCGCTCTGCGCACTGAACCGGGGTTGTTAAACCCCGAGCGGTTGCGACATCACGGTCTTCGGTGCGCTCAGCCCCTATGTTAGAGTGGCGCACTTTTTCGAGGGGGCTGTCACTGTGTGGGAATTAGTCAAATCCGGCGGCTGGATGATGCTGCCGATCATTTTGAGTTCCATCGCGGCCATGGCAATCGTCGCCGAGCGTCTCTGGACCCTGCGAGCCAGCCGTGTGACCCCGGAGCATTTGCTCGGGCAAGTCTGGGTGTGGATCAAGGACAAGCAACTCAATAAAGAAAAACTCAAGGAATTGCGCGCCAACTCGCCGTTGGGCGAAATCCTCGCCGCTGGCCTGGCGAACTCCAAGCATGGTCGCGAGATCATGAAAGAGTGCATCGAAGAGGCTGCCGCACGGGTCATCCACGAGCTTGAACGCTACATCAATGCGTTGGGCACCATTGCTGCCATGGCCCCGTTACTGGGTCTGCTGGGGACGGTGCTGGGCATGATCGACATTTTCAGCGCGTTCATGGGCACGGGCATGGGCACCAATGCTGCAGTGCTGGCTGGCGGTATTTCCAAAGCGCTGATCACCACGGCGGCGGGCCTGATGGTCGGTATCCCGGCCGTATTCTTCCATCGATTCCTGCAACGCCGGATCGATGAACTGGTGGTGGGCATGGAGCAGGAAGCGATCAAACTGGTCGAGGTGGTACAGGGTGACCGTGATGTTGACCTGAATGGGGGCAAAGCGTGAAATTCCGCCGCAAACCGCGGGAAACGGTAGACATCAACCTCGCGTCTCTGATCGACGTGGTGTTTATCCTGCTGCTGTTTTTCGTCGTGACCACCACCTTTACCCGAGAAACCCAGTTGCGCGTGGATCTGCCGGAAGCAGTCAGCGGTTCGCCGGCCGAAGACCAGCAGGTCAAACACCTGGACGTTGCCATCAGTGCCGAAGGCGCCATCTCGGTGAATAATCAGGTCTTGCCCAAGAACGACCTGGCGACCCTGATGGACGCACTGCAGAAAGAATCCAGTGGCGACACCAACTTGCCGCTGTCCATCAGCGCCGACGGCAAGGCCCAGCATCAGTCCGTCATCACAGCTATGGACGCCGCCGGTAAACTCGGTTTCAGCCACCTGCGCATGACCACAGTCGAGGCGGCGCCGCCCGCGCCCTGATGGCCATGTCCGATCGCTTGCTCGCCGCGTGGTACCAGGGTCATCCGGCCCTGAAGCTGTTGCAGCCGCTGGAGTGGCTGTATCGGCGCGTGGTCATGAACAAGCGCAAGCGTTTTCTGGCGGGAGAGGGCGATATCTATCAACCGCCCGTGCCGCTGATCGTCGTGGGTAACATTACCGTCGGTGGCACCGGCAAGACGCCGCTGATTCTGTGGATGATCCAGCACTGCCAGCGCAGCGGTTTGCGGGTCGGGGTGGTCAGTCGAGGTTATGGCGCCAAGCCACCGCACTTGCCGTGGCGAGTCGAGGCGGATCAAAGCGCCGATATCGCTGGTGACGAACCGCTGTTGATCGTCCAGCGCACCGGCGTCCCGTTGATGATCGACCCGGACCGCAGCAGTGCCGTCAAAGCGCTGCTGGCGAATGAGCCATTGGACCTGATCCTGTCCGACGACGGCATGCAGCATTACCGTCTGGCCCGCGACCTTGAACTGGTGCTGATCGACGCCGCCCGCGGCCTGGGCAACCAGCGTTGCCTGCCCGCCGGGCCGTTGCGTGAGCCGGCCGAGCGTCTGCAAAGTGTCGACGCAGTGCTCTACAACGGTGCCGCTGCCGATCGCGACGGCGGTTTCGCCTTCCAGCTTCAACCCACCGAATTGATCAATCTGCGCAGCGGCGAGCGGCGTCCCCTCGACCACTTCCCCGCGGGCCAGGCGCTGCACGCCGTGGCCGGGATCGGCAATCCGCAGCGTTTCTTCACAACCCTCGAAACGCTACACTGGCAACCGGTGCCGCATGCGTTTGCCGACCACGCCGAATACAGCGTGCAAGCCTTGAATTTCACACCGTCATTGCCGTTGGTGATGACCGAAAAGGACGCGGTGAAGTGCCGTGCCTTCGCCGCCGCCGATTGGTGGTACCTGGCGGTCGATGCTGCGCCATCGCCGGCCTTCGTGGCCTGGTTCGATACGCAGCTGATGCGCCTGTTGCCGGCTCGTCTTTTGCCTTAAATCCGTTTTTATCCAGGGAATGCTCATGGACACCAAATTGCTCGATATCCTCGCTTGCCCGGTCTGCAAAGGCCCGCTCAAGCTCAGTGCCGACAAAACCGAGCTGATCAGCAAGGGCGCAGGCCTGGCTTACCCGATTCGCGACGGCATCCCGGTGATGCTCGAAACCGAAGCTCGCACCCTGACCACCGACGAGCGTCTGGATAAATGACCACAGCCTTTACCGTTGTCATTCCATCGCGCTACGCCTCCACTCGCTTGCCAGGCAAGCCGCTGTTGCTGATCGCCGGCAAGCCGATGATCCAGCACGTCTGGGAACAGGCGAGCAAAAGCAGTGCGCAACGCGTGGTGGTGGCCACTGACGATGCGCGCATCGTCGAGGCCTGCAAAGGGTTTGGCGCTGAAGTGGTGCTGACCCGCGAAGATCACAATTCCGGCACCGACCGTTTGGCCGAAGTCGCCGCGAAACTGGGTCTGACGCCCGACGCCATTGTGGTCAACGTCCAGGGTGACGAACCGCTGATCCCGCCGAGCGTGATCGACCAGGTGGCTGCCAACCTGGCCGCCCACACCGAAGCGCGCATGGCCACGCTGGCCGAGCCGATCGAAGATGTGGAAACCCTGTTCAATCCCAATGTGGTCAAGGTTGTCAGCGACCTTAATGGCCTGGCACTGACCTTCAGTCGTGCCACGTTGCCGTGGGCCCGGGACGCGTTCGCCAAAAGCCGCGAGCAATTGCCGGAAGGCGTGCCCTATCGCCGCCACATCGGCATCTATGCCTACCGCGCCGGTTTCCTGCATGACTTTGTCAGCTGGGGACCTTGCTGGCTGGAAAATACTGAATCCCTGGAACAGCTGCGTGCCCTGTGGCATGGCGTGCGGATTCACGTCGCCGACGCGCTGATCGCACCGCCGACCGGCGTCGATACCATCGAAGACCTTGAGCGCGTTCGTCGCCTGCTGGAGGCCTGATGCGGGTTTTGTTTGTCTGCCTGGGCAACATCTGCCGTTCACCCACGGCCGAAGGCGTGTTGCGACACAAACTGCGCGAGGCGGGGCTGGCCGATCAAATCGAAGTCGCCTCCGCGGGTACCGGTGACTGGCACGTCGGCAAGGCGCCGGACAAGCGCAGCCAGGCGGCAGCCAGGCTGCGCGGTTATGACCTGTCCGCCCAGCGCGCACAGCAAGTGTCCCGCGCCGATTTCGCCACCTACGACCTGATTCTGGCGATGGACCACAGCAACCTGCGCAACCTCGAGGCCATGCAACCGGCCAAGGGCAAAGCCGAGCTGGACCTGTTTTTGCGTCGCTACCAGTCGGAAATCGATGAAGTGCCGGATCCGTACTACGACGGTGACCAAGGTTTTGAACAGGTGCTGGACCTGATCGAGCGCGCCAGTGATTTGCTGGTGATCGAATTGAAGGGACGGCTATGAGTTTGCTGGTCCAACCCCGGGTTTCGCTCAAGCCGTTCAACACCTTCGGCGTCGACGTTCAGGCCCGGCTGTTTGCCGAAGCCCATAGCGATGCCGACGTGCGTGAAGCCCTGGCTTATGCGGCGGAACATGACGTGCCGTTGCTGGTGATTGGCGGTGGCAGCAACCTGCTGCTGACGGCCGATATCCAGTCGCTGGTGCTGCGCATGGCCACCCGCGGGATTCGCATCCTGAGCGATGACGGCAGCAAAGTCGTGATCGAAGCCGAGGCCGGCGAGCCTTGGCATCCGTTCGTGCAACACACCCTGGCGCTGGGGTTGTCGGGGCTGGAGAACCTCAGCCTGATCCCCGGCACTGTCGGTGCGGCACCGATGCAGAACATCGGCGCCTACGGCGTGGAGATCAAGGACGTGTTCGCCGGCCTGACCGCGCTGGATCGCCAGACCGGCGACTTGCGGGATTTCACTCTGGAAGAATGTAACTTCGCCTACCGCGACAGCCTGTTCAAACAGGAACCGGGGCGTTGGTTGATCCTGCGGGTTCGTTTCATCCTGGACCGCGCCGCGCACCTGCATCTGGAGTACGGCCCGGTGCGTCAGCGCCTGACCGAACAAGGTATCGATCATCCGACCGCCACCGATGTCAGCCAGGCGATTTGCAGCATCCGCAATGAAAAGCTTCCGGACCCGGCAGTGCTCGGCAATGCCGGCAGCTTCTTCAAGAATCCTTTGGTGCCGGCGGCGCTTGTCGCGCAACTCAAAGGTGAATACCCGGATTTGGTGGCCTACTCGCAACCCGACGGGCAGATGAAACTGGCGGCGGGCTGGCTGATCGAGCGGGCTGGCTGGAAAGGTTTCCGTGACGCCGATGCCGGCGTGCATAAATTGCAGGCGTTGGTGCTGGTCAACTACGGCAACGCGACCGGCCTGCAATTGCTGAACCTGGCGCAACGCATTCAGAAAGACATTTCAGAACGTTTTCATGTCGATCTGGAAATGGAGCCCAATCGGTATTGAGGCTACGCTTTCAAGACTGATCTCAAAGCCCTGCACACGTTTAACGGTGCAGGGCTTTTTTGTTAATGCTGGGTTAACTTAGCCACCTAACGATGCAAACGTTTGCTCCACCAAAGGCCCGATGCAGACGCTACCGTCCGCATAAGAGAGCCCATTTAGCCTGAGCCGATCTGCGTGATGCCAACCGCCAACCTTTGGCGGCAGATTGCTCGACCCCATAACCGATAACTATGCGGGCGTGCCCATGATTACCCTGAAGCTCAATGGTCAAGACCATCAACTCGACGTCACCGAGGACATGCCGCTGCTCTGGGCAATCCGCGACGTGGCCGGTTACAACGGCACCAAATTCGGCTGCGGCATGGGCCTGTGCGGCGCGTGCACCATCCATATCGACGGCGCCCCGGCGCGCAGTTGCATCACGCCGATCGGTTCGGTGGTCGGCCAGAACGTCACTACAATCGAAAACCTGCACGCCGATCCGGTCGGGCAAGTCGTCCAGCAAGCCTGGCTCGACACCGCCGTCGCCCAGTGCGGTTTCTGTCAGGGCGGGCAGATCATGTCCGCCACGGCGCTGCTCAAGACCCACCCGAACCCCAGCGACGAACAGATCGAAGAGGCAATGGTCGGCAATATTTGCCGCTGCGGCACGTACAACCGCATCAAAACCGCCATCCGCCAGGCATCCACTCACCTGAAGGAGGCCAAGGCATGAGTCAGTTACCGAATGATTTCGCGCTGAGCAACTTCAGTCGCCGCGGTTTCCTCAAAGGCGTTGGTGCCACCAGTGCATTGGTTTTAGCGGCGAGCTGGGGCTGGCAAGACGCTTTCGCCGCCGAGAAAGACAAGAAATTCGGCGCCGATGGCATGCCCAACGGCTGGATCGATGATCCCAAGGTGTACGTCAGCATCGCCGCTGACGGCAAGGTGACCGTGGTCTGCAACCGCTCGGAAATGGGCCAGGGTGTGCGCACCAGCCTGACGATGGTGGTGGCCGATGAACTGGAAGCCGACTGGGCGATGATGAAGGTGCAACAGGCGCCGGGCGATGAAGTGCGCTTCGGCAACCAGGACACCGATGGCTCGCGCAGCATGCGCCACTGGTACGAGCCGATGCGTCGCTGCGGTGCTGCCGCGCGGACCATGCTTGAACAAGCCGCTGCCGAACAGTGGAAAGTGCCGGTCGGCGAATGCCATGCGCAACTGCATAAAGTCATCCATAAACCGACCGGCCGTGAATTGGGTTACGGCGCCTTGGCCGCCGCTGCCGGTGCGTTGGCAGTGCCGGCGCGTGACAGCCTGCGACTCAAGCAACCGTCGGAATTCCGCTACATCGGCAAGGAAGGCGCCAAGGCCATCGACGGTGTCGACATCGTCAACGGTCGCGCCATTTACGGTGCAGACGTGCATTTCGACGGCATGCTCTACGCCACCATTGCGCGCCCTGCGGTGTACGGCGGCAAGGTCAAGTCCGTCGACTCCAGCGCCGCGATGAAAGTCCCGGGCGTGATCAAGGTCATTCAGATCGAAAATCGGCCACTGCCGCTGGAGTTTCAACCGCTGGGCGGCGTGGCCGTGGTCGCCAGTAATACCTGGGCGGCGATCAAGGGCCGCGAAGCGCTGAAAATCGAGTGGGACGATGGCCCCAACGCCAGTTACGACTCGATCGCCTACCGCAAGGAAATTGAGGCAGCCTCCCTCAAACCCGGCAAAGTGGTGCGCAATACCGGCAATATCGACGAAGCCATGAGCAGTGCCGACAACACCGTCGAGGCCTCCTATTACCTGCCGCATCTCACGCAAGCACCCATGGAGCCGATGGTCGCCATCGCCCGCTTCAAGGACGGTGTGTGCGAAGCCTGGGCCCCAAGCCAGGCCCCCCAAGTCACTCGCGAACGTATTGGCGAGCGCCTCGGCATTCCGTTCGATAACGTCACCTTCAACGTCACCTTGCTGGGCGGCGGTTTCGGGCGTAAATCCAAACCGGACTTCATCATCGAAGCAGCCATCCTCGCCAAGGAGTTCCCCGGCAAGGCCGTGCGGGTGCAATGGACCCGTGAAGACGACATCCACTGCTCCTATTTCCACACGGTATCCGCCGAGTACCTGAAAGCCAGCCTGAACAAGGACGGCCTGCCGTCCGGCTGGTTGCACCGCACCGTGGCGCCGAGCATCACCGCGCTGTTCGCGCCGGGCATGAACCACGAGGCGGCCTTCGAACTGGGCATGGGTTTCACCAACATGGCTTACGCGATTCCGAACGTGCGCCTGGAAAACCCCGAAGCGACGGTCCATACCCGGGTCGGCTGGTATCGCTCGGTGTCGAACATTCCACACGGCTTTGCGATTCAAAGCTTTGTCGATGAACTGGCGCACAAGGCCGGCCAGGATCCGCTCAAGTACCAGATCAAATTGCTTGGTCCGGACCGGCAGATTGATCCGCGCACCTTGAGTGAAGAGTGGAACTACGGCGAATCCCCCGAGCGTTATCCGATCGACACCGCGCGGATGCGCACGGTACTGGAAACCGCAGCCAAAGCCGCCGGTTGGGGCCGTGAGTTGCCCAAGGGCCGAGGCCTGGGCCTGGCGGTGCATTACAGCTTCGTGACTTATGTGGCGGCGGTGATCGAGGTCGAAGTCAAAGACGACGGCACGCTGATCGTGCACAAGGCTGACATCGCGGTGGATTGCGGACCGCAGATCAACCCCGAGCGGATTCGCTCGCAGTTCGAAGGCGCCTGTGTCATGGGCCTGGGCAACGCGGTGCTGGGGGAAATCAGCTTCAAGGACGGCAAGGTCCAGCAGGACAACTTCCACATGTACGAAGTGGCGCGCATGTCCCTGGCGCCGAAGGAAGTTGCGGTGCATCTGGTCACACCACCAGGCAATGTGCCATTGGGCGGGGTCGGTGAACCTGGCGTGCCGCCGATTGCGCCGGCGCTGTGCAATGCAATCTTTGCCGCCACCGGCAAACGCATCCGCAACCTGCCGGTTCGCTATCAGCTGCAAGGTTGGCAGAAGGCGCAAGCCTGATGGACAGCGTCGATCTGAACGTCCTGCGCAGCGTGCTCGAATGGCGCCGCGCCGGTCAGCGGGTGGTGTTGTACAGCGTGGTCCAGACCTGGGGCACCGCGCCGCGGGCACCTGGCGCCATGCTGGCCTTGCGTGAAGATGGCGTGGTGATTGGTTCGGTGTCCGGTGGTTGTGTCGAAGACGATTTGATTGCCCGCCTGCACGACGGTCGTATTCCTGCCGATGGGCCGCCGGTGCGGTTGATCACTTACGGCGTCACCCATGAGGAGGCGGCACGCTTCGGTTTGCCGTGCGGCGGCACCTTGCGCCTGACCGAGGAGCGGGTCGGCGATCCGGCTTGGGTTGCCGAGTTGCTGGCGCGCTGCGAGGCGCATGAAATCGTGGCTCGCTCGCTCAGTGTCGAGACGGGTGAAGTCACGCTGCAACCGGCTGACAAGACTGATGTGCTGACGTTCGATGGCAAGACATTGCGGGCCATTTACGGTCCGCGTTGGCGGCTGTTGCTGATCGGTGCGGGGCAGTTGTCCCGGTATGTCGCCGAGATGGCGCGGCTGCTGGATTTCGAAGTGCTGATCTGCGATCCGCGTACCGAGTTCGTTTATGGCTGGGAACAGCAGCACGGGCGCTTTGTTTCGGGCATGCCCGATGAAGCGGTGCTCAGCATCCAGACTGACGAGCGCACCGCCATTGTCGCCCTGACCCACGATCCTCGCCTCGATGACATGGCCTTGCTCACCGCTTTGGACTCCAAGGCGTTTTATGTCGGTGCGCTGGGGTCGCGGGTCAACAGCTTGAAGCGCCGGGACAATCTGGCTCAGCTAGGCTTGTCACAAGAGGCTATCGCTCGGTTGCACGGCCCGATCGGTTTGCACATTGGCAGCCACACGCCGGCGGAAATCGCCTTGTCGCTGCTGGCCGAAATCGTCGCGATCAAGAACGGTGTCGAGCTCAAGCAGAAGAAGCTGTTGCAGGAGGTGGTATGAGCGAACCCATCGGCGTCGTTGTGCTGGCAGCAGGGCAGGGCCGTCGGTTTCGACAGGAGGCCGGTGTCGAGCGGGACAAGCTGGTAGCGGATTGCACGGGGCGCGACGGCGCTGTGCATTCGGTGATCGAGCAAGTGCTGGTGAATTTGCCGGCGTCCCTTGAGAAGCGCGTCCTGGTGACCACTGTGGATCGACCGCAGGTGACCCGCATGGCCAAGGCTTATGGTTGCGAAATCGTGCTGATTGAATCGACCGGCATGGGCGACAGCATCGCGGCCGGGGTAGCGGCCTGTCCGCAGCTCGGTGGCTGGCTGATCGTGCTGGGGGATATGCCGTTCATCCTTCCATCGAGTATTGAGCAGGTGGTGGCGGGGATTGCTGATGACGCCGTCAGTGTTCCGGTGCATCAAGACGAGTATGGGCATCCGGTGGGATTTGGGCGCAGCTTTGGTGCCGCGTTGATGGCGTTGTCCGGTGATCGAGGCGCCAAGGCGTTGTTTGCGCAGGCCCGGGTGGTCGAGGTAGCCGTGGACGATCCCGGGGTGTTGTGGGATGTGGATGTGCCAGAGAAGTTGACCTTCAAGTAGCCTTGGAACAGATTCCCTGTGGAAGCGAGCCTGCTCGCGATAGCGTTGGATCAGCGTACATAAATATCGAATGTTAAACCGCCATCGCGAGCTGGCTCACTCCCACAGAGGGGGATGTTCATGGACATAAAAAAGCCCCGCCTGGATCACCAGGCGGGGCTTTTTATTAGCCGATGGAATCAGACGAGAGGTTTAGGCTCGTGTTCTTTTTCCAGGGCTTGTTCGTGTTGCTCTACCGCTTCCTGAACGGAGCGCGGTGCTTCGTCGATCGCCGATGCGGCAGGTTCAGCAGCAGCGACTTCAGCAGCCGGGGCAGGTGCTGCCTCGACGACTTCAGCGACAACCGGTGCTGGTTCGGCAGCAGCCGGAGCAGCAGCGGCAGCCAGTTCGGCTTCCTTCTGCAGACGCTCCTCTTCACGCTTGCGGCGACGCACTTCACGTGGGTCGTTCGGCGCACGGCCACTTGGCGTCAGGGCGCTGACAGGGGCGGCGTCGACTTGCGGTGCGGCCACTTCGGCAACAACCGGTGCTTCAACCACTGGAGCAGGCTCTGCAGCAGCAACCACTGGCTCGGACACCATGGCTTCGGCTTCCGGCGCTTCGGCGACAGGTGGCTCGGCAACCCAGTTGAACGCCGTTTGCTCTTCGCGAACTTCACGGACAGCTTCGGTTACTGTTTCGCTGGCTGTTTCGGCAACCGGTTCTGCGCTAACCACTGGCTCAGCGGCAGCTTCAACGACAGGCTGTGCTTCACGAACCGGAGCCACTTCGATTTCCGGAGCAGCGGTGGCTTCGACCGGAGTCGTTGCTTCAACCACTGGCGCTTCCACTGGAGCAGTTTCCAGGGTGGCGGCAGTCGCGCGTTCGGCTTGCTCGTTAGCCTGTGCTTCGGCTGGAGCGCTGATCACGGTGCTGGCAACAGCTGCGGTAACAGCCAGGCCGGCGGCCAGATCGGCAGCGCTTGGGGCTTCGCTGGTTTCAGCCGCTTCGTTACCTTCGGCGGACTCGGATTCTTCCGAACCTTCGATCACATTACCGTTGGCATCGCGCTGACGCTCACGACGGTTGCTGCGACGACGCTGGCCACGGGAGCGGCGGCGTGGACGATCGCCTTCGGCGCCATCCTGACCGTCTTCCTGCGGTTGCTCTTCGTTGGTAACCAGTTCTTCTTCAGCTACTGCGGCGGCGGCTTGCTCGGCACGTGGCTGACGTTCTTCACGCGGTGGGCGTGGAGCACGTTCTTCACGTGGCTGGCGGGCTGGACGCTCTTCAGCGGTAACAGCGGCGGCCGGAGCGGCATCCAGAGGCTCGCGCAGTTCACGGACCGGACGCTCTTCACGATCGCCACGTGGCTTGCGATCTTCGCGAGGAGCGCGCGGTGCACGTTCTTCACGCGGGGCGCGTGGTGCGCGCTCTTCACGTGGAGCGCGTTCTTCGCGGGCGACTGCTACTGCTGGCGTTTCTTCGCGGGCTTCGCGGGGCTCACGCGGTGCGCGTTCTTCACGCGGTGCACGTTCCTCGCGAGGCTTGCGTTCTTCATCGCGGCGACCATTACGGTTGCGGCTCTGCTGACGGCCGTTGCGACGCTCTTCGTTGCGGGCCGGACGCTCGGTGGTCGCCGGTTTTTCAACCACCACCGGAGCAGCAGGCTCTTCCTTGGTCGCGAACAGGCTGACCAGCGACTTCACCAGGCCTTTGAACAGGCTTGGCTCTGGCGCGGCGGCCGGTGCGGCAACAGGTGGGGCAGCGACGACTTCGGTCGGAACCGGAGCGTTGGCGCGAGCCGGAGCCGTCTTGACCGCGGCTTCCTGGCGAACCAGGGTGCGGGTCGCAGCGGCTGGCTGGACTTCTTCGACTTCGGCAGCGGCAGCAGCGATTTCGTAGCTGGACTGGCCGACCGCGGCTTCCGGGCTGTCATCGCGCAAACGCTGCACTTCGAAGTGCGGCGTTTCGAGGTGATCGTTCGGCAGAATGACGATGCGGGCGCGGGTGCGCAGTTCGATCTTGGTGATCGAGTTGCGTTTCTCGTTGAGCAGGAACGCGGCGACCGGGATCGGCACCTGGGCGCGAACTTCGGCGGTGCGGTCTTTCAGAGCTTCTTCTTCGATCAGGCGCAGGATCGCCAGCGAAAGCGATTCAACATCACGGATGATGCCGGTGCCGTTGCAACGCGGGCAAACGATGCCGCTGCTTTCGCCCAGGGATGGACGCAGGCGCTGACGGGACATTTCCAGCAGGCCGAAGCGCGAGATGCGACCGACTTGCACGCGAGCGCGGTCGGCTTCCAGGCATTCGCGGACTTTCTCTTCCACGGCGCGCTGGTTCTTGGCAGGGGTCATGTCGATGAAGTCGATGACGATCAGGCCGCCGATGTCGCGCAAGCGCAACTGACGGGCGATTTCTTCGGCGGCTTCAAGGTTGGTCTGCAGAGCGGTTTCTTCGATGTCGCTGCCTTTGGTGGCGCGCGCCGAGTTGATGTCGATGGACACCAGGGCTTCGGTCGGATCGATAACGATGGAGCCACCGGAAGGCAGTTCAACGACGCGCTGGAAAGCGGTCTCGATCTGGCTTTCGATCTGGAAACGGTTGAACAGCGGAACGCTGTCTTCGTACAGCTTGATCTTGCTGGCGTACTGCGGCATCACCTGGCGAATGAAGGTCAGGGCTTCGTCCTGTGCTTCAACGCTGTCGATCAGCACTTCGCCGATGTCCTGGCGCAGGTAATCGCGGATGGCGCGGATGATCACGTTGCTTTCCTGGTAGATCAGGAACGGCGCGGAGCGATCCAGCGAGGCTTCTTTGATGGCGGTCCACAGTTGCAGCAGGTAGTCGAGGTCCCACTGCATTTCTTCGCTGCTGCGGCCAAGGCCGGCAGTGCGAACGATCAGACCCATGTCGGCTGGGGCAACCAGGCCGTTCAGGGCTTCACGCAGTTCGTTGCGCTCTTCACCTTCGATGCGACGGGAAATACCGCCGGCACGCGGGTTGTTCGGCATCAGAACCAGGTAACGACCGGCCAGGCTGATGAAAGTGGTCAGGGCTGCGCCCTTGTTGCCACGTTCTTCTTTTTCGACCTGAACGATGACTTCCTGGCCTTCGCTCAGGACGTCCTTGATGTTGACGCGGCCTTCGGGGGCTTTCTTGAAGTATTCGCGGGAGATTTCTTTGAGGGGCAGGAAGCCGTGGCGCTCAGAGCCGAAATCGACAAAGGCAGCCTCCAGGCTTGGTTCGATGCGAGTAATCCGGCCTTTATAGATGTTGGCCTTTTTCTGCTCGCGTGCACCGGATTCGATGTCCAGGTCGTAGAGGCGTTGGCCATCTACCAGTGCAACGCGCAACTCTTCGGGTTGAGTTGCGTTAATCAGCATTCTTTTCATGTAGTACCGTCGGTTTCCGGGCTGCCGGAAACGGCGTTCGGCACACACGACTTCTCATGGTCGGTGTCAGGTGCGTCAGGAGTGGTTGGACACTCCAGTGTCTAGCGAACCCCGACCAATTGGGCCGGCATCGCGACGTACGCGTCCTGCTTGCTGTGGCTACTTAAGCACTCAGTCAGGAGGAGGAATCAACCAGCGGCTGTGGACGAGATGAAGCGTCTTGATAAAGCCTATTGCTACACAGTCCAGCGGTTGTGCATCTCCACCCTACACGTATCCCTGATAATTCGGGTGCTGCCGCGCGCAGAATCCGCAGCGGGTTGGCATTTACCGTGAGCTCCGAAAGGGGAGGTCACGCATCATGGCTAATTTAGGCGTTGTTTCCGCAGCGTTCGCTCGGGTTTGTTCGTAGCTGACTGCACTTTGTGAACTGGCCATGAATATTTGCTCGCAAGGCGAGTGAAAACTCTGCTTTGCGGCATGCTTCAGGCCTCATGTCACCTGCGCTCGTTACAACTGCAAACTCTACCGTTTCGTAGCGAAAGCCTCGTAGGACGGCCTCTCGTCCTCGTGAATTGCGTTGGTCAGGGCCGGTTTTTGACCGTTAGTCCGCTGTCCAGGCCACTTTTGGCGGCGTTCGCGACTATAGCAGCAATGATTAAGTGCTTCAATTCCATAAAAAATTGTTATCATCCGCGCCATGACGACTACAGCCCCTTCGACCCCAGCCGTACAACTGCTGGAGGTCTCGCCGGAATATGCCGGCCAACGAATTGACAACTTCCTTCTCGCTCGGCTCAAAGGCGTGCCCAAGACCTTGATTTACCGCATTTTGCGCAAAGGCGAAGTGCGAGTGAACAAAGGTCGGATCAAGCCCGAATACAAGCTGCAGGCGGGCGATATCGTGCGCGTGCCGCCGGTTCGCGTGCCTGAGCGCGACGAACCGGTACCGCTGGCACAAGGCCTGCTACAGCGCCTCGAAGCCTCGATTGTGTTCGAGGACAAGGCGTTGATCGTGATCAACAAGCCTTGCGGCATTGCGGTCCACGGTGGCAGCGGACTGACTTACGGGGTGATCGAAGCCTTTCGTCAGTTGCGTCCCGATTGCAAGGAGCTCGAATTGGTTCACCGTCTCGACCGTGACACCTCCGGCCTGCTGATGATCGCCAAGAAGCGCAGCATGCTGCGTCACTTGCACACGGCATTGCGTGGCGATGGCGTCGACAAGCGCTACATGGCGCTGGTTCGCGGCAACTGGGCGGCCTCGATCAAGCAAGTCCGGGCGTCGCTGGGCAAGAGCAATCTGCGCTCCGGCGAGCGTATGGTCGAAGTTGACGAGGAGGAGGGCAAAGAGTCCGTGACCGTGTTCAAGGTCCTGCGTCGTTTTGGCGACTTCGCTACCCTGATCGAAGCCAGGCCGATCACTGGCCGGACTCACCAGATCCGCGTTCACACCTTGCACGCCGGGCATTGCATTGCCGGTGACACCAAGTACGGCGATGAAGGCTTCAGCAAAGAGATTCGTGACCTGGGCGGCAAGCGCCTGTTCCTGCACGCCTACCTGCTGACTGTGCCGCTGCCGGATGGCGGTGAGCTGAAGTTGCAGGCGCCAGTCGACGAGATGTGGGCCAAAACTGTGGAGCGCCTGAGTGCACCCATCTGACTGCAAGCTGCTGATTTTCGATTGGGACGGCACGCTCGCCGACTCCATTGGTCGGATTGTCGAGTCGATGCATGTCGCATCCGAGCGCTCCGGTTTTCAGTTGCGCGATGATTTTGCTGTCAAGGGGATCATCGGTCTGGGCTTGCCGGAGGCGATTCGTACGTTGTATCCGGAAATCGGCGACGACGAATTGGTGGCCTTCCGTCAGCACTATGCTGATCACTACATCGCCTCGGAAGCCGTGCCTTCGCCGTTGTTCGAAGGGGTGGTCGAGTCGATGGAGGCGTTCCGTGCAGAGGGTTATCACTTGGCGGTCGCGACCGGCAAGGCTCGTCGCGGGCTGGATCGGGTGTTGAAGTCTCACGGTTGGGAAGATTATTTCGACATTACCCGCGCGGCCGACGAAACCGCCAGCAAGCCCCATCCGCTGATGCTCGAGCAGATCCTCGCTCACTGTGAGGTTCGCCCGGAGCAGGCGTTGATGGTGGGGGACTCGTCCTTTGACTTGCAGATGGCGCGCAATGCGGGCATGGATTCGGTGGCCGTCAGCTACGGCGCGCAATCGATCGAAGCGTTGAAATTATTCGGGCCGACACTGGCCATTGATCGTTTTTCAGAATTGCATGCCTGGCTGAGTCAGCGGGTTTAACAGGTTTTTGCTGGGGTAAATGTCATGACCGACGAATGGAAAGCGCCCGCCAAGGCAAGCGTAGAGAGCGGTGACGAGAAAAGCTGGAAGCTGCTGGAAAAGACCATGCTGGCCAGCGTGCAGGAGCAGCGCCGGTCCCGTCGCTGGGGGATTTTCTTCAAGCTGCTGACTTTTGTGTACCTGTTTGGCGCGTTGGTCCTGTTCACGCCCCTGATGGACATGGAGAAAGCCGCCACCCTCAGTGGCAACTACACCGCGCTGATCGACGTGACCGGCATGATCGCCGACAAGGAACCTGCCAGCGCTGACAACATCGTCGGCAGCCTGCGTGCAGCGTTCGAAGACAAGAAGGTCAAGGGTGTCATCCTGCGAATCAACAGTCCGGGTGGCAGTCCGGTGCAGTCAGGCTACGTCTATGACGAAATCCGTCGTTTGCGCGGCCTGCATCCGGACACCAAGCTTTACGCGGTGATCTCGGATTTGGGTGCTTCCGGTGCTTACTACATCGCCAGTGCGGCGGATCAGATCTATGCCGACAAGGCGAGCCTGGTGGGTTCCATTGGTGTGACCGCAGCCGGTTATGGCTTTGTCGGGACCATGGAGAAGCTGGGTGTCGAGCGTCGTACTTACACCTCGGGCGAGCACAAATCGTTCCTTGATCCGTTCCAGCCGCAGAAGCCTGAAGAAACCCGGTTCTGGCAGGGTGTGCTCGATACCACTCATCAGCAGTTCATCAGCAGCGTCAAGAAAGGTCGTGGCGACCGTCTCAAGGACAAGGAACATCCAGAGTTGTTCTCCGGGTTGGTCTGGTCGGGCGAGCAAGCGCTGCCGCTGGGTCTGATCGATGGTTTGGGGAATGCCAGTTCGGTGGCACGTGACGTGATCGGCGAGAAAGAGCTGGTGGATTTCACCGTTCAGGAATCGCCGTTCGACCGCTTCTCGAAAAAACTCGGTGCCAGTGTGGCTGAGCATCTGGCGATGTGGATGGGCTTCCAGGGGACTTCGTTGCGCTGATCGCCTTCGGCATAAAAAACCGGCCCAAGTGGCCGGTTTTTTAATGTCTGCACGATCCCTGTAGCAGCTGGCGAAGCCTGCGTTCGAGTGCGCAGCGCTCGCCAAACGATGCGCCGCAACCTTTCAGATAGACCGTGCAATCCGGATTTGCGAGCGCTGCGCACTCGAACGCAGGCTTCGCCAGCTGCTACACAATTGCGGTGTTCAGTAGGTTGCGCGCACGCAGGCTTCGTCAGCTACAGGGTGGTCAGGGGATTTGCACACCTTCGGCCAGCAACATGTCCACCAGGCGAATCAAGGGCAGGCCGATCAGGCTGGTAGCGTCAGGGCCTTCGGTGCTTTGAAACAGGCTCACCCCCAAACCTTCGGCTTTGAAGCTGCCAGCGCAGTCGTAGGGCTGTTCGGCGCGCAGGTAGCGTTCGATGCGTGCCTGATCGAGCGAGCGCATGTGTACGGTGAACGGCACGCAGTCGACCTGGCATTCACCCGTCTGGCTGTTGAGCAGGGCCAGGCCGGTAAGGAAGGTCACGCTGGCACCGCTAGACGCCAGCAATTGTTCGCGGGCCTTTTCGAAGGTGTGCGGTTTGCCGATAATCCGCTCGCCGAGCACCGCAACCTGGTCGGAGCCGATAATCAAGTGGGCGGGGTGACTGCTGGCCAGCGCGCGTGCTTTTTCCTTGGCAAGACGCTTTACCAGCTCGACGGCAGGCTCACCCGATCGGTGGCTTTCGTCGATATCCGGCGAGCTGCAGGTGAACGGCAGCTGCAGGCGGGCCAGCAATTCCCGGCGATAAACCGAGCTTGAAGCGAGTAATAAAGGCAGCATGCGCATCTCCAAAAGGCAGGCGCGAATTCTAACGGAGGCTTGCAAGTGACGGACAGGGCTGAATTTCCTTTGACATGGCTGGGGGCATCCCTATAATGCTGCGCCTATGTTGAATGACCCGATTCCACCTCACGTTGACCCGCGCAAATTGGCTGATCGTGGCACCACCCTTCAAGGTGAACTGCTGCTGGCCGATTTGGAGAGACTCTGCGACCCGCTTTCCGACACTGTCGGTACGGTGCAGGCTAAATTCGTTTTTGAACGAGATGAACGTAAGTCTGTGGTAATCCACAGTTTTATCGACACCGAAGTCAAAATGGTTTGCCAGCGTTGTCTTGAGCTGGTCACCCTGCCGATCCATAGCGAATGCAGTTATGCTGTGGTGAAGGAGGGTGCGAATACCCAGTCGTTGCCGAAAGGTTATGACGTGCTGGAACTGGGCGAAGATCCATTGGATCTGCAGTCACTGATCGAGGAGGAGCTTCTGCTCGCCTTGCCCATTGTGCCTGCTCATCATCCGGAAGAATGCCAGCAGCCGGCGGGTCTCGATGAGCCCGAACCGAGCGAGGACGAGGTAACGCGGTCCAACCCGTTCAGTGTATTGGCGCAGTTAAAGCGTGACCCAAACGTTTAGGAGTTAATCAATTATGGCTGTTCAGCAGAACAAAAAATCCCGCTCTGCCCGTGACATGCGTCGTTCGCACGACGCCCTGACGGCAAGCACTCTGTCTGTAGAAAAAACCACCGGTGAAATTCACCTGCGTCACCACGTATCGCCAGAAGGCGTATACCGTGGCCGTAAAGTGATCGACAAGGGCGCTGACGAGTAATCACTTGTCTGCTCAAGTCATCGCGATTGACGCAATGGGCGGGGACTTCGGTCCCCGCAGCATTGTTCAGGCCAGCCTTGCTTGCCTGTCTGCTACGCCCTCGCTGCACCTGACCCTCGTCGGTCAACCCTCCCTTCTTGAAGAATTGCTCTCTGGCCAATCGGCTGTGGATCGCTCGCGCCTGTCGATCGTGCCGGCGTCCGAAGTCATCACCATGGACGAAAAGCCTGCCCAGGCCCTGCGCGGCAAGCCCGACTCGTCGATGCGCGTGGCGCTGGAATTGCTGCGAGACGGCAAGGTGCAGGCCTGTGTCAGCGCCGGCAATACCGGTGCGCTGATGGCGTTGTCGCGGTTTGTGCTCAAGACCTTGCCGGGCATTGATCGGCCGGCAATGGTGGCGGCGATTCCGACGCAGAAGGGTTATTGCCAGTTGCTCGACCTGGGTGCCAATGTCGATTGCAGTGCCGAGCATCTATTGCAGTTCGCTGTGATGGGGTCGGTGGCGGCGGAAACCCTGGGCATTGTTCGTCCGCGAGTGGCGCTGTTGAACATTGGTACTGAAGACATCAAGGGTAATCAGCAGGTCAAGCTGGCTGCAACATTGTTGCAAAGTGCTCGTGGTATCAACTACATCGGTTTTGTCGAGGGTGACGGTGTGTACCGTGGCGAGGCGGATGTGGTGGTGTGTGACGGTTTTGTCGGCAATATCCTGCTCAAGTCCAGCGAAGGCCTGGCGACCATGATTGCCGCGCGCATCGAAGCCTTGTTCAAGAAAAATCTTGCGTCGAAAGTGGTCGGTGCTCTGGCTTTGCCGCTGATGAAACGCTTGCAAGCTGATCTGGCGCCTGCGCGGCATAACGGCGCAAGTTTCCTCGGTTTGCAGGGGATTGTGGTGAAAAGCCATGGTTCGGCGGGGGTTCAGGGCTTCCAGAGTGCGATTCAGCGTGCCTTGATCGAGATTCAGGAAAACCTGCCGGAACGCATTCACGGTCGTCTTGAGGATTTGTTGCTTTAGGCGTTTTCGTCGGACAATGCTTAAATGTGACCGCTCAGTTCAATTTGCCATCCAACTGTCAGTTTCTTGCGTCCCTCCTGCGGGACGTCAATTATCCGACGACAAGATCATTAGGGGCTTGTTACATGTCTGCTTCCCTCGCATTCGTCTTTCCGGGACAGGGTTCGCAGTCCCTCGGCATGCTGGCCGAGTTGGGCGCACAACATCCGGTTGTCCTCGAAACATTCAAAGAAGCTTCCGATGCTCTGGGTTACGACCTGTGGGTACTGACCCAGCAAGGGCCGGAAGAGCAACTCAATCAAACCGATAAAACCCAGCCGGCCATTCTGACCGCCTCGATTGCCTTGTGGCGTCTGTGGCTGGCTGAAGGCGGTGCGCGTCCGGCTTATGTTGCCGGGCACAGTCTGGGCGAATACAGTGCTCTGGTCGCTGCGGGCAGCCTGAGCCTGGGCGACGCGGTCAAGCTGGTTGAACGCCGTGGTCAGTTGATGCAGGAAGCCGTGCCGGCCGGGCAAGGTGGCATGGCCGCCATTCTCGGTCTGGACGATGCGGATGTGCTGGCAGCCTGTGCCGAAGCGGCGCAAGGCGAAGTGGTGAGTGCGGTCAACTTCAACTCGCCAGGCCAGGTAGTCATCGCCGGTGCCAAGGCTGCGGTCGAGCGCGCCATCGAAGGCTGCAAGGCTCGTGGTGCCAAGCGCGCCATGCCGTTGCCGGTCAGCGTGCCGTCTCATTGCGAGTTGATGCGTCCGGCGGCCGAGCGTTTTGCCGAGTCGATCGCAGCGATCGATTGGCAGGCGCCGCAGATTCCGCTGGTTCAGAACGTCAGCGCCAGTGTGCCGGCCGATCTGGAAACCCTCAAGCGCGATCTGCTCGAGCAGCTCTACAAGCCTGTACGCTGGGTCGAATCGGTTCAGGCGCTGGCCGCCAAAGGTGCTACCCAGTTGGTCGAGTGCGGCCCGGGCAAAGTGCTGGCTGGCCTGAACAAGCGTTGCGCCGAAGGCGTGTCGACATCCAACCTCAATACCCCCGACGCCTTCGCTGCCGCTCGCGCAGCGTTGGCCTGAATCAGGAGAAGCCTGCATGAGTCTGCAAGGTAAAGTTGCACTGGTCACTGGCGCGAGCCGCGGTATCGGCCAGGCTATCGCCCTGGAATTGGGTCGTCAGGGCGCCATCGTTATCGGCACTGCGACGTCTGCCTCGGGTGCCGAGCGCATTGCGGCAACCCTGGCGGAAAACGGGATTCAAGGCACTGGCCTGGAACTCAATGTCACCAGCGACGAATCCGTTGCGGCAGTACTGGCGAGCATTACATCGCAGTTCGGTGCGCCGGCGATCCTGGTCAACAATGCCGGTATCACCCGCGATAATCTGATAATGCGGATGAAAAATGACGAATGGCATGATGTCGTCGATACCAACCTGAACAGTCTGTTTCGCCTGTCCAAGGGCGTTTTGCGCGGCATGACCAAAGCCCGTTGGGGACGAATTATCAGTATTGGCTCGGTTGTGGGTGCCATGGGCAACGCAGGCCAAGTAAACTACGCAGCCGCCAAGGCCGGTCTGGAAGGTTTCAGTCGTTCCCTGGCGCGTGAAGTCGGTTCGCGTTCGATTACGGTAAACTCGGTGGCCCCTGGGTTCATCGACACCGATATGACCCGCGAATTGCCTGAGGCACAGCGTGAAGCCTTGCAGACGCAGATTCCGCTGGGCCGTCTGGGGCAAGCTCAAGAGATCGCGTCTGTGGTCGCTTTTCTTGCATCCGACGGTGCGGCTTACGTTACTGGGGCTACAATCCCGGTGAACGGCGGGATGTACATGAGTTAAATGTGACGGATTGCTTCAAAAAAATGTCATACGAGCTGTCTAAAATCCGTTATAAAGCTGCAATCTATTTATAGGCAGAGGGTCGTCGGGTTTGAGGAGTGAAGCTTTCAGTTGAAAAACTGAAAAGTCTTTCTATACACTTACCCACTGGCCAGCTGCCTGAATTTGTCCATTAGGAGTGAAAACAAGGTATGAGCACCATCGAAGAGCGCGTCAAGAAAATCGTTGCTGAGCAACTGGGCGTTAAAGAAGAAGAAGTGGTCAACACTGCTTCCTTCGTTGAAGACCTGGGTGCCGACTCCCTTGACACCGTTGAGCTGGTGATGGCTCTGGAAGAGGAATTCGAGACCGAAATCCCTGACGAAGAAGCTGAGAAGATCACTACTGTACAAGCCGCAATCGATTACGTTACTAACCACCAGGCTTAATAGCTTGTAATCGTTGCTTGCTGTCATGGAAAAACCGCACTGCCATCACGGCGTGCGGTTTTTTCTTTAGGCCTGATGCAAAGTCGTCATTTGAAAAAAGGAGAGTGCTGTGTCGCGTAGACGCGTCGTAGTCACCGGTATGGGTATGTTGTCGCCACTGGGCACGGATGTGCCGAGCAGTTGGCAGGGCATTCTGGCTGGCCGCAGTGGCATTGGTCTGATCGAACACACCGACCTTTCTGCCTATTCCACCCGTTTTGGCGGCTCGGTAAAGGGCTTCAATGTCGAGGAATACCTGTCGGTCAAGGAAGCTCGCAAGCTCGACCTGTTCATTCAGTACGGTCTGGCCGCAGGTTTTCAGGCAGTTCGTAACGCCGGTCTGGAAGTCACCGACGCCAACCGTGAGCGCATCGGCGTGGCCATGGGTTCGGGTATCGGCGGACTGACCAATATCGAAGAAACCAGCCGCACGCTGCATGATTCCGGCCCACGACGGATTTCTCCGTTTTTCGTGCCTGGCTCGATCATCAATATGATTTCCGGTTTCCTGTCCATCCATCTGGGCGCACAGGGACCTAACTACGCCATCGCCACCGCATGTACCACCGGTACGCACTGCATCGGCATGGCTGCACGCAACATCATGTACGACGAAGCCGACGTGATGATTGCCGGCGGCGCTGAAATGGCCGCTTGCGGTCTGGGCATGGGCGGCTTCGGGGCCTCCCGCGCATTGTCGACCCGCAACGACGAACCGACCCGTGCCAGCCGTCCATGGGACAAGGGCCGTGATGGCTTCGTGTTGTCCGACGGTGCCGGCGCTCTGGTTCTGGAAGAACTGGAACACGCCAAGGCCCGCGGCGCGACGATCTACGCCGAGCTGATCGGCTTTGGCACCAGTGGCGATGCCTACCACATGACTTCGCCACCAGCGGATGGCGCGGGTGCTGCACGCTGCATCACCAATGCGCTGCGCGATGCCAGGATCAACGGCGATCAGGTTCAGTACATCAACGCCCACGGCACCTCGACGTCGGCGGGCGACCTTGCCGAAGCCTGTGCGATCAAGTCGGTATTCGGCGATCACGCTTACAAGCTGGCAGTCAGTTCGACCAAGTCCATGACCGGTCACCTGTTGGGTGCGGCGGGCGCGGTCGAGGCGATTTTCAGTGTGCTGGCGATCAACAGCCAGGTAGCGCCGCCGACCATCAACCTTGATGAGCCGGACGAAGGTTGCGACCTCGATTTCGTACCGCATACCGCGCGCAATATGGATATCGACGTGGTGCTGTCCAACTCCTTCGGGTTTGGCGGTACCAACGGCTCGCTGGTGTTCCGTCGGTTCGCTGACTGATGGACAGCTGGGTCGACGGTCAGCCGGCTGACGCTTTGTCGCTGAAGGATCGCGGCCTGGCTTACGGTGATGGTCTGTTCGAGACCATCGCTGTACACAACGGCAGCCCGGTGCTGCTGGATCGGCATCTAGTGCGCTTGGTCAAGGGTTGTCAGCGGTTGGCAATCAATCTCGATCATCCGGCTGTCTGCACAGAGTTACTGACCTACGCCCAAGCGTTGGGCGAAGGTGTGCTCAAGCTCATCGTCACCCGTGGCGAAAGCGCCCGCGGCTATGCGCCCGATCCTTCGGCCCAGGCGCGCCGCATCATGCTCGGCAACCCTCCTGCGGTTTATCCTGTTGCCCATGCGGAGCAGGGCGTTCGCCTGTTTCCCTGTGCGACGCGGCTTTCCAAACAGCCTCTGCTCGCCGGACTCAAGCATCTGAACCGTCTTGAGCAGGTCATCGCCCGCTCCGAATGGCAAGACACCGATCATGCCGAAGGCTTGATGCTCGATCAGGCCGGACGTGTCATTGAAGGCGTGTTCAGCAATCTGTTCCTGATTCGCGATGGCGTGCTGATCACGGCTGATTTGAAGCGCTGCGGCGTGGCTGGTGTGATGCGTGCCGAATTATTGTTTCAAGCCGAGTCATTGGGGATCGCCACACAAATCACCGATATCACCCTCGATCAGCTGCAATGGGCTGATGAAGTCTTTGTCTGCAACAGCGTGTATGGCGTTTGGCCGGTGCGCGCCTATGCCGCACTAAGCTGGCCGGTTGGGCCGCTCACCCGTAAACTCCAAACCATTGCCCGCGCGCTACTGGATGCTTGATACGTGAGACGTAAATTGTTGCTGCTGCTGGAAACCGGACTGGTTCTGGCGGGGCTGTGTCTGGGCGCTTCTGCCTGGAAAATTCATTCGGCGCTGGAACAGCCGCTGAACATCACCCAGGAAGAGCTGCTGGAAGTGCCCAAAGGCACGACACCGACCCGCACTTTCTATCGACTCGAAGCCGATGGCGTCATCAAGGACGCTTTCTGGCTGCGGGTCTATTGGCGTTTCAATCTCGCCAAACAACCGTTGCACAAGGGCGAGTACCGCATGCGGCCCGGCATGACCGTCGAAGGCCTGATTGACCTGTGGAAACGCGGGGAAATGGTTCAGTACAGCCTGACGCTGGTCGAAGGCTGGAATTTTCATCAGGTCCGCGCTGCTCTGGCCAAGGATGAAAAACTCGAAAAGACCCTCGACGGTTTGAGTGATAGCGAGGTGATGGACAAACTCGGCCACAGCGGGATTTTTCCGGAAGGGCGATTCTTCCCTGACACCTATCGCTTCGTGCGCGGCATGACCGATGTCGAACTGCTGAAAAAAGCCTACGACCGCCTCGACGAAGTCCTCGCCAAGGAATGGAGCCAGCGCGCCGCTGACGTGCCGTACACCGAGCCCTATCAGGCACTGATCATGGCCTCGCTGGTGGAGAAGGAAACCGGCGTGCCGCAGGAGCGCGGGCAAATCGCTGGCGTGTTTGTGCGGCGCATGGAAATGGGCATGTTGTTGCAGACTGATCCAACCGTGATCTACGGCCTCGGTGATCGTTACAACGGCAAATTGACTCGTGCCCACCTCAAGGAACCGACGCCGTACAACACCTACGTGATTTCGGGACTGCCGCCGACCCCGATCGCCATGGTCGGCCGCGAAGCGATTCATGCAGCGCTGAATCCGGTGCCGGGCAATAGCCTCTATTTCGTTGCGCGTGGTGATGGCAGCCACGTGTTCTCCGATGATCTGGACGCGCACAATAACGCTGTGCGGGAGTTCCAGATCAAGCGCCGTGCAGACTACCGCTCCAGCCCGGCGCCGACCACGGCGCCAGAGGCGATGGATGAGCAGGCACCGATTCCGGCTGCTTCACCCGACACAGTCCTCGAGGCTGTGCCGCAAGTGTCGCCGCAAGAGCCTGCTCAGGCGGCGCCACCAGAATCGCAAGCGCCTGAGCCTTCGCCATCACCGGAGCCGGCGCAAGAACCCGCTCAAGAACCCGCAGCTGCCCCCGCGCCCGAACCGGATGCAGCCGCGCCGCAAAGCCCGCAATGACCCTGACTAAGGACTGCCTGTGACTGGCTTGTTTATTACCCTGGAAGGCCCGGAAGGGGCCGGCAAGAGCACTAATCGCGAATACCTGGCCGAGCGCCTGCGCGCCGCGGGTATCGAGGTCGTGCTGACTCGCGAACCAGGCGGTACGCCGTTGGCCGAACGAATCCGCGAAGTGCTGCTGGCGCCGGTTGACGAAGTCATGAACCCCGACACCGAGTTGCTGTTGGTGTTCGCCGCGCGAGCCCAGCATCTGGCCGAGGTGATTCGCCCGGCACTGGCCCGCGGTGCGGTGGTCCTGTGTGATCGCTTTACCGATTCGACCTATGCCTATCAGGGTGGCGGCCGCGGCCTGTCGCTGGAGCGCATCGCGACGCTGGAAGCCTTCGTGCAGGGCGATCTGCGCCCGGACCTGACGTTGATTTTCGATCTGCCGGTGGAAGTGGGCCTGGCCCGCGCCAGCGCTCGCGGTCGTCTGGATCGTTTCGAGCTCGAAGGCCGAACCTTTTTTGATGCGGTGCGCAGTGCTTTCCTCAAGCGTGCTGAGGCGGATCCTGCGCGTTATGTCCTGGTCGATGCCGCCCAGCCGCTGACGCAGGTTCAGCAGGCGCTGGATGCCTTGCTGCCGCGTCTGCTGGAGTTGACCCGTGGCTGAAGCCTATCCGTGGCAGGACAGCCTCTGGCAGCAGTTGGCCGGTCGCAAGCAACATGCCCACGCTTATCTGCTGCATGGCCCGGCCGGGATCGGCAAACGCGCGCTCGCCGAGCGCTTGATGGCCAGTTTGCTGTGCCAGCGCCCGAGCCCCGCCCACGATGCTTGCGGCGAATGCAAATCCTGTCTGTTGCTCAAGGCCGGCAGTCACCCCGACAACTACATTCTGGAACCGGAAGAAGCCGATAAGGCGATCAAGGTCGATCAGGTTCGTGATCTGGTCAGCTTCGTGGTTCAGACCGCGCAGATGGGCGGTCGCAAGGTAGTGCTGATCGAGCCGGCGGAGTCGATGAACGTCAACGCCGCCAACGCCTTGCTCAAAAGTCTTGAAGAACCCTCCGGTGATACCGTGTTGCTGCTGATCAGTCACCAGGCCAGTCGTTTGCTGCCGACGATCAAGAGCCGCTGTCAGCAGCAGGCCTGTCCGCTGCCGAGCGAAGCCATGAGTTTGGCCTGGCTGGCGAAGGCTTTACCGGACTGCTCGGAAGAAGAACGCATCGAGTTGCTGACGCTGGCTGCCGGTTCGCCACTGGCCGCCGTCAACTTGCAGGCCCAGGGCGTGCGCGAGCAGCGGGCGCTGGTGGTCGATGGCGTGAAGAAATTGCTCAAGCAGCAACAGTCACCGACGCAACTGGCCGAAGGCTGGAATGCGATTCCGCTGTTGCTGTTGTTCGACTGGTTCTGCGACTGGTCGAGCCTGATCCTGCGCTATCAGCTGACTCAGGATGAAGAAGGCCTGGGACTGACGGACATGCGCAAGGTGATTCAGTACCTGGCGCAGAAAGCCGGCCAGGACAAAGTCCTGAATATCCAGGACTGGATCCTCGCCCAGCGCCAGAAAGTGATGAGCAAAGCCAACCTCAACCGGGTGTTGTTGCTGGAGGCGCTGTTGGTGCAATGGGTAGGTTTGCCTACCCAGAAGTGACCGTCTGTGCCTAGAATCTGAGCATCAGCAACGGAGGTCAGCATGAATGAACTCGTCAATCCGGGGCCGCGCAACGGCATTTTGTCCCTGACGATCAAGGACAAGTCCGTGCTTTACGCGGCCTACATGCCGTTCATCAAGAATGGTGGCCTGTTTATCCCGACCAACAAGAGTTACAAGTTGGGCGACGAGGTATTCATGCTGTTGAGCGTGATGGACGAGCCGGAGAAGATTCCGGTCGCCGGCAAGGTCACCTGGATCACCCCAAAAGGTGCGCAGGGTAACCGGGCCGCCGGGGTCGGCGTACAATTCAACGATGGCGACAATACCGCGCGCAGTCGAATCGAAACCCATCTGGCCGGAGCCCTCAAGTCCGACCGTCCCACTCATACGATGTAAGTTGCAGCCCTTTTATGCTCGTAGATTCCCATTGCCACCTTGATCGCCTTGACCTTGCCGCCCACGACGGCTCCCTGGATGCTGCACTGGATGCGGCCCGTCTGCGCGGGGTAGGGCACTTTCTGTGTATTGGCGTCAGCGTCGAGAATGCCGCCGACGTCAAAGCCCTGGCCGAACGTTACGACGACGTCGATTGTTCAGTTGGCGTGCATCCGCTGGACGTGCAACCGGGCGCCGCGCCAGCATTGGACTGGCTGTTGCGCGAGCTCAATCACCCGCGTGTGGTCGCGATCGGTGAAACGGGCCTGGATTATCACTACGAACCGGAAGCGGCAGAGTTGCAGCAGGCGTCGTTTCGCCTGCATCTGCAAGCGGCACAGCAGACGGGCAAACCGGTGATCATCCACACCCGTGGTGCCCGCGCCGATACGTTGAACCTCCTGCGTGAAGCGGCGCTGCCCCAGGCGGGCGTGCTGCATTGTTTCACCGAAGACTGGGACATGGCCAAAGCGGCGCTGGACATGGGGTATTACATTTCCTTGTCCGGGATTGTCACTTTCCGCAATGCCGACGCCCTGCGTGACGTAGCCAGCAAGGTGCCCGCTGATCGTTTGCTGGTGGAAACCGACTCGCCTTACCTGGCGCCGATCCCTCATCGCGGCAAGCCGAACCTGCCGCAGTACGTGCGCGACGTAGCGGAATTTCTGGCAATGTTGCGAGGGGAGCCCTACGAGCGGTTTGCCGAGCAAACCACCGAGAACTTCAAGCGCCTGTTTCCGTTGGCACATGTGAAAGGCTAAATCGCAGGCAAAAAAAACCCGGGTTCTGGGGGGTGAATCCGGGTTAAGACCATTAGGAGTAAAACAAAGGCACGCGGTCCGTTGGTACCTATATCGGCGCAACACTTGGGGGAGATGTCCCGCCGACAGTTGAAGTATTGATCAGTATCGCGCCGAGTCCAGTTTAGCGGCGTCGGTTTTTAAACAAATTTGGAATACGGGCGCTTCGGTTGAGTTCTCATTAATCTGCGAGACTGGCGGAATTCACCAAGAAACACATATATGGTTGGATGATCCGTGCATTTTTGCGCAAGTTAGGCATAATACGCGGCTTCGAATTTTGACCCCTACAGACCTTTTCTTATGCATAAAGAACCTCGTAAGGTCCGTGAGTTTCGTCGCCGCGAGCAAGAAATTCTCGATACCGCGCTCAAGCTGTTCCTCGATCAAGGTGAAGACAGTGTCACCGTCGAGATGATTGCTGATGCCGTCGGTATCGGCAAAGGCACGATCTACAAGCACTTCAAATCCAAGGCCGAAATCTATCTGCGCCTGATGCTCGATTACGAGCGCGATTTGAACGAGCTGTTGCATTCGGCCGATGTCGACAAGGACAAGGAAGCCCTGTCCCGGGCCTACTTCGAATTCCGCATGCGCGACCCTCAACGCTATCGGTTGTTCGATCGCCTGGAAGAAAAGGTGGTCAAGGGCAACCAGGTGCCGGAGATGGTCGAGGAGCTGCACAAGATCCGCGCCTCGAACTTCGAACGTCTGACCCTGCTGATCAAGGGCCGGATCAGCGAAGGCAAACTCGAAGACGTACCGCCTTACTTCCATTACTGCGCATCCTGGGCGCTGGTGCACGGCGCCGTGGCGCTGTATCACTCGCCGTTCTGGAGCAATGTGCTAGAAGATCAGGAAGGTTTCTTCCAGTTCCTGATGGACATCGGCGTGCGCATGGGCAACAAACGCAAGCGCGATACCGACACTCCGAGCAGCTGAACCATTCAGTTGCCTTATTGCGCCATGATTTCGCTACGTGGCGCAGTACCGCAGGAATATACTCAGGCATAGGACTTGCCAAAACTTGATTTGTGAGTCAAGTTTTAGCGGTCCGAATATTCTTCCGCCGGAGTAGTCCATGATCGTTGACCGTCAAGGCAGGCGTTTTCGCAATTTGCGAATCAGTCTGACTTCAGCCTGTAATTACGCTTGTACCTACTGCGTGCCCAACGGCAAACGGTTGGTCGCTGCGCAGGATGAATTGTCGGCCGAGGCCATGGCGCGTGGCGTGGCCTATCTGATTGAAGCTGCCGGCATTGAGCGTTTGCGCATCACCGGCGGCGAGCCGCTGGTCAGCCCCAAACTCGAAACCTTCATGACCGCTGTCGGGCAGATGGGCCTGGCGGACATCAGCCTGACCACCAACGGTCAGCTGCTGGCGAAAAAGCTGCCACTGCTGGTGGATGCCGGCATTCGTCGCATAAACGTTTCCCTCGATACCCTGGATGCGAGCGCTTTTCGCAGCATTGCCCGTGGCGGCGATCTGGCGACTGTGCTCGACGGTATGGATCAAGCCAGCGCCGCCGGCTTGAAGATCAAGGTCAATATGGTGCCGCTGCGTGGGCAGAACCTCGATCAAGTGATGCCGCTACTCGATTACTGTCTGGAGCGCGGCTATGAGCTTCGCTTCATCGAGTTGATGCGCATGGGCCACCTGGCCAGCGACTCCAATGCTTTCCTGCAGCAGTTTGTCAGCCTTCAGCAGTTGCTGAGCCTGATCGGCGAGCGCTACGAATACCTGCAGGCCGATGCGCCGGTAGATGCCACCGCCGTGCGTTATGAAATTCCGGGGCAGGGCTACTTCGGCGTTATCGCCAACGAAAGCGTTCCTTTCTGCCGCACCTGTTCGCGGCTGCGTCTGTCCTCCACGGGCTGGCTGCATGGCTGCCTGTCGTCGAGCAACCGCCACTATGTCGGCGACCTGCTGGACAAGCCCCGTCATCAAGCGTTGCCCGCCTTACAGAGACTCCTGGTGAAAGCCTTGGGCGATAAGCAGGAAGTGGCGTTCTCCGGTGGCGCGACCATCATGAAAATCATCGGCGGCTGAACCCGATCCCTGTAGCAGCAGCCTCGCAGGCTCGACAGCTGCTACAAACCGAATGCGTCCTTCGACAGCTGCAACGAGATTGTGTTTCTCCCGAGCTGGCGCGGAAGCTGCATCCCATGGCCATTCGCCGGTTTTCCGTCACCGGCCTCTGGAGGGTAGGATGCGTAGCCTGGTTTTGCTGCTGGCCGTTTTGGCGCTTGGTGGCTGCATGAATGTCAGCGATCTGGCTGAAGGGACTCGCTACCACATGAGCGACGCGGGGCTGCTCGACCATAGCGACAGCCGCCGGGTGAATAACCTGCGCATCCAGCCGGACTCTTTCGTCTATATCGCCCAGGGCGCCTTTGTGCCGCCAGGCAGTACTGCCTACCCACGACCTAACGTGATTGCCGAAGTCGCCTTCGATGGCTTTGTCGAATACTTCCCCATGGTCCGCCGCGCCCGTGCCCCGGAAGGTCTTGATCAAGCCATGGGCGAAGCCCGTGCCGCCGGTGCCCATTACCTGCTCTATACCCGGTTCGCCAAGTCTGATGACCGTATCGGCAACTCGGACGAGTGGCTCGATCAGGAAGCCCTGGATCGCCTCGGTATCGATGGTGGCGTGATTCAGATCATGTTGATCGAGACCAGCACCCAGTATTTGATTGATACTGCACGTATCAAGAGTCGTGGCGGTTTACTGACGTTCCACGACAAAAAGCCAGAAGACCTGATGGGCCCGCCGCTGGAACAATATGCGCGCAGCCTACTGGGGCTCAGCGACCAGTAATTCAAAGGAGAACGCCATGAGTGGCCCGCAAAAAGCCAACGACCTGTTGGGGCAAATCCCCAAAACCAAAGGCTTGCCGCCGGTCCACCTGTGGAACCCCGATTTCTGCGGCGACATCGACATGCGTATCGCCCGTGACGGCACCTGGTACTACCTGGGCACGCCGATCGGGCGCAAGCCGATGGTCAAGCTGTTCTCCACCATCATCCGCCGCGATGGTGACGATTACTTCCTTATCACCCCGGTCGAGAAGGTTGGCATCAAGGTCGACGATGCGCCCTTCGTGGCGATTGCCGTGGATGTCGAAGGCGAGGGTGAAACCCAGGTCCTGCGCTTCACCACCAATGTTGACGAGACCGCCGAGGCCGGTCCCGAGCACCCCATGCGTGTGGTGATCGACCCGGTCACGCAAGAACCTGCGCCCTACGTGCATGTGCGCACCAACCTCGAAGCTCTGATCCACCGCAACGTGTTCTACCAACTGGTGGAGCTGGCCGTCACCCGTGAGATCGACGGGCAACGCTGGTTAGGCGTGTGGAGCGCTGGCGAGTTCTTCCCCATCGGGCTTGAGCCGTAAACAGAAAAAAACTGTGCATGCTTGATGTGTGTTGGCGCTGAAAATTCAAATTGACACCCAATCGTATGATGATTAGCGTAGACACCTATCGCGAACGGCTTTTTGCCGTCCCTGAATCGAGGTGTCCATGTCCAGCAGTTTTCATGCGTCGACGGTCGATTGGCTGGGTTGCTGGATCGCCACGGGGCAGGTCAAACCCGGTGAGACGCTCAAGGTCGAGGCCGACCTGGGCGAGCAGCTCGGTGTCAGCCGCACCGTAATCCGCGAAGCCATCAAAACCCTGGTCGCCAAGGGCATGCTCGAAGTCGGGCCCAAGGTCGGCACGCGGGTGTTGCCGGTGCGCCGCTGGAACCTCTTCGATCCGCAAGTCGTAGGCTGGCTGTCGCGCAGCGGCTTGCCGGAAAACTTCGTCGACGACTTGCTCGACCTGCGCCGCACCATCGAACCCATGGCCGTACGCTGGGCTTGCGAGCGCGCTACCGTCGAGCAGGTTCACGCCATCCTTCAGGCTTACAACGCATTGGAGCGGGCAGTGGACAGCGGTATCGATTACAACCGTGCCGACCAGTTCTTCCACGAGTGCATCCTCGCTGCCAGCCACAATCAATTTATCGAACAAATGGTCCCGGCCCTCGGCGCGCTGCTGGCGGTGTCCTTCGAAGTGTCCGCCGCCGACCCGGACGAACTGCGCCGCACGCTGCCGATTCACAAAGACATGGCTGAGGCCATCGCCGCCCGGGATGCCGCGCGGGGAGTCTGGGCCTGCATGACCCTGATCGATAATGCCGACCTGGCCATCAAGCGCTTCTACCCGCAAGTCATGGCTGACAAGAAGGCCAGCTGACAATACAAAACCCTGTGGGAGTGAGCCTGCTCGCGATGGGGGCATTACATTCAGCATCAATGTTGACTGTTACACCGCTATCGTCGGAACGCCGCCCGGAGAAGGCTCGCTCCCACAAAAAAACAAGAACAACGCAGGAGGTTTCATGGAATGGACCGCGGTTACCGAGCACCGGGCACGATTGGGCGAAAGTCCGTTTTGGGATGCGCCGACCCAGGCGCTGTACTGGGTTGATATCGCCGGTCAACAGGCGCTGCGGCTGATCGGCGCCAACGTGCAGATCTGGCAGATGCCCGAGCATGTGTCCGCCTTCATTCCCTGCGAAAGCGGCGATGCGCTGGTGACGTTGAACAGCGGCGTGTATCGCCTCGATCTGGATTCCCCCGGCCTGGAGCCACGATTGACCTTGCTCTGCGTCGCCGATCCGCAACCCGGCAATCGCGCCAATGAAGCCCGATGCGATGCTCAGGGCCGGCTCTGGCTCGGCACCATGCAGAACAACATTGGCGAGCAGGGTGAAGATGTGCCCATCGTCCGGCGTTCCGGTGGCCTGTTTCGCATCGATCGAGATGCTCGGGTCACGCCGTTGCTTCGAGGGTTGGGCATCCCTAACACATTGCTGTGGAGCGACGACGGGACCACCGTCTATTTCGGTGACAGCCTCGACAACACGCTCTACCAGTACTTCATCCGCACCGACGGCAGCCTCGACCCGGCCCACATCTGGTTCGGGCCGTATGAGCGCGGCGAGCCGGATGGCTCGGCAATGGATGCCGAAGGTTATATCTGGAACGCCCGCTGGAATGGCAGCTGTGTGCTCAGGCTGACCCCGGACGGGCAGGTCGATCGCGTGATTGAACTGCCCGTCAGCCGTCCCACCAGTTGCGTATTCGGCGGTGAAGACTTCAAAACCCTGTACATCACCAGCGCTGCGAGCCCGCTCAATCATCCGTTGGACGGGGCGTTGCTGTCGGTTCGAGTCGATGTGCCCGGAAAGGCCTGCACACGGTTTGTGGGGTAAATCCCAAAATATGGGATGTAAAATTATATATTGAGATTATTTGGCGGTCGGGTTTATAGTCGGCTCCATCAGTTACACGCACTCACACTTAAAAAAACAAAACAGGTGAAGTGATGCAGCGATTTTCCAAAAAGCCTTTTGACCGGACATCGACAGATGCCCGGTTTTTGTCGTGCCTTCAAAAAGGAGTCTTGATCCATGGCTGAACCTCTTTCCTTGCCACCAGTGCCCGAACCACCAAAGGGTGAGCGCCTGAAAAACAAGGTGGTGCTGCTGACCGGTGCTGCGCAGGGCATTGGCGAGGCGATTGTCGCGACCTTCGCTTCCCAGCAGGCCAAGCTGATCATCAGCGATATCCAGGGTGAGAAAGTCGAAAAAGTCGCGGCTCAATGGCGGGACAAAGGCTTTGATGTGCAGGCAATCAAGGCTGACGTTTCCAACCAGCAAGACCTGCACGCCATGGCCGGACTGGCGATCGAGCTGCACGGTCGCATCGATGTGCTGGTCAACTGCGCCGGGGTCAACGTGTTCCGCGATCCGCTGGAAATGACCGAGGAAGACTGGCGTCGTTGCTTCGCCATCGACCTCGATGGCGCCTGGTACGGTTGCAAAGCGGTGCTGCCGCAGATGATCGAGCAAGGCATTGGCAGCATCATCAACATCGCCTCGACCCATTCCACTCACATCATTCCCGGTTGCTTCCCGTACCCGGTGGCCAAGCACGGTTTGCTCGGCCTGACCCGCGCCCTGGGCATCGAGTACGCGCCGAAGGGCATTCGCGTCAACGCCATCGCGCCGGGTTACATCGAAACCCAATTGAACGTCGATTACTGGAACGGTTTTGCCGACCCGCATGCCGAGCGACAGCGCGCGTTCGATCTGCACCCGCCACGTCGTATCGGTCAGCCGATCGAAGTCGCCATGACCGCCGTTTTCCTGGCCAGCGATGAAGCGCCGTTCATCAATGCCTCGTGCATCACCATCGATGGCGGTCGCTCGGTCATGTACCACGACTGAGTCAATCGGATTTCAGGCGCGGAACTACGCCTGAAATACAATCATCATACGATATGACTATTAGCTGCACAGTTTGATTGGCTTTCAAATAACGCTCAAAAAAAATAACAAGGAGTCAGCTTATGAATCGTCGTCGTGGGATCCGTTCCCTGTGCTGTGCCGCTTTGGCGGTCACCGCGGTCAGCCTGAGCAGTTCGTTGCTGGCGGCCGAGGAAGTGAAGATCGGTTTTCTGGTCAAGCAGGCGGAAGAGCCCTGGTTCCAGACCGAATGGGCATTTGCCGAAAAGGCCGGGAAAGAGAGGGGCTTCACCGTCATCAAGATCGCCGTGCCGGATGGCGAGAAAACCCTCTCGGCCATTGACAGCCTCGCCGCCAACGGCGCCAAGGGCTTTGTGATCTGCCCGCCAGACGTGTCCCTGGGCCCGGCGATCATGGCCAAGGCCAAGCTCAACGGTTTGAAAGTCATCGCCGTCGATGACCGCTTCGTCGATGCCAGCGGCAAGTTCATGGAAGACGTTCCGTACCTCGGCATGGCCGCGTTCGAAGTCGGCCAGAAACAGGGCAACGCCATGGCCACTGAAGCGAAGAAACGTGGCTGGGACTGGAAAGATACCTACGCGGTGATCAACACCTTCAACGAACTCGACACCGGCAAGAAACGCACCGACGGTTCGGTCAAAGCGCTGGAAGACGCCGGCATGCCGAAAGACCACATCCTGTTCTCGGCGCTGAAAACCCTCGACGTACCCGGCAGCATGGACGCCACCAATTCGGCACTGGTGAAACTGCCGAGCGCGGCGAAAAACCTGATCATCGGCGGCATGAACGACAACACCGTGCTGGGCGGCGTGCGCGCCACCGAGAGCGCCGGTTTTGCCGCGGCCAACGTGATCGGCATCGGCATCAACGGCACTGACGCCATTGGCGAATTGAAGAAGGCCAACAGCGGCTTCTTCGGCTCGATGCTGCCGAGCCCGCACATCGAGGGCTACAACACCGCCAGCATGATGTACGAGTGGGTCACCACCGGCAAAGAACCGCCGAAGTACACCGCGATGGACGACGTAACGCTGATCACTCGCGAGAACTTCAAGCAGGAACTGGAAAAGATCGGCCTCTGGAACTGAGGCGCGGTTGATTTCATCGGTGGCCCTGGCGACGGGGCTGCCTGATCTGTGTGAAGAGGTGGGTTATGCACGCGCAATCAAAAATACAACAACACAATACCGGCGGCAGCTTGCGCTTCAACGGGATCGGCAAGACCTTTCCCGGGGTGAAGGCGCTGGATGGCATCAGCTTCGTCGCCCATCCGGGCCAGGTTCACGCCTTGATGGGCGAGAACGGCGCCGGCAAATCGACCCTGCTGAAAATCCTCGGCGGGGCTTACACCCCCAGCAGCGGCGATCTGCAGATCGGCGAACAGGTGATGGTCTTCAAGTCCACCGCCGACAGCATCGGCAGTGGCGTCGCCGTGATCCATCAAGAGCTGCACCTGGTCCCGGAAATGACCGTGGCAGAGAACCTGTTCCTTGGTCATCTGCCGGCCAGTTTCGGCCTGATCAATCGCGGTGCGTTGCGGCAACAGGCATTGGCCTGTCTCAAAGGCCTGGCCGATGAAATCGATCCGCAAGAGAAAGTAGGGCGCCTGTCCCTCGGTCAGCGGCAACTGGTGGAAATCGCCAAGGCCTTGTCCCGTGGTGCGCATGTGATCGCGTTTGACGAACCGACCAGCAGCCTGTCAGCGCGTGAAATCGATCGGTTGATGGCGATCATCGGTCGCCTGCGCGACGAAGGCAAAGTGGTGCTTTATGTCTCCCATCGCATGGAAGAAGTGTTCCGCATCTGCAACGCGGTGACGGTGTTCAAGGATGGCCGCTTCGTGCGCACGTTCGAAGACATGAGCGAACTGACTCACGATCAGTTGGTGACCTGCATGGTCGGTCGCGACATTCAGGACATCTACGATTACCGCCACCGTCAGCGTGGCGCGGTGGCGCTCAAGGTCGACGGTTTGCTGGGGCCGGGTTTGCGTGAGCCGGTGAGTTTCGAGGTGCACAAAGGCGAGATTCTCGGGCTGTTCGGTTTGGTCGGCGCCGGTCGCACCGAGCTGTTCCGCATGCTCAGCGGGCTTGAGCGCAACACCGCCGGACGCCTGGAATTGCGCGGTCATGAACTGAAGCTGCGTTCACCCCGCGATGCGATTGCCGCGGGGATTCTGCTATGCCCCGAGGACCGCAAGAAAGAGGGGATTCTGCCGCTCGCCAGCGTCGCCGAAAACATCAACATCAGCGCCCGCGGCACCCACACCACCTTCGGCTGCCTGTTGCGCGGCTTGTGGGAGAAGGACAACGCCGACAAGCAGATCAAGGCGCTGAAAGTGAAGACGCCCAACGCGGCGCAGAAAATCATGTACCTGTCCGGCGGCAATCAGCAGAAGGCCATTCTCGGCCGCTGGTTGTCGATGCCGATGAAAGTGCTGCTGCTCGACGAACCGACTCGCGGCATCGACATCGGCGCCAAAGCCGAGATCTACCAGATCATCCACAACCTGGCCGCCAGCGGCATCGCGGTGATCGTGGTCTCCAGCGACCTGATGGAAGTGATGGGTATTTCCGACCGCATCCTGGTGCTCTGCGAAGGCGCGATGCGCGGCGAGTTGTCTCGCGCAGAGGCCAATGAATCCAACCTGCTGCAACTGGCTTTGCCGCGCCAACGCGCTGACGGCGTGGCGAACTGAGAGGTGACTATGACAATTCAAAACAACGCTTTGCCCACCCAGCGCAAACCTCTGGATCTGCGGCGCTTTCTCGATGACTGGGTGATGCTGCTGGCGGCCGTCGGGATCTTCGTGCTCTGCACCTTGCTGATCGACAACTTCCTCTCACCACTGAACATGCGCGGCCTGGGCCTGGCGATTTCGACGACAGGGATTGCCGCTTGCACCATGTTGTATTGCCTGGCGTCCGGGCATTTCGATTTGTCGGTGGGCTCGGTGATTGCCTGCGCCGGCGTGGTTGCAGCGGTGGTGATGCGCGACACCGACAGCGTGTTTCTCGGTGTGGTGGCGGCGCTGTTCATGGGGCTGATCGTCGGGTTGATCAACGGCATCGTGATCGCCAAGCTGCGGGTCAATGCGTTGATTACCACGCTGGCGACCATGCAGATCGTTCGCGGCCTGGCTTACATCTTCGCCAACGGCAAAGCGGTCGGCGTGTCGCAGGAGCAGTTCTTCGTCTTCGGTAATGGCCAGTTGTTGGGTGTGCCGGTGCCGATCCTGATCACCATCGTCTGCTTTCTGTTTTTCGGCTGGCTGCTGAATTACACCACCTACGGGCGCAACACCATGGCCATCGGCGGCAACCAGGAAGCGGCGTTGCTGGCCGGGGTGAACGTTGACCGGACCAAGATCATTATCTTTGCCGTGCACGGGTTGATCGGGGCGTTGGCCGGGGTGATCCTGGCGTCGCGCATGACGTCCGGCCAGCCGATGATTGGCCAGGGTTTTGAGCTGACGGTGATCTCGGCGTGCGTGTTGGGCGGGGTGTCGTTGAGCGGCGGGATCGGCATGATCCGGCATGTGATTGCCGGGGTGCTGATTCTGGCGATCATCGAGAATGCGATGAACCTGAAGAATATTGATACCTTCTACCAGTATGTGATTCGCGGTTCGATCTTGCTGCTGGCCGTAGTGATCGACCGCCTCAAACAACGCTAACCCCCCGCTAACTGATCGTTCCCACGCTCCGCGTGGGAATGCCTCAATGGACGCTCCGCGTCCGCTTCGGCAGGACGCGGAGCGTCCCGGGCTGCATTCCCACGCGGAGCGTGGGAACGATCATGTGTAATTCCTTCCGTCATTTCCCCTAAATATTCCTTGCTCGCCCCAGCCCGTTTCGAGTATCTCTTTGTACATGATTAGACAGGTACGATTTGACAAGAAACAACGGGTGGTCGACGAACTCATCCGGCGCATCGAAAGCGGCCTCATGGAGGACGGTTTTCTGTTGCCGGGCGAGCATCAATTGGCTCAAGAATTCAAAGTCAGCCGCGGCACGCTGCGCGAAGCCCTGGCTGAGTTGAAACGGCGCAACTACATCGCGACGCAAAGCGGGGTGGGCTCCATCGTCACCTTCGACGGCGTGGTGCTCGATCAACGCAGCGGCTGGGCCCAGGCCCTGGCCGACAGCGGGGCGCTGATCAATACCGAAGTGCTGCGGCTGGAGGCGGTCACCCGTCCTGACCTGTTGCCGCGTTTCGGCACCGACCAATTCATCACCCTCGACCGTCGCCGTCGTTCCAACGAAGGCAAGCTGGTCTCCCTTGAACGCTCATTGATGCCCGCCACCGGAGGCCTGGAAAGCCTGCCGCGGGTCGGCCTTATCGACAACTCCCTGACCATCACCCTGGCCGCCTACGGCTATATCGGCGAGCGCGGCGATCAATGGATCGGCGCCGAACCGTTGAACGCCGAAGACGCCGAACTGCTCGGTCGTCCGGAGGGCACGGTGTTCCTCAAGGCGTTGCGCACCACCTACGACCGGAAAAACCGCTTCATGGAACAGGTCGAAAGCTTGCTCGACCCGGTGCATTTTCGCCTGCACCTGCAGTTTGGAGAGTCAAAGTGACCGAGCTCAATCGTGCATTGGGCGCGTTCTATGGACTGGCCCTGGGCGATGCGCTGGGCATGCCGACCCAATCCCTGAGCCGTGCCGAGATCAAGGTGCGCTTCGGCGAAATCACTGGCCTGGAAGACGCAGGCCCCGATCAACCGATCGCCGCCAACATGCTCAAAGGCTCGATCACCGATGACACCGAACAGGCGATTCTGGTTGGCCAACTGCTGGTTGAGGGAGAGGGCCGGATCGAACCGGCGCTGCTCGCCCAACGGCTGATCGAATGGGAAGCGGCGATGCAGGCCAAGGGCTCGCAAGACTTGCTCGGCCCTTCGACCAAACGTGCCATCGAGATGATCCTCGCCGGCCACTCGCCGGAAGAAGCGGGGCGCTACGGCACCACCAATGGCGCGGCGATGCGCATCACGCCGGTGGGGATTGCGGCGGATGTCGCCAAGCCTGAGCAATTCATCAACGCTGTCGTGCAGGCTTGCCAGGTCACCCACAACACCACGCTGGGCATTTCCAGCGCGGCGGCAGTAGCGGCGGTGGTCTCGGCCGGTATCAACGGCATGGACCTGGGCGAAGCATTGAACCTCGGCCAGCAAATCGCTCTGCAAGCTGAATGCCACGGTAACTGGGTGGCGGGCGGACGCATCGCCTCGCGCATCAGTTGGGCGCGGACCATCAGTGTCGACAGCGACAAGGCACTGCTGGCGGATTTGATGTACGACGTGATCGGTACATCTGTGGCTTCACAGGAATCGGTGGTGGTCTCGTTTGCCCTGGCCCAGCAAGTGGCCATTGGTGAAATGAACGCGTTCGAAGCGCTGTGCATGGCCGCGAGCCTTGGCGGCGACACGGACACCATCGCGGCGATTCTCGGCGCCATGCTTGGGGCCTGCCTGGGTCTTGAGAGCTGGCCGGCGGCGATGATCGACAAGGTCAAAGCTGTCAATGACCTGGAGCTGGAACCGTTGGTGCAGGGGCTCTTGGCCTTGCGTTGACAGCACTGGCGCCATCGCGAGCAGGCTCGCTCCCACAGGGATAGTGCAAACCTTGAGGTACACGCCGTACCTGTGGGAGTGAGCCTGCTCGCGATGAGCGCGCCGCCTGCTTGATTTGATAACCCGCAACGGAAAGCACAAACACGGCCAGGACCGCCGAAATGTTATGTCGTCTTCCGCAATTGCCCACAACCACAACAAAGGCAACAGGAGCATTTCACATGAGTTCATCGAACACCGGGCAAAGTGCCGGGCAACTGGAAACCCGAGGCATCGAGCCGGTGCCGGAAGCGGAGTGCAACGGTTATCCGTTGCAGCTGTTCTGGGTCTGGTTTGCGGCCAACATCTCCATCCTCGGCCTGCCGCTGGGCGCAACCCTTGTAGCCTTTCGCGGCTTGGCGATCTGGCAGGCGATCATCGTCGCGATCCTCGGCGCCGCCGGTTCCTTCGCGGTGGTCGGGATCATCTCCATTGCCGGTCGCCGTGGTCGCGCCCCGAGCCTGACGTTGTCGCGAGCGATTTTCGGTGTACGCGGCAACATCGGCCCGACCCTGGTCTCGCTGATGTCGCGTCTGGGCTGGGAAACCGTCAACACCACCACCGCCGCGTTCGTGTTGCTGTCGCTGTGCTCGATCCTGTTCGGCTCGCCGGTGGAAGCCAAAAGCGCACCCGTGCTGACGTTGATCTTCATTGCGATTTTCGTGCTGCTGACCCTCTCGGTGTCGGGTCTCGGTCACGCCACCTTGCTGGTGATCCAGAAGTGGGCAACCTACGTGTTCGGTGCGCTGAACATTCTGGTCGGCGGCTTTCTCTGCGCCACCATCGACTGGAGCGCGGTGTTCAACGCCACGCCGGCACCGTTGAGCGCAATGATCATCGGCATCGGCACCATGGCCGCCGGCACCGGGATCGGTTGGGCCAACGCTGGTGCCGACATGTCGCGCTACCAGCACCGCAGCGTCAAAGCCGTGCGCCTGGTGGCGTCGGCAGCGTTTGGTGCGGGGATTCCGCTGGTGCTGCTGATCACCCTCGGCGGCCTGCTGTCAGTGGGCAACAATGACCTGGCCTCGGCCACCGACCCGATCATCGCGATCCGCGACATGCTGCCGACCTGGATGGCCGTGCCGTACCTGATCACCGCGTTCGGCGGGTTGCTGCTGTCGAACAACCTGTCGGTGTACTCGGCCGGTTTGACCACGCTGACCCTTGGCCTGAAGGTCAAACGTGTTTACGCGGTGGTCGTCGATATCGTTGCGATTTTTGCCGGTTCAATCTATTTCATGCTGATCGCCGACAGTTTCTACGGCCCGTTCATTACTTTCATTTCACTGCTGGCGGTGCCGATCACCGCGTGGGTCGGGATCTTCGTCGTTGACCTGATCCATCGTCATTACTACAGCCCCAAAGACCTGCTGGACGTCAGCCCGAGCAGCGCTTACTGGTACAGCGGCGGTGTCGAGTGGCGCGCCTTTGGTGCGTGGGCGCTGGCAATCGTGCTGGGCTTCAGTTTCACCACCATAGGCACGACCGAACAAACCGTGTGGTTCCGCGGCTTCCTGTCCGACTCCTGGCTGGGTCATAACGGCCTCGGCTGGATCGTGACGTTCCTGGTGGCCGGTGGCATTTACTGTGTACTCGGCGGCGCCAAGGATCGTCGCGCCGCGTTAGTTGAGAATGCTCATGCCTAGATTGCTGCACACCGGCCAGGTCATGATCGACCTGGTCATGGCCGTGGATAAACTGCCGCATTCGGGCGGTGACGTGCTGGCGCAATCTGCCAGTTTCGAGGCTGGCGGCGGCTTCAATGTGATGGCTGCTGCCCAGCGCAATGGCTTGCCGGTGGTTTACCTCGGTCGTCACGGCACCGGGCGTTTTGGTGATCTGGCGCGTGAAGCGATGAAGGCTGAAGGCATTCGGATTGGCATCACTCACCGCGCCGAACGGGATACGGGATTGTGCGTCGCGTTGACCGAAGCCTCGGCGGAGCGCAGTTTCATTTCCTATATCGGTGCCGAAGGTGAGCTGACGGCCGAGGATCTGGCCAGCGTGCCGGCCGAGGCGGGTGACTATGTCTACGTCAGCGGCTACAGCCTGCTGCATGGCGGCAAAGCCCAGGCGCTGGTGGATTGGGTGCTGGATTTGCCGCGAGGGATCAACGTGGTGTTCGATCCGGGCCCGCTGGTGGATTCGCCGGATGAGCCGTTGATGCAAGCCTTGCTGGCGCGCATCGATCTGTGGACCAGCAACAGCGTCGAGGCGCTGAAGTTTACTGGTGCGTCGGACATTGTCGAAGCCTTGAACCGGTTGGCCGATCATCTGCCGGCCAACGTGTTGATAGTGGTGCGTGACGGCCCGCAGGGGTGCTGGATCAACCAGCGTGGAGACTGCCAGCACGTGCCGGGATTCAAGGTCGAGGCGGTGGACAGCAATGGCGCGGGGGATGCGCATGCCGGGGTATTTGTGGCTGGGTTGGCGCAAGGATTGGTACCGTTTGAAGCAGCACGGCGGGCCAATGCGGCGGCGGCATTGGCGGTGACTCGATGGGGGCCGGCGACTTCGCCGGGGTCGGCTGAGGTGTATGCGTTAATCAGCCGGACGTTCGGTGCCTGATCGGCCGCCATCGTCGGAACGCCGCCCGGAGCAGGCTCGCTCCTACAGGGGGTTTGTGTCGTTCACAGATCCAGTGTGGGAGTGAGCCTGCTCGCGATGGGGCCATCCAATTCAACAAAAAACCCTGACCTTACCCAGCCTTGCGCAACGCCTCGATCAACTCCTGCTTGCGCATGCTCGATCTACCCGGAATCTTCTTCGCCCGGGCTTCTTTCATCAAGCTGTCGACGGTCTGGGTTTCGCGCGAAGCCTTGCTGTTACGCGAATGACCTTCACGGCTGGCCACCGCACGACGAGCTGATTCCTGGCGATCTTCGGCCTTGGCACTCGCCAGTTTCTTGCGTCCGGACCCACCTTTGCGCTCACCGCCTCCCGACTGCTTGTTGACGGTCGCCCAGGCCCGGGCTTCGGCTTCTTCTTTCGAGACACCTTTGTTCTCGTAGCTTTCTTCGATGTGTTCGGCCTTGCGTTTCTGCTCGGCGGTGTATTTGTCTTTGCTTCCACGAGGCATGGGATTTCTCCTGCTGCTTGTAGAGTCTGTCAAACGGTCGCAGCCGCGCACGACTGCGATCTGATTCGTCTTGCTAAACGTCCAGCTTGCGGGCCACTTCAACCCCTGCGGCACTAAGCTTGATCGGTAGATTCAAAGAATGCTCACCCTCTTCGTTGCAGATCACATGACCATGCTGGATCAATCCACGATCCTGCAGCGTGGCGAGGGTGCTGGCCACGACTCTCTCCCCCCGGTAATTGTCCAGGACCTCCTTGCCCAAACCGTTTGGATGGGCATGCAGCAGACGGGTCAGGACTTCTTTCTCAAGGTTTTTATCAACGTTCATGGTTACCTCTTGATGGGTGTGGATAGGTCCATTTAATAGAGTCCTTACCTGAGTTGGTCCGCCCCCGATTTGGATTGGTGCCTGATGAACGACGAACGGTCTAGGTCTGCTGCAACACTTTGCGGGTAACGGCTCGGCGCCAGGCCAGCCGGCCGACGCTGATCAGCCAATTCAGTACAGCAACCGCCAACACCGTGAGCAACAGCGTCGCCATCCCATGTTCCACGATGATTTTCCCGGCCAGCAACGGAAAGCCAAACACGCCGATAAAGTAGGACAGGCTGAACAGCAGCAAGGATTGCGCGGTGGTGCCGTTCGGCGTCTCGTTGGCCGCCAGGCCGTTGATCACCGAATAGGTCAGCCCGTAACCGACCCCGAGCATCACCGCCGCCAGCACGTAGCTGAATCCGTCGTCGACGACAAACCCGAACATCAGGATCGAACCCATCATCAAGCCCGACAGCAGGCAGGACGCCCGGAACGGGTCGCGCTTGACCACGAAACCGGCGATCAGCATGCGGCTGCTGATCGCAGCGCCCATGAAACCGAGGAAGAACAGTGAATAGTCGAGTGAACGCGCGGCAGCGTAGCTGGTTTGAAAACTCGACAGACCGCCGAAAACGCAACCGCCAAGCCCGACCATGATGATCGGGAATACCGCTTTGGACGACAGCACTTGCGCCGCTGCCCGCCAGGAAATTCGCGACACCGCTGCCGAGTGGGCCGGCGCTTTTTTCAGCTGCGAATCCAACCGCCAGAACAGTAATACGCCGATCAGGCTGGCCAGTGCCGCGAGGTAAAACGCCGCGGTCACCGGATACCCGAGGGCACTGGCGGCGCGGCCTAACAAGGGGCCGCTGCCGATCCCGGTCATCATGCTGCCCGACAACAGGGCAAAGTATTTCGCGCGTTGGGCAGGCGTTACCAGACTCGCCACGATGATCGGCCCGAGGGTGTAGAACACGCCCCAACCCAGCCCCAGCAATAGCCCGAAAAACAACAGCAGATTGCCGAAGCCTGGCGCCAGGGCAAAGCCCAGGCTGGCGGCCACCAGCAGAATGCCGAACAGCGCAATCGAGCGCGCCGCGCCGAGCAAATCGGACAAGTGGCCGGAGACGATCACCGCTGCAAACGTACTGAGCATCGCCGCCGAAATCACACTGCCGGCATCGTGCTCGTTACCGCCGCGGGCACCGATCAACAGCGACAGCAAAAAGGTCGAGCCATAGGACAGCGACAGCAAATAGCTGGCCAGGCAAAACAGGCCGAACAACCTGCTGGAGACTTGGGGTGTTGCGCTAGGCATGACGCAGTTCCTTGACCCGATAGAAGAGAGCTTCATCTATCTATCACGCAAGGCGTCGATGTTAGGTCTGAGGTTATTGATTTCAGGGTTAGTGTTGGCCGGAGTAAGGCCTTCAGCAGACGCCGATTTCTTCCTTGAACAGCTCCATGAAGCCCTTCAGGCGCTCGTGACGAATATGCGCCAGAGTTTGGCCGGTGGTCGTCTGGAACCCATCCGCCAGGTGCAGCAGTTTGGTCTGGAAATGGTCGAGGCAAAAACGTTTGTCATCGTATTCCCGGTCCTTCGCCTCGGGATCCTCTGGGTCGTACAAAGCGCTACCTATACGTCCGGCGATGTAAAAGGTCCGCGCCACGCCGAGCATGCCGAGGGAATCGAGGCGGTCGGCGTCCTGGATGATTTTCGCTTCGAGCGTGGTTGGCGCGATGTTGGCGGAAAAACTGTGCGCTTCGATGGCATGGGCAACTGCGCTGACTTTTGCGTCTGGCCAGGCCATGTCCACCAACAATTTCGATGCCTTCCCGGCGGCCAGCCGCGACGCCTGAGAACGCAGCGGTGAGTTCTTCTCTACCGCCACGCAATCATGCAAAAGCACGGCCGCGAGCAGCACCTCAAGATCGCCACCTTCTTCAGCGTGAAGCGTACGCACGTTGTGCCAGACCCGCTGCAAGTGCGAAAGATCATGGGCACCATCTTCCGACGGCTCCAGCGCGTGGGGCAGCAGTTGTGCAGCGAGAAGTTGCAGTGGCGCGAAAGCATCAGTGTTCATAAACATCCTGTTAAGCAGCGACATAACCCTGTAGCAGCT